>PKUI01000018.1 GCA_002869605.1 Desulfuromonas sp. | reverse complement strand
TTTATGAAGGTTTGGCAGGATCGACTGTCCGATAAAGGAGAACACCCATGTCCCAACAGGACTTCCTTTGCCTCAGCGACTGGTCACGCGAGGCGCTTGAAGATATTTTTACGCTGACCCGCGAGCTCAAGGCGAAGCAAAAGCGGGGTGAAGCCCACCCGCTGCTGGCAGGTAAGACGTTGGCGATGATTTTCGAGAAGAGCTCGACCCGTACCCGGATCTCTTTCGAGGTCGGCATGGTCCAACTCGGCGGCCACGCGCTGTTCCTGCATTCGGGCACCACCCAGCTCGGCCGCGGCGAACCGATCAAGGACACCGGCCGCGTGATGTCGCGCTACTGTGACGGCATCATGATCCGCACCTATTCGCAGGCTTCGGTCGAGGAGCTGGCCGAGTGGTCCGAGATCCCGATCATCAACGGCCTCACCGACATGTACCACCCCTGCCAGGTGATGGCCGACCTGTTCACGGTTAGCGAGCACAAGCCAGATTACCGCGACCTGACCTACTGCTGGATCGGCGACGGCAACAACATGGCCAACAGCTGGATCAACGCCGCCGCGATCTTTGGCTTCAAGCTGCAGATCGCCACGCCGGAAGGATACACGCCGGATGCCAAGGTCATGGAACGCGCGCGCCAGGCCGGGGCCGAGATCCTCTATACCCACGACCCACGCGAGGCCGCCAAGGGCGCACAGGTCCTCAATACCGACGTCTGGGCGAGCATGGGGCAGGAACAGGAGCAGCAGGAACGCGAAAAAGCTTTCGCCGGCTACCAGCTCAACCGCGAAGTCCTCGACCTTGCCGCCAGCGACGCGGTGGTCCTGCACTGCCTGCCTGCGCACCGCGGCGAAGAGATCACCGACGAAGTCATCGAATCGCCCCAGTCGATCGTGTTCGACGAGGCCGAAAACCGTCTGCACGTACAAAAAGCCATCATGGCAACCCTGATGCGTTAAGCGGAGCACTCATTCTGGAGGTTGTATGCTGATCACCTGCCCACACTGCCAATACGCCAAGGACGTCAACCAGGCATGGATCCCCCCGGGAGACTGCCAGGTGGAGTGCCCCGAATGTAACGGCACCTTCTTTTTCAGCCACACCCAGGGGGCCTCCATCTCGCAGCCCCAGGCCCCGGTTGAGAACATGGACTGCCCCGCGTGTGGTCTGGCTCAACCCAAGGGGGATCATTGCACCGGCTGCGGCATTGTCTACGCCAAGTGGCAAAAGCGCCACCAGGCCACCGAGGTAGAGGACGAGGAATTCGGCTTTGAGTCGACAGCAACCGCCAGCTTCTCCGTCCACAAGGCGGACAAGGGTGGCTTCTGGATCCGCGTCGCCGCCAACTTCGTCGACAGTCTGGTACTGATGGTGGTTCTGGGCATCCCCTTCTACTTCTTGATTTTCAACGAGTTTATCGGCATGTATGGCTCCATGATGCAGATGCAGATGGGCGGCTTCCCGAGCGACGACCCGGCCTACATGCAGCAGTTCATGGCCGAAGCCATGGAAATCCAGCAACGCATGATGATGTACGGTGCGCTGGTCAACCTGCTCGGCCTGCTCTACTACATTGTACCGACCGCCATCTCCGGACAGACTCTTGGCAAGAAGGTCTGTGGCATCCGGGTGGTCAGCGAAAACGGCAAGGTCGGCTGGCTGCGCGCCATCCTGCGCGAAACCGTCGGCAAGTGGATTTCGGCGTTCATCCTCGGCATCGGCTTTATTATGGTCGCCTTTCACAAGGAGAAACGTGGCCTGCACGACCTGATCGCCGGCACCTGGGTGATCAAAGACTAAAGCCCTGTTGAGGCCAGCGTCACGAAACAACTCAACAGCCCGCCGCTAGCACGGCGGGCTTTCGCCATGCTTGGCGAAACATATCCTGCTAACCGGCGGGCGTGTTGCCCGTTTAGCAAGCTTACGAACAAGGAGAACAACCCATGAGCAAAACCGGTTCTGTAAAAAAAGCGGTCCTCGCCTATTCCGGAGGCCTCGACACCTCGATCATCCTCAAGTGGCTGGTCGAAGAGTACGACTGTGAAGTCGTCGCCTTCTCGGCCGACCTCGGCCAGGGGGAAGAACTCGACGGCATCCCGAAAAAAGCCAAGGACACCGGCGCCAGCGCCTGCCATATCCTCGATTTGCGCGAGGAGTTTGCGCGCGACTTCGTATTCCCGATGTTCCGCGCCAATGCCATCTACGAGGGGCGCTACTTTCTCGGCACCTCGATCGCCCGTCCACTGATCTCCAAGGCGCAGATGGAAATCGCCGCCAAGGAGGGCGCCGACGCGGTCTCCCACGGCGCCACCGGCAAAGGGAACGACCAGGTCCGCTTCGAGATCTCCTACTACCACTTCGACCCCGCGGTCAAGGTCATCGCGCCGTGGCGCGAATGGGACCTGAACAGCCGCACCGCGCTGGAGGCCTACGCCAAGAAGCATGGCATCCCGGTACCGACCAGCAAGAAGTTCCCCTGGAGTTCCGACCGCAACCTGCTGCACATCTCGTTTGAAGGCGATGTCCTCGAAAATCCCTGGACCGAGGCACCGGAGGAGATGTACGTACTCACTGTACGTCCCGAGGACGCGCCCGACACCCCTGAGTACGTCGAGATCGACTTCGAGAAGGGCGACGCGGTCGCGGTCAACGGCGAGCGCCTCTCGCCAGCCAAGCTGATGGAGAAGCTCAACCAGCTCGGCGGCAAGCACGGTATCGGCCGCATCGACTTGATGGAGAACCGCTTCGTCGGCATGAAGAGCCGCGGCGTCTACGAGACCCCGGGCGGCACCATTCTCGAGGAGGCGCACCGCGCCGTCGAGTCGATCACCATGGACCGCGAAGTCATGCACCTGCGCGACTCCCTGATCCCGCGTTACGCCAGCATGGTCTACAACGGCTTCTGGTTCGCCCCTGAACGGATCGCCCTGCAGGCGATGATCGACCAGACCCAGCAGACCGTCAACGGCAAGGCCCGCATCAAGCTCTACAAGGGGCACTGCCGCGTGGTCGGGCGTGATTCGGCGACCGACAGCCTGTTCAACGTCGACTTCGCCACCTTCGAAGCGGACGAGGTCTACAATCAGGCCGATGCCGAAGGATTCATCAAGCTCAACGCCCTGCGCCTGCGCATCGCCGCGATGCAGCGCGAAGCAAAGAAATAGATCGACCGCAACCGACGGGAGCCTCGCCAAGGCTCCCGTCATTACTTTCAGCCCGCCTGACTATCCGCAGTAAATACCTTCCGTAAAAAAATCCTCACAAAAACAGGGTAAAATATCAGGGTCGCCTCTGGCTTGAACCCAGGCCCTGAACTGACCGTCTCTCAACCAGCGTTTCTTGTCCGCACTCAGCAAGGGCAAGCCGAGACTGCGCAGCGCAACCTGATTCCGGGATCGGACGAAGAGACCGTCCCACGTCGCCTATGGAATTTACCAAACAAGCAATCAAGACCTCCGTGGTCGCCTGCATTATCGACCGGCAGCAGCGCGTCCTGCTGACGCGGCGCTGCATCGAACCGTTTTGCAGCCAGTGGGTGATGCCGGGGGGCAATATCGACCACGGCGAGGCGATCAGTGCGGCCCTGCACCGCGAGGTGCGCGAAGAGGTCGGCCTGGAGGTGCAGATCGAGGGGCTGATCGACGTCTTCGAACACCTTGCCGTCGGCAGCCGGGGCGACCACTACGTGATCCTCTACTACCGCTGCACCCCGACAAGCTTCGAGCTGCACCCCAACGGCGAGGAGTGCACCGAAGCGTTGTGGGTTCCGGCTCCCAGCCTGCCAAAGATGAGTCTGCCGCCGGGCTGCCGGCACATCCTCGCCAAGGTCTTCCCCGAACTGAACTGGGGAGCAACCCCGCTGCCGGACGACGTCGCCGAAGAGATACCCGACCACCAGCTGTAACGACCAAGAAAGGGCTGAGAGGTTGTACAAGATCGTCGAAAAACCACTGAACCTAGAATTTACTCGCGGCCATCACCAGCACTACCTGCTCTGCCAGATCCCCACCCGGCTGGGCCTCCACAACCACGCCTGCAAACTGCTCGACCCCCAGACCCAGTGGCTGCGAATCCGCTCGATCCTCGAGCTGGTCGCCGGGGCCCGGCAACCTGAAAAAACTTCACTTCCTGGCCCTGCCAGAAGCAGCCGTACCAGCCGCCAGGGTCGAGGAGACGCTCGACTTTATCCACGAACGCTTCCGCAACAACACCGTGACCATGTTCGGCGTCGAACACGTACAACTCACCGAGTACCGACAGGTGCTGGAACGCTACAGAGAAGATAACCGGGAAGCGCTTGCCTCGTTGCTTGAGGACATGGACGCCGGCGATATCGACCAGGTACCGACCAACTGGGCGGTAACGGCCATCAAGGAGAGCGAGGGCCAATTGCGGGTGTTCGTAATGGCCAAGAGCCACCCCTTCTTCGGCGAAGAGACCATCGACCCCTTCCACGACCTCTATCGCGGCAAGGTCTTCCCGCTGTTTCGCTGCACACCGATCGGCTTTAACTTCATGACCATGATCTGCCTCGACTACATCTACCGTGACCTCTACCACTCGAACATCAACGCGGTGATCGAGAAGGCCGACGAGCTCTTTTTCAGCACCCGCCAGCGCCTCGACCTGCTCACGGTCCTCGAGTGCAACCCCAAGCCCGAACACAACTCCTTCCGCGACGTGATCAACGGCTTCTACGGCGAGTATCTCGCCTACACCCCGGGGGTGCGCGACACGGTCACGGCCTTCTGCAACGTCTCCGACCAAACTGAGGGTCTCGCCAGCCAAGGAGAGTCGACCTTCGGTTACTCCTCGCTCATCATGCACAAGAGCCACAAGCTCGGTCCGGTGGACTATCCCGAGTTCGTCAGTGACGACTTCGACGGCCTGCCGGTCTGCAGGCTGCGCTTCGGCACGCAGACACGTCTCTTCTACTTCAACCTGCCGCTGTTCCACGAGCTCGATCCGCGCACCACCCGCACCCCGACCAAGATTCACAGCATCTACCGACCCGACACTGCAAACGGATGGCAGAGGATCGACAGCGAAACCCTCGGCGACAGCCACAGCACCTCCTGACGCCCCTCCCAGGAAAAACCCTTTAAATCAGCCGTACGCAGTGGCATAATACCTGTTTCATCTTTCCCGGGGCATTCACGGTTTTACGGAGCAGACACCATGAGTAAGGAAAAACTCTGGGGCGGACGTTTCACCCAGCCGACCGACAAGTTCGTCGAGGAGTTCACCGCCTCGATCACATTCGACCAGCGCCTCTACCGTTACGACATTCAAGGGTCGAAGGCGCACGCCGAGATGCTCGGCCGTCAGGGGATCATTGCCGTTGAGGAGGCACAGCAGATCATCGCCGGGCTGGACACGATCCTCGCCGATATCGAGGCCGACAAGGTCGAATTTTCGGTAGCCCTCGAAGATATCCACATGAACATCGAGTCACGACTGATCGAGCGCATCGGCGCGGTCGGCGGCAAGCTCCACACAGGACGCAGCCGCAACGATCAGGTCGCGGTCGACATCCGCCTCTACCTGCGCGACGAGATCGACACCACCCTCGGCTACCTCGCCAAGCTGGAAGATGCGCTGATCGCCCAGGCCGAGACTAACCTCGAGGTGATCATGCCGGGCTACACCCACCTGCAGACCGCACAGCCGGTGCTCTACAGCCATCACATGCTCGCCTACCGGGAGATGATCGCGCGCGACGCCTCGCGCCTCAGCGACCTGCGCAAGCGCTTCAACGTCATGCCGCTCGGCGCCGGTGCGCTGGCTGGAACCACCTTCCCCATCGATCGTGAGTGGGTCGCCGAGCAGCTCGGCTTCGACGGCGTCACCCGCAACAGCCTCGACTCGGTGTCGGACCGCGACTTCGCCATCGAGTTCTGCAGCTTCGCCTCCATCCTGATGATGCACCTGTCGCGCCTCTCCGAGGAGCTGATCCTCTGGTCCTCGGCCGACTTCAGCTTCATCGAGCTCACCGACGCCTTCTGCACCGGCAGCTCGATCATGCCGCAAAAGAAAAACCCCGACGTCCCCGAGCTGGTGCGCGGCAAGACCGGCCGGGTTTACGGCAACCTGATCTCGCTCTTGACCCTGATGAAGTCACTGCCGCTGGCCTACAACAAGGACATGCAGGAGGACAAGGAACCGCTGTTCGACACCATCGACACGGTCAAGGGGAGCCTGAAAATCTTTGCCGACATGATCGCCGAGATGAAGGTGCGCGCCGACAACATGCGCATCGCCGCCGCACGCGGTTTCTCAACCGCGACCGACGTCGCCGACTACTGCGTACGCAAGGGGCTCCCTTTCCGTCAGGCCCACGAAGTGGTCGGCAAGACCGTGCGCTACTGCGTCGAAAACGGCAAAGACATCCCCGAGCTCACCCTTGAAGAGTTCCGCAGCTTCTCCGAGCTGATCGAGGATGACATCTACGATTACGTCACCCTCGAAGCCTCGGTCAACGCCCGCCGCGCCACCGGCGGCACGGCCCGCGATGCGGTGGAACGAGAAATCGCCCGGGCCCGCACCGAGTCCACAGTCAAGTGAGACAAGCGATGCGCCTGCTGACCACGTTGTTGCTCCTGAGCTTCCTTGTAGGCTGTGGCCACAAGGGGCCGCTCGTACCGCTGGGCGCCAAGCTGCCAGCCGCCCCGGACAACTTCAAAGCCCAGCAGCGTGGAGACGGCTTCCTGCTCTCATGGAATGCCCCCACCCGCAACCAGGACGACAGCCCGTTGACGAACCTGCTCGGATTCGAGGTACGACGCATGGACTTCGACAGTGACACCCCATGTGCGACCTGCCGCGACACTTCGCAGCAGGTGCTCTATGTCGACCTCGAGTATCTACAGAACGCTCAGCGTTCGGGCGATCTGTTCCTGGTCTCCAACGACGGCATTACTCCGCAACGCGCTTATCGCTACCATGTGATCGCGGAGACCGGCGACAAGCGCCAGGGTGCACTTGCGACTCTCGACGTGGTCGCGCAGCAGCCGCCGCTCCCCCCCGCGAATCTCAAGGGGGAAGGACTCGATCGCCTGGTGCGCCTGAGCTGGGATGAAGCGGCGGTTCCGGGTGCCGATTGCAACCTCCTCGGCTATCATGTCTACCGGAGCGAAGGCAACAAACCCTTTCCGCAACAACCGCTGCAGCAAAACCTCGTCGCCGGCACCCGCTTCGAGGATCTCGGAGTCACCAACGATACCCCCCTGCGCTACGCCGTGCGATCGGTGCTGCTGGTCGGTGAACAGGAAGTTTACAGTGCCCTCTCGGAAGAAATCGTCGTCACCCCCAGGGAAGGGCGCTGAGCCTCTTTGACAACACACAACAGGTATGTTACCAATGTCTTCTTTTGACGCGGAAACAGTGTTGTATACCGTCTACTGACAACATTTAACACTTTAAAAATACGCTTATTTTTACCTAAGGAGTGAGCCATGTTTCAAGGATCCATGGTTGCCATTGTCACCCCGTTCAACGATGCGGGGCAATTTGACGAAGAGCGCTATCGCCAACTGATCGAATTCCAGATCGAAAACGGTACCGACGTGATCGTTCCGTGCGGTACCACCGGTGAATCGGCAACCCTCGACTTCGACGAGCACGCACGGGTGATCGAGGTCTGCATCGAACAGGTCAACAAGCGGATCCCGGTCATTGCCGGCACCGGTGCCAACAACACCAAGGAAGCGATCCACCTCTCGCAGGGTGCCAAGGCGATGGGCGCAGACGGCCTGCTGCTGGTCTGCCCCTACTACAACAAGCCCTCCCAGGAGGGGGTCTACCAGCACTACAAGGCGATCGCCGAGGCGGTGACCATTCCCCAGGTGCTCTACAACGTCCCGGGACGGACCGGCATCAATATCACCAGCGACACTACCGCGCGACTGGCCGAATTCGACAACATCGTCGCCATCAAGGAAGCCTCGGGCAGCCTCACCCAGGTGAGCGAGATACTCGCCAAGGCGGGCGACAAGATCGACGTCATCTCCGGCGACGACTTCCTGACCTTCCCGATGATGGCCTGCGGCGCTACCGGGGTCATCTCGGTTTCGGCCAACGTCATCCCGGATCGGGTCAAGGCGATGGTCAAGGCCACCCAGGATGGCGACTACGCCACCGCGCGCAAACTGCACCTGGAGCTGCTCGAATTCCACACCGCGATGTTCATCGAGAGCAACCCGGTACCGGTCAAGACCAGCCTCGCCCTGATGGGGAAAAACGAATCTCACGTACGCCTGCCGCTGGTCGACATGGGGGACACCACCCTGGAAAAGCTCAAGGTTGTGCTCAAGAAATACAACCTGATCTGATTTTCGCAACTGAACCACTGACGGCCTGGCCGCGGAGACGAAGAATGACAAAAGTAGCAGTTACCGGCGCCGCAGGGCGCATGGGCGGAGAAATCATCACCGCAATTCGTGAGGCCGACGGTCTGGCCCTTGGCGGTGCCCTCGAACGCCCCGGTCACCCCCTACTCGACATGGATGCCGGCAACGTCGCCAGCGGTGGCGGACTCGGGGTTAAGATCACCGACTCCCTCGAGCAGGCACTAGCGGACGCCGAGGTGCTGATCGACTTTACCCTCCCCGAGGTCACCCTGGCCAATGTCGAGACCTGCCGCAAACTGGGCAAAAAGGTCGTCATCGGCACCACCGGTCTGACCGCCAGCCAAAAGCAGGTCATCGAGGAAGCCGCCAAGGAGATCGCCATCGTCATGGCGCCCAACATGAGCGTCGGCGTCAACCTCTGCTTCAAGCTGATCCAGGAAACCGCCAAAGCGCTCGGTGACGACTTCGACGTCGAGATCGTCGAACTGCATCACAACAAGAAAAAAGACTCCCCGAGCGGCACCGCGGTGCGCATGGGTGAGGTTGCCGCCGATGCCTTGGGGCGCAACTACGACGAGGTGGCCAACTTCCATCGCCAGGGGATGTGCGGTGAGCGTACCAAGCAGGAGATCGGCATGCAGACGGTACGTGGTGGCGACATCGTCGGCGAGCACACCGCCTACTTCATCGGCATGGGGGAGCGCATCGAGATCAGCCACCGCGCCATGAGCCGCACCATGTTCGCACGCGGGGCGGTCCGCGCCGCCACCTGGCTAGGCGACAAGAATAAAGGGCTGTTCGACATGCAGGACGTCCTCGGACTAAAGTAAAGCACCGCTAAACCATATAAACAAAAACAAAGGCGACCCTCATCAGGGTCGCCTTTATCAAACTAAGAACCCAATTAGGGGCGAGCTATTTTTTGCCAGGACAAGGAAGGCAAGTGATCACGGCGCAGGCGTAGCAGCGCTACGTCGAGCACAGTGGGAACGCAGCCTGACGCAGTAGTGGTGAAAAAAAGCCGCACCCCGACGGAGGAAAGACATGGCAAGAATCAACGACAACTACCTCAAGCTCCAAGCCGGCTACCTGTTCCCCGAGATCGGCCGACGCGTCAAGGCGTTCACCGACGCCCACCCCGGTGCAAGCGTGATCCGTCTCGGCATCGGTGACGTCACCCGGCCGCTGGTCCCGGCAGTGCTCAAGGCCTTCCACGAGGGGGTCGACGACCTCTGAAAGGGCGAGACCTTCCATGGCTACGGTCCCGAGCAGGGCTATTCTTGGCTCGCCGAGGTGGTCGCCGAGAAGGCCTACAAACCGCTCGGCGTTGAACTCAAAACCAGCGAGATCTTCATCTCGGATGGTTCCAAGTGTGACAGCGCCAACCTGCTCGACATCTTCGACCTCGGCAACACCGTCGCCATCGGCGACCCGGTCTACCCGGTTTACAACGACACCAACGTGATGACCGGTCGCACCGGCGAGGCCAACGACAAGGGGTACTACGAAGGGATCGTTTACATGCCGGCCACCGAGGCCAATAACTTCGCCCCCGAACTGCCGAAGGAAAAAGTCGACATCATCTACCTCTGCTTCCCGAACAATCCGACCGGCACCGTCGCCACCAAGGCACAGCTCATGGAATGGGTCGATTACGCGCGCGCAAACGACGCGGTGATTCTTTTTGATGCCGCTTACGAAGCATTTATCACCGAAGCCGACATCCCGCACTCGATCTATGAAATCGAAGGGGCCAAGGAATGCGCCATCGAAATCCGCTCCTTCTCCAAGACCGCCGGTTTCACCGGGGTGCGCTGCGGCTTCATCGTGGTTCCCGAGGAACTGATGGGCACCACCGCCAAGGGGGAGAAGTACAGCTTCAACAAACTCTGGAGCCGCCGCACCTCGACCAAGTTCAACGGCGCCTCCTACCCGGTACAGAAGGCGGCCGCTGCAGTCTACTCCGACGAGGGCTGGGCGCAAGTCAAGGACGTCATCGACTACTACATGGATAACGCACGCATCATCCGCGAAGGTCTCAGCGAAGCCGGCATCACCTGCTTCGGCGGGGTGAACGCACCGTATATCTGGCTCAAAACCCCCGAGGGGATGAGCAGCTGGGACTTCTTCGACAAGCTGCTGAACGAATGCCACGTGGTCGGCACCCCCGGCTCAGGCTTCGGCCCGAGTGGCGAAGGCTACTTCCGCCTCAGCGCCTTTGGAGACAAGGAAAACGTCAAAGATGCTGTCAAACGCATCCGCGACAAGTGGGGCAAGTAAGCAGACAAAAGGGCGGCCATTGAGCCGCCATTTTTTATTGCCGGCTCAAATACTAAGGCACCTGCACCCCCTACTCGAGCTCATCAAACGTAGGAGCAGAACCAGAGCTTGTTACCCTCGCTATCGAGGAAACTGCCCACGTAGCCATTCGCGTCAGACTCTGGGGCATCGGCAATCACCACACCCAATTCCACGAGCCGCTTCGCGCTTCCCCGGGCATCATCCACGATAAGGGTGATCCGCGGACTCGGCTCGTCGCTGGGCGGTGCATACCAGTCGGTTTTGAGCATCAGGATCGTCCCGCCGAGGAGATAACCGCAAGCTTCTCCGGCCTCAACAGCAACCGGCAAACCGAGGGTTTCGCCATAAAATCGGTTGGCACGGGTTTCATCCACCACGGGGATGGCCACGGCCTTGACCCCGTTAAACACTATCTTCGCTTCCGCCATGACACGTCTCCTTTCCTTGACGTGAAGACTTCTCTGCCGCTTCTCTGCGACGACTCCATTTTAACACCGGTGACACTTTGCAGGCGACACGCTCAGCGCTCCAAAGCCGACCCGCGGCGCTAAGGGACATGAGAGTGGCAGGGCAGAAGTCAATAGACGATAAATGATATGATGGAAGAAAAAAGACGCGGGAAAGAAGTGTAGCCCGTGCGAGGAGCATCCATGACGGAGAAACAATTCCAAGAGCTCTGCAGCAACACCGAAATCGGCACATCCCTGTCGCTGGATCTGGGCGGAAAGCGCGCGCACGGCAGGTTTCTCGGCTGCGCACCGGACGGGGTCGTCATCGAAACCGACGGAAGGGTAACAATCTGGCCACTCGACCTGCTCGTCAATCGCAGGCAAGATTACCCAACCCCGTTATACAGCTAGACGAGTCTGGGAGCGACCATGCCGAACCGAAACGACCTGGCCAAGATTCACATCGCCAAGAAGGTCCTGAGAATGAAAGAGACCACCTATCGCGGCATCCTGCGACAACGTTATCATCTCGACTCGGCCGCCGACCTCACCCCTCAGCAGGCTGCCGACTTGATCGCCCTGTTCCGAGCCAAGGGCTGGCGCCCCTCATCGCCGGGCCAGCGCGGACTGATTCACGCGCTGTGGCACAAGCTGTACGTTGCCGGCGCAATCGAACATGGCGACGCTGCCGCCCTGAATACCTACCTCTTCCACGTCACCACGCACGACAACCTGTCCCAGCTCACGGCATACGAGGCAAGCAGGGTGATCGAAATGCTTAAAAAATGGCTAGAACGGGAAGGTGTCAACGGCTCGCGACACTAAACCTGACATTCTGCCAGGGTAAAGTTTATGGACTTTCGGCTTACGCCTGACGACAAAGGGCGGCCCAGTTGGCCGCCCTTTGTCATTTCGATTCCATTCAGGCTGCACGTTTACCAAGAGTCTACGACCCTAAGCTCAGATCACCAACTGGTAAGGACGAACCGTTATCCGGCAATCGTCACTATTGCCGGCTTTAACAATGTTACCGATAGTCTCAACGACCTTCGTTACCGCCTCATCAACCGTAACAACGTCGAGCTTGATCTTCTCGACGACGTTGGCAACAAAGGTCGCACCACGAAAACTCATGGTCTCACGGCCCTCCGGGGTATGACACAATACCGGGCTCTCCATGTAATCCAAGATCCCCATCTCCTGAAGGGCGACCCTAATCTCGCTCAGCTTGACTGGATGAATAACGGCTTCGATCTGCTGCATGGCAATCCTCCTCGTAAAAAGTTTCCCCCTGCTCCACAACAGAACTTTAATAAAGCTACCTTCACAGGACATGCCAAGACGACACATTTATTTACTCAATAATTTTAAATAGATATAAAACTCCACCAACTCACGACACTTTCTGACAGGCTAAGTTTTAAGCAACCGGCCGACAGTCTGTCTGAAAAGCTATCAGGAAAACATCTTCCCGCAGAGACGAGCTCCCGCTTCAGAGTTGCTGCCGACGACTATTCCCCCTAGAATAATCACTCGCATATTCATTTACCTCAGCACCCCATCCCACTGAGCGCCCCAAGGAGGCTATGACCATGAACGTGATCGCAGTCAATGGCAGTCCACACAAAGACGGCAATACCTACCATGCCCTGAAGCTGGTGACGACGGAGCTCGAAGCCGCGGGGATCTCCACCGAGGTCATCACAGTCGGCGACAAGGCGATCCGCGGCTGCACAGCCTGCGGCTTGTGCGCAAAAAACAAGGACGAGCAATGCGTGCTCCCCGACGACGGGGTCAATGCCTGGATTCAGCGAATGAAGTCCGCCGACGGTATCCTGTTCGGTTCACCGGTGCACTTCTCCGCCATGTCGGGGGCGATGAAGTCGTTCCTTGACCGGACGTTCTACGTCTCCGGAATGAACGGTAACCTGTTCCGGCACAAGGTCGGGGCCGCAGTGGTTGCCGTGCGCCGCTCCGGAGGACTGCCGACCTTCGAGCAGTTGAACAACTTCCTGCTCTACTCCGAAATGCTGATCCCCACCGCCAACTACTGGAACGTCATCCACGGCCGTATGCCGGGCGAAGTGGAACAGGACAGTGAAGGGGTGCAGATTATGCGCGTGCTGGGCAAAAACATGGCGTGGCTGCTGCAACTGGTAGAAAACGGTAAAGGGAAAGTCACACCGCCAGAGAAAGAGCCGAAGACCCTCATGCACTTTATCCGCTGAGCAAAGAACCGCGTGCGACAGATCAGGCTAAGCACCAACGTTGCCACGCCACCCCGCCTGCTATACTTGGCACTTGTTAAAATGTGGATGGGTAAGATGAATCGAAAGCAAGGAGAGAGACGATGAACAAGCTCACCTGGCACGGTCACGCCACCCTCGGACTCGAAACCGACGGTCACCGGCTGCTGATCGACCCCTTTTTCAGCGGCAACCCCGCCGCCTCGACCACCGCGGATACTCTCGACCCCGACTTCATCCTCGTCAGTCACGGCCACGGCGACCACGTCGGAGATACACTCGAGATCGCCCAGCGCACCGGCGCACTGGTGATCGCTAACCACGAGATCGTCACCTGGCTCGGCAACCAGGGCGTAACAAACCTTCACGGTCAACACATCGGCGGCGGCCACCAGCACCCCTTCGGCTATCTCAAGCTGACCCTCGCCCTGCACGGTTCAATGCTGCCTGACGGTTCCTACGGCGGCAATCCCTGCGGGTTCCTGCTCACCACCAACGACGGCAAGAAGATCTACCTGGCCCAGGACACCGGCCTGTTCGGTGACATGCAACTGATCGGCGAGGAGGGGCTCGACGTGGCCGCGATCCCGATCGGTGACAACTACACAATGGGACCCGACGACGCCCTCCGGGCGGTAAAGATGCTGCAGCCGAAGCTCGTCATGCCGATCCACTACAACACCTTCGAACTGCTCAACCAGGATGCCGAAGCCTGGAAAAAGCAGGTCGAAGCCGAGACCACGACCCGGGTAGCCCTACGCCAGCCCGGCGAATGCC
Source organism: Desulfuromonas sp. (assembly GCA_002869605.1). The sequence continues at coordinate 31,755 of PKUI01000018.1, read as the reverse complement.
TCACCTTCTGAAGAGCACCTCCTGTACCCCCTATAAACAGTGAAAGGCCCGCCTCCTGGGAGCGCGGGCCTCTTTCTTTTTTGTGTTTCTACCCTATTCACGGGTTTTCCCGGTTCACAAAATCACCCGGGTCGTTGAATCGCTATTCCATTGGATTGAGCTTTCGTCGATAGACGTACCTCCTTGCCAGGGTTGACGATTCAGCAGCACTGCTTGATTTCACTATAACGCGCTGCGGATACTTTGCACCCCGCACGGTTGAAATAAATCATTTTTCTATTGTCGAACCAATCTCCAGTTGGGAATCCCGTCCTCGAAGTCGCTGCGGAACGGGTTAATATCGAGTCCACCACGCCTGGTATAGCGGGCATAAACACTCAGTTTCTCAGGAGCGCAGAAGCGCTTGAGGTCGACAAAGATTCTCTCCACGCACTGCTCGTGGAACTCGCTGTGGCGGCGGAACGAAACTAGGTAGCGCAACAGTGCTTCACGGTCAATCTGCGGTCCGCAGTAGCGGATCAGCACGCTCGCCCAGTCGGGCTGCCGGGTCACCAGGCAGTTGCTCTTGAGCAGGTGGCTGTGCAGGGTCTCCTCGACCGTTTTCGAATCATCCACCGCTCCTGCCAGCAGCTTTGCATCGAGGCTGTAGACGTCGATCTCGACATCGAGGTCATCGATACATTCCCCCGGAAGGTTCACAAACGTCTGCCCCGCTAGACTGGCAAGCGGCAACAGGTCGAGTTCGACCGGGGCACCGCACGCAGCGCTGAGATCTCGTTGCAGCGTATCGGCAACTTCGGCGAAGCCGTTGAAACGGGTCTGGTTGAAGGAGTTGAGATAGAGCTTGAACGACTTCGACTCGACAAGAAACTCCGAGTCGAAGGGGAACCGGAATTCGGCCATGGCGACGACCGGCTTTCCGGACGGATTAAGCCACGAGATCTCGTAGGCGTTCCAAATATCGTAACCGGTAAAGGGGAGTTCCCCTGCGCTCACACCGATCTCGTCCCGCTTGGCCTGGCGCGGAAAGGGACAGAGCAGTCCAGCGTCATATTCGTCCTTGTAATCGCTGCTCTTGCCGAGCGGCAGCTGCTTTTCGTAATCGGACATCGTCACTCCCGTTTGTGCAGGATAGCGCGATTCTGTTCCACCCTCCGGGCAATGTCAATCCCAAACGGAAGGCATCCACTTGCCCCTCCGCAGCAGTTGACCTGCATGCCCCCTTGGCGTATAACTGCCTCGCCGCCAATACGGCCCGGAGAACTCGACATGCTCAGATTCCTCCCCCCTTTTGTACGGGGCTGTATCGCATTCTTTCTGCTCTGCCTGAACATCACCCTGGTATCGGTGCCATTGTTCACGGTGGCCCTGCTCAAGTTCCTGATCCCGCTGAAGCCATGGCGAAGCGGTTGCAGCCATATCCTCAACCTGATCACCTCGTGGTGGGTCTCGATCAACAGTATCTGGATGGGGCTTACCCAGAGTCTCGACTGGGAGGTGGAAGGGCTCGAGGACCTCAAGGTCAAGGGATGGTGTCTGGTCACCAGCAACCACCAGGCGTACGCAGACATCTTCATCGTACAACGTCTGCTCAACCGCCGCGTACCGCAGCTCAAGTTTTTCCTCAAGCAGGAGCTGATCTGGATCCCGGTCATCGGGCTGTGCTGGTGGGCGCTCGACTTTCCGTTCATGAAACGCTACAGCAAGTCGTACCTCAAGAGACATCCCGAAAAGAAAGGCGCCGACCTGCTCGCAACCCAGAAGGCCTGTGAAAAGCTGCGCATCGCTCCGGCAGCAATGTTCAACTTTATGGAAGGGACCCGCTTTACCACGGAGAAGAAGGCTGCCCAGAACTCCCCGTACCAATACCTGCTTAAGCCACGGGTCCTCGCCACCGGCTTCGTGCTGAGCGCCATGGGCACGCAGATGGACACCCTGGTCGATGTCACCATCCACTACCCGGACGGTGTACCGGGCTACTGGGAGTTTCTGTGCGGCAAGATGAAGCGGGTCACGGTGCAGATCGAGACCCTCCCGATCCCGGAAGATTTCCTCGGCAAGGACTACTCCAACGACAGCACCTTCCGCAAGGGCCTGCAACGCTGGACCAACGACCTCTGGCAGGCCAAGGACGAGAAACTGGCCAGACTACACAGCGAAGACTGATCATCACCATGTACGCAAAACCTATCGAACTCTCTCCGGCAGCATCGCTCTCTGTCGCGGCTCGAATTATGCGCCTTTTTTCGAGCCTGCTGTTTCTACTGGTCTGCCTCGCCGCAGCTGGAGCCATCCACTTCTGGGCATCCCTCCCCAACGTGGCCAACCTGGCCGACCCGCAGACCAGCATCACCATCAGCGTCCGCGACTGGGAGGGGCAGGAGCAGCCGTTCTCCCTCGGCCCGCAAAACCCCGACTGGACCCCGCTGGAAGCATTCCCCGAGCACCTGCCGTGGGCCGTGGTCGTCGCCGAGGACGGCGCCTTCTACAAGCACCACGGCATCGACCTGCAGGCGCTTCACGAGGCACTGATCTACGACCTGCAGCAGCAACGCATGGCGCGTGGCGCCTCGACCATCACCCAGCAGCTAGCCAAGAACCTCTACCTGTCACGTGAGAAAACCGTGCTGCGCAAGCTCCGCGAGGCGGTCATCGCCTGGCGCATCGAGAACAGCCTCAGCAAGGAGAGGATTCTCGAACTCTATCTCAACCTGGTGGAACTCGGCCCGATGGTGCATGGCATAACTGCCGGGACGCGTTACCATCTCGACAAACCGGTTACGAAACTTAGCTCGGCCGAGAGCGCCTTTTTAGCAGCCATCCTCCCAGGCCCGCGGATCGCCTTCAACCCGCGTAAACGTCCGGAACGGGTCGCCGAACGGGCCAAGAAACTGCTCTACTTCATGCAGCTGCGCCGTGTCCTAGAAGGACCGCAGTACGAGCTGGCGACCCGCGAAGTCGACATCATCACCGGCATAGCACCACGCCCCGTCGTGCAACCTGCCCAGCACACCCCGATGAACCTGCTGTACGAGGTGGGACAACGCCCTCCCTGGCAACTGCCGCTGGCAACCTCCTGAGATACCGGAACATTCACCTTGACCGCGATCTGAAGCGGCATTAGAGTCGCTCTCCATGAACGTTTACTCCTCCAGACGCTGGCTTCGCCTGCGCACCGAAATGAAGTCCCTGACAAGCTTGACGGGACCGATTCTCGCTGCCCAGCTCGCCCATGCCAGCATGGGTTTTGTCGACACGGTGATGGCCGGCCGCTACTCGCCGCTCGACCTTGCCGCCGTCGCCATAGGCTCGAGCGTCTGGTTCCCGCTGTTTCTGTTCATGCTCGGGGTACTGCTCGCCGTCACCCCGTCGGTGTCCCAACTGCATGGCCAGAACGAGAGTGAAAAGATCGGTGCACATGTCCGCCAGGCCCTGCTGGTCGCGGTGATGCTCGCCATACCGATCGCCATGATTCTCCCCTTCTGTGAACCGCTGTTGCACTGGATCGAGGTCGACCCGCCGGCCATACCGCTCACCGTCGGCTACCTGAAAGGAGTCAGCTTGGGCGTTCCCGCCGTGGCCTGCTTCTTCGTGCTGCGCCATTACAGCGAGGGGCTTGGCTATACCGGCCCGAGCATGCTCGCTGGCTTCATCGGCCTCGGCTTCAACATCTCCGCCAACTACGTGCTGATTTTCGGCAAGCTTGGTTTTCCTGCTCTCGGCGGTATCGGCTGCGGTTACGCCACCGGCCTGACCATGTGGGTCATGGCGCTGAGCATGCTGGCCATCGTGCTGCTGCGCAGCGTCTACCGGCCAACGAAACTTTTCGCTCACTGGCCACGTCCGGATTACCATGAAATTGCAACGATTCTGCGCCTCGGGCTGCCGATCGGATTTTCGCTGTTCGTCGAATCGAGTATCTTTGCCGTCATCGCCCTGTTGATCGGCTCTCTCGGTGCCCAGATCGTTGCGGCCCACCAGATCAGCCTCAACGTCGCAAGCCTGATCTTCATGATCCCGTTGAGCTTCTCCCACGCCATTACCGTGCGCGTCGGCTGGGGGATCGGGCGCAACGACCTGCGCCAGGCGCGTTACACAAGCTATGCCGGCATCGGCCTGACCTTCGCCATCGCGATCGTCACCGCAGCCCTCACCCTCCTGTTCCCGGACGTAATCGCCGCGATCTACACCGATGACCACGAGCTGCTCGGGATGACGGTACAGCTTCTGACTTTGGCCGCGCTGTTCCAGGTCTCCGACGCGGTGCAGGTCTGCGCCTCGGGAGCACTGCGCGGCTACAAAGACACCCGCGTACCGATGCAGCTGCTGATTATTGCCTACTGGGTGATCGGGTTTCCCCTCGGCTACACCCTCGCCCTGACCGACCTCTGGCGCCCGGCGATGGGTGCCGCCGGCTTCTGGATCGGGTTGATCGTCGGGCTCACCGTCGCAGCATTCCTGTTGAGCATGCGCCTGCACAGGTTAAGCCGTAGGCAACACGCCTGAAAGCGACATTAAAGCTCCTGTACATTTGACCTCCTCTTCTTGACACGTTATCCTTACCTATCTAGGCGGCGTCCTCTCTGGGCGTTCCGACCTAAGACCCGCTTATGAGGTGGACCGAGCGTGCCCCGGGCATAGTCGGGACGAACCCTCACTCTCAAGGGCAGCACTGGCTACCGATCATCCATCGGCAGACCGGGTGCGGGTGGCCCTGTCTTGAACAAAACAATACTTTTCACCTCGGTATGTTCGCGGGCTCCCAGCCCGTCTACTCTCTGGCCCTGTGCCATAGGGAGTCGGTTGCTATTTGCCCATTGTACAGCAGCCTGTCGTACCGTCGTTAAACAAGGAGAATGCATGTCTGCAAAGGAAAAACTCCGCATTGAAGGCCTTTATAAGATCTTCGGCGCACAACCAAAAAAAGCCCTTCAGCTTTTATCTGAAGGGCACGACAAAGAAGCCATCCACGACAAGACCGGTATGACGGTCGGCGTGCAGGATGCCAGTTTCTTCATCAACGAGGGAGAGATCTTCGTCATCATGGGGCTCTCAGGATCCGGCAAATCGACCATGGTCCGCATGCTCAACCGCCTCATTGAGCCGACCGCTGGCAAGGTCCTGATCGACGGTGAGGATATTGTCGCCATGGATGATGAACAGCTGGTCAAAACGCGCCGTGCCAAGATGAGCATGGTCTTCCAGTCGTTCGCCCTGATGCCGCACATGACCGTTCTTCAAAACGCCGCCTTCGGTCTGGAGATGGACGGCGTCGACAAAAAGACCCGTGAGCAGAGGGCGCTGGCCGCTCTGGAGCAGGTCGGCCTCGAAGCCTGGGCGGAGAGTATGCCGAGTGAGCTTTCCGGCGGCATGCAGCAGCGTGTAGGCCTCGCCCGCGGACTCGCCGTCGACCCCGACATCCTGCTGATGGACGAGGCATTTTCGGCCCTTGATCCGCTGATCCGAACCGAGATGCAGGACGAGCTCCTGAAACTGCAGGCCAAGGCGAAGCGCACCATCGTCTTCATCTCTCATGATCTCGACGAGGCCATGCGCATCGGTGACCGAATTGCCATCATGGAGGGGGGCCGCGTGGTCCAGGTCGGCACACCGGAAGATATCCTGCAAAACCCGGCTGACGAATACGTGCGTGCCTTCTTCCGCGGCGTCGACCCGACCAACATCCTTACCGCAGGCGACATCGCCACCGAGACCCAGGTCACCATCCCGATTACCGACGGGAAAAGTCCCCGAGCCGCGCTGCAGAGACTGATCAAAAACGACCGCGACTACGGCTACGTCCTCAACAGCGAAGGGCAGTTCAAGGGAATTGTCTCGGCCGACTCTCTGCGTGAGGTCATTGACAACCAACAGACCATCCCCGACGCCTATCTCGACGACGTGGTCACCGCCCACCAGGACGACTCGATGCAGGACATCCTGCCGGACGTCGCCAACCACCCCTGGGCGCTACCGATACTCGGCAAAGATGCCAACTACCTCGGGGCCATCTCCAAGAACCTGTTCCTGCGCACCCTGCATCGCAACCACCCAGAGGGCCAGGAAACAATCGACAAAGGTAACGCATCATGAACCTGCTGAACTTCAAAGAGAAACTGATACCGCTCGACGAATGGGTCCAAACCTTCGTCGATTGGCTGGTCTATAACCACCGCGACGTCTTTCAGGCGATCAAGGTGCCGATCGAGCTCTGCCTCAAGGTGTTCGAGTGGCTATTTACAGTGCTTCCACCGGAACTGGTCATTGTCCTGTTTGTCGCCGTGGCATGGAAGTTTGCAGGCAGGCGGATCGCCGCATTTACCGTTGTGACGCTGCTGCTGGTCGGTTATCTCGGCCTGTGGGAGGACACCATGGTGACCCTGGCCATGGTGATCAGCTCGGTTTTCTTCTGCGCCCTGGCTGGCATTCCGCTCGGCATCATGGCGGGACGCAGCGACCGCTTCGAAATACTGCTCCGCCCGGCCCTCGATGCCATGCAGACCATCCCGCCATTCGTCTACTTGGTTCCGGTCGTGATGCTGTTTTCCATCGGCACGGTTTCCGGCATTCTGGCGACCATTGTCTTTGCCCTGCCACCGATCGTCCGCCTGACCAGCCTCGGCATCCGCCAGGTCCACCCGGAACTGATCGAGGCGGCCATCGCCTTCGGGGCCACCCCCTTGCAGGTGCTGCGCAAGGTGCAGATACCGCTAGCCATGCCCTCAATCATGGCCGGCCTCAACCAGACCCTGATGATGGCTCTGTCGATGGTTGTCATCGCCGCCCTGATCGGCGCCGGCGGACTCGGCAACCCGGTGGTCCAAGGACTGAACACCCTCGAAATCGGACTCGCCACCATCGGCGGACTCGCTATCGTTCTGCTGGCGATGATGCTCGACCGCATCACCCAGAGTTTTGCCAATAAATAGCTGATAATGCCATCCCACCCCAAGAGGAGGAATTTATGAAACGCATCTTGTTGATTTTGGTCATGTTGACCCTTGCCATCCCCGCCGTTGCGGTTGATAAACCGGGCAAGGGGGTCGAGGTCAAGCCGGGACGCGCAACCTGGAACACCGGTTACTTCCAGGAAGCGTTGGTCCGGGCCGGCCTGACGGAGCTCGGTTACGAGGTCGAGAACCCGAAGGAACTCACCAACCCGCTTTTCTACCAGTCGCTCGCCCTGGGTGATCTCGACTATTGGACTAACGGCTGGTTCCCGATCCACTACGCACAAATGCCTAAAAACTACGAAAAAAGGTTGGAACCAGTCGGCTATGTCGCCAAAGCTGGCGGACTGCAGGGCTACCTGGTGTCGAAAAGGGACGTAGAAAAGTACAACATCAAGTCGTTGGATGATTTCAAGCGACCGGAGGTCAAAAAAGCTTTCGACGCCAACGGTGATGGCAAGGCCGACCTGACCGCCTGCCCTCCCGGATGGGGCTGCGAGAAAACCATTGCCTTTCATATGGACGCTTACGATCTCGGCGACCATATCAATCTGATCAAGGCCGGTTACTCGGCGAGCATAGCCGACGCTCTGGGCCGCTACCAGGCCGGAAACCCCGTGTTCTTCTACACCTGGGCGCCGAACTGGACCATCTTCAAGCTAAAGCCGGGCGAAGACGTCCTCTGGATGAATGTTCCCGAGGTCAAGCCGACCGAAGCACAGAAGGCACAGGCTGACCGCTTGACCGCCAGCGGCATCGTCGGCGCCGTAACCGATCCGGTTAAGCTCGGCTTTATCGCTGCCGACATCCGAATTGTGGGCAACAAGCGCTTTATGGAGAACAATCCGGCTGCCAAAAAGTTCTTTGAAGTATTCACCCTGCCGCTGTCCGACATCAACGAACAAAACACCCGAATGGAAAATGGTGAAAAGTCGCAACAAGATGTCGAACGACACGCCCAGGAATGGATCGCAAAGAACAAGGCGACCTGGGATGGCTGGCTCACGGCAGCGCGTAGCGCCGCAAAGTAGTCTAAGCCTGTACATATCCACCTAAAAGGGCAGCCTCTATGGCTGCCCTTTTTATTGCAATACCTCTAAGCGACGTAACGGGGTCAGATTGAGGCTCCGCGTCTTATTTTCGCATCGACAACGATACCGAGTTTTTTCATCCGGCTACGCAGAGTACTGGCATTTGTCCCCAGCAACTCTGCTGCACCATTCGGCCCATGAATTTTACCGCCTGCCATTTTCAATACCCGCCGAATATGTTGTTGCACGATGACATCCAGATTGGTGGTTTCAGGAGGGGGGTCCCCTTCAGTCGTTTGTGAAAGTCTGCTTAAGCATGGAAACAAACACCTCTCCATATCCCCGGACCGGGAAGAAGAACAGTTCGAGCTCTCCGTTAAGTTAAAGAGGTCCAAAGACAAAATCCGTCCTCGATTTTGGATCAATGCCCTTTCCACAACATTTTCCATTTCACGAACATTACCCGGCCAGGAGTATTGCTCTAAACACTCCATGGCACCGGGAGAAATTTCTGGAGGATTGCGAAACCCAAGCTCTTTAGATTTCGTCCTGATGAGATATTCCAGCAGAGCCGGGATATCCTCGCCACGTTGCCTGACGGGTGGGATAAGAATCGGATATGCGTTCAGCCTAAACCAGAGATCCTCCCTGAAAAACTTTTCAGCCACCATCTTCTGTAAGTCTCTGTGGGTTGCCGCAATAATTCTTATATTCACAGGAATCGACTTTGTACTTCCTACCCGCTCGATCTCTCTGCTTTGAAGCACTCTTAAAAGCCGAACCTGTACTGGCAGAGGGAGTTCACCAATTTCGTCCAGGAAGAGGGTTCCCCCCTCGGCACGCTCAAAACGTCCTGGCTTTTGATTAACGGCACCACTAAACGCACCCTTTTCATGTCCAAACAGCTCGCTATCGACCAGGGACTCAGGGATAGCGCCACAGTTCACCTTAATAAAAGGAGCATCTTTCCGGGGAGACAAGCGGTGGATGGCGTTGGCGATTATTTCTTTCCCGGTCCCCGTCTCCCCCAAGAGCAGGACGGTGTTATTGAGCCGGGAAACCTGCTTTACCATCTTCATGACATTGGCCAAGCTACCGCTCTCACCAATGACTTCTTCCGTGACCTGGCCTCTTAGCTCATTTTTCAGGAAACGATTATCCTGGTCGAGCCGCTCCTTCAGGTCGAGAAGTTTTTTGTGCCGCGTCGCATTGGCCGTTGCAATGGAGAACGGCTCACGCACAGACGTCACCAGGTCAACATGTTCCTTGCTAAAGCGATTTTTCCCCTTGGCCCGTAAGGCAAGCAGGCCGAGATCATGCTCCTCTATACGCAGGGGCAGAATAATCTCAGAAAACCCCTTATTTTTGACATAAGGTTCGAAAGAACGGGCGAAATCATCGAGTTCCGTATCGGCAATTAATTTCGTGTTCCCACGAATCGCATTGAGGTACCCCGAATAAATTTTAGGGGGAAGTACCGGGGGATCAATCGCCAGCGGAGCGAAGTTTTGAGTTGCGTGAGCTAACAGGTGCCAGCGTTGTGTTTCCGGGTCGGCAAGGGAAATTAACGCCTCATCAATAGGCAAAAACTTCTGCATGTACCTCAGAGATCTTTGCAGGGATTGGCGAATATCCAGACTGCTGCAGATCAACAAAGTAACTTCTCTAAAAAAATCACTCGTCATAAATTATAACTTCCTAACCTTTTAGAAATACACATCTTTCCCTTTTGCGAAATATCGCAAGCTAACACCATTCGCGATATATCACAATTTTTTTTCGTGAAATATCACGACAAACCTCTCCATGCTTACGCAACCCTCCGTAAAAGAACGACTTATTTTTTTTGGCACACTTCAAGCTCTAAATGAACAGCTTGATAGTCCCGGGGAACCCCACCCAAAGAGTCTCCTGCTCAAGCTTCAGGAAGAAAGGAGTAAACGCATACATCGCGAAAGAAGGTGCGGAGACACATGTATTCACATGACTGAAAAGATATCTCAAGGAGGCAACATGAAAGTTTGGCAGCGACTGACAATCTGCACAGCACTATTGCTGCTGTCGCTGGGGCCGGCGCATAACGCGCTGGCGGTCTCGATCTCGGGAAGATCGAGTACCGAAATAGAATGGTTCGATGATGCCCAGGGCGACACCGCCCTGCCGGTCTACGAGTACCTCTTACTCAATGCCAAGAACCTCGATGGGAACGGACTCAACTTCCAAGGTTACGGGCGACTTAGCGACGACATCAATGATGAGGTCGACGCCGAAAGCCGTCTCTACTATGCGTACCTGAAAAAAAAGAACCTGTTTCAGAATCTGGACCTCAAACTCGGCCGCCAATTTGTCTCAACCACGGCCGGGGCGTCACTTATGGATGGCCTGCACCTTGACTACAACAACCTCGGCCCCATGAAACTCTCCCTATTCGGAGGGGGCGATGTATCCTACGACGCGGACTACGAAGCCGATGACCTGATCGTCGGCGGCGAGGTGGGCGGTTACTTCTTCAAATCCCTTAGCCTTGGCCTCTCATATGTACAGACGTGGGACAAAGGCGATCTCGCCAAAGAGCTCATTGGTCTGGATCTCGATTACGACCTACACAACACGCTTAACCTCTACAGCGAAGCCCAATTCGACTATCTCACCGATTCGCTAGCCTACTTCCTGGGCGGAACCAGCTATCACGCCAGCGACAAACTGACCCTTCGGGCCGAATATCTCTATTCACTGCCGGTGTTTTCCGCCACCTCCATCTACTCGGTATTTGCCGTTAGCGAATACGAAGAGCTGATGGCCGAACTGACCTACCGCATCGCCACCGGCCTTAACGCCTTCGGACGCATCACCCACGAAATGTACCAGGACTATGCGGATGCCGACGTCTTCGAAGCCGGTATCGAAAAAATCCGTACCAACAACTTCTCAGGGTACCTCTCCGGAGTCTGGCGCGAAGACAAAGACAACCAGGACCTCAAGGGATTCAAGGTCCGGGGCGCCTATATGCTCAATCAGTATATCCAGGCCGGTATTGGCGCAGAAGTCGACGTGCTTCAGCGGCGGCTTGAAGATGACAACGACGACACCAGCAGCACCCGCTACTGGGCCGACCTCACGACATACCTGACACGAACGGTCAGCCTGCAAGGGAAAGTCGAACGCATCGAAAGCGCCCTCTGGTCGGAGTATTACCGTGGGCGGGTACGCCTGAACATTTCATTCTGAGCAAGGAGCTTTAACAATGCGCCACACACTGAACCTGACGCTCTTTTTTGTGAGCTTTACCTTTTTGAGCATCATCTCGATCTGGTGGATTGTGCCGGCAGTTGCCCAGGTCACCTTCGACCACCAGGCGCACCTGCAGAACATTGACGACCAGGAGTGCGAAACCTGCCACGTCGCCGATGCCCGCAGCATCGTCCCGGAACAGCAGGCCTGTCTGCAGTGCCACGATGCAGCGTTTCTCCAAAATGTCGTGATGCCGGGCACCGCCACTCACGGTCCGCTGTGGGGACTCGAGCACCGCCCCTTCGCCAAGGGTGCACAGTCGGACTGTGCTTCATGCCACCAGCAGTCAGACTGTCTGAAGTGCCACCAGGCCGGCGTCGCCGATGAGATGGGCGACTTCGGGAACACCCTTGCCAACGTGCATCGCAGCGACTTCCAGGTCAGTCACCCGATCGCCGCACGCACAGACCCGCAGCTGTGCAGCAGCTGCCACGAGAACGATTTCTGTGTCGACTGCCACAACGCCTTCGCCCCTGCCGACCTGGCTCTTGACTCGCACCGTCGCGGCTGGAGCGACCTTTCGGTCGGCGCAGCTTCGCACGCCGACTTCGATGAGACAACATGCGACAGCTGCCACTCCGGTTCGGTGCTGCCGAGTCACGACTGGTCGGCACGCCACGGTCGCGAAGCACGCAAAAACCTCGCGACCTGCCAGGCCTGCCACCCCAATGGCGACATCTGCCTCACGTGTCACAGTGCCACAACCGGATTGCGAGTCAACCCTCACTCCAAGGACTGGAATGAGTTCAGCGAAAGACTAGAACGGGCCAGCGATGGCAAAACCTGCCGAAAATGCCACTAGTGGCACGAATTAAACCCTCAGGAGGAAAAGAATGTTGAAAAGATTGTCGACTTTTGTTCCCTTTGCAGCCATAGCCCTTATGGTTGTACTGCTGCCCGGTTGCGGAAGCAGTCGCGACTCGGACAGCGTGACGCCCATTAATGAACTCGGTAGCGACATTGAGACTGGAGTCTCTTACACTGGGGCTGCAACCTGCATAGAGTGCCACGAAGGAAAGAGCTGGAGCGCTGACGAGGTCTCAAGCTACCTGGCGGGCAAGCATGTTGTGCATAGCGACCACATCGATCAAGAAACGGCACAAGCCGAAGGCTGTTACGAGTGCCATGATCCGATCGGCGATGGACCGATGCTTGAAGCATGGCTGAACACCGCGGATGTCCCGGCAGCAGGACTGGCTGCCGTAACCTGCGAGGCCTGCCATGGCGCAGGAGGCGAGCACTATGGCCTGGGACCTATCCCCAATCCCCAACCAGGCGCAGATATCTGCGGACAATGTCACAGCACTCTGCCGGAATCGCATTTGCCGCACCATCCTGATGCAGATACGATTTATGAGCGTTATGCGGCCTCTGCGCATGCGGGTTCCGCTGGTCCAGGATACTCTGAGTATTCAACCGACGAAAACCTGCAGAATGGTCACATGACCGACCACCTGCCGTTTGGTCACAACTGTATCAAATGTCATACTCATGAAGGTGCCATTAAGTACCTTGAGGTGGATGATGCAGATGGTATTGCTGCCATTGACGATGGTGCAGGCAACACCTACACCTCGATTCAGTGTAAAACCTGCCACGATCCTCATGAAGCAGGCAAACTGCTTGAGCCGGCTGTCCATGAAGAGCACCCGATCTATGCTGAAGATGGTGTGACCCTCATTGGATTGGAAAACATTACTGTGTCATCAGCACAATTCAACACCTGTATGAATTGCCATGACCATGAAGGCTATCACCTGACACGCAATACCGCATGGTCGATGCTGGAAACTCATGGTGACAAGACAAGTGTGTTGGTTGTAAGTGACGAACTTGAAGGTGGTGAAGGCCACTTTGATGTTACTGAACTCACAAATCGTGACGGAGACCTGGATATCGCAAGTAGCCTGGGTATTTCCAATTTCACTTACGAATATACCAACGATATCGAAGGTTACGTGATCGACGAAACGTCTGAGGACTCCTGTAGCGCGTGCCATGACATTCACGGCCCTAAAAACGAGATCAACGAGCAATGGGCCAAGTCTGGTCATGCCGCAGAGATCGGTTTGGTTAAAGAAGAGCTTGGTCCGGATGCCGTGATCACTCTGCACGATGAAGATGAAAGACACTCCGTCGTCGCCTTTACTGAGCAGAACTGGGGTTTTGGTGCAGATCGCGAAGAATGCCAGCGTTGTCATACAACAACTGGTGCAAGTAACTACCTTGGCAACGAAGTAGATTATAACTCGGCCAGCAACGACTTCAGTCACCTTGATCCGGTGTATGACGATGCGACTGGTGAATTCCTCTCTTCGAAAGTTGAATTCCTGTCCTGCGAAGCCTGCCATACCAGTGCAACTACTGGTGAGCTGCGTATCACCGACACCGATATCACACTCGATTACACCTATGGTGGTGAAGAGATTGTTCTGGCTGGTGTGAATGAGTCAACCACCTGCCTGACCTGTCATGGTGGTTGGGGCAACAATGACAGCCTTAGACAGATTACCGACGAAAACCGCGATTTCCATGGCGTGCTGCACCATGGCCCTGCAGGTGCTATCCTGTTTGCTGAGCAAACCCACCCGGCCTATGAATTTGACGGCCAGGTATACAGCAAGGGGAATCTTCATGCCACCCTCGGCACCACCGATGCTTCTGGCAATGAGGTTGTTGCCGGAACGGGTACTGCCGGCCCCTGTGTGACTTGCCACATGTCGTCTGACAACAACCACTCCAATATCGTCGCTGAAAATCTGGACGTCTGTAACACATGCCACGAAATCTCTGAAGCGCGACTCACCGAGCTGAATGAGCAGCGTGTACAAACTCAAGCTTTGATCAGGGATTACATCAATAAGACTGTTCCGTTAAACGCAGATGGCGTCTCAACAGGTATTAAAGGCGTCGCACTCCCAGAGTACCCACTCGAGTATTACCGTGCGGCAATGAACTGGTGGGTTGTGTTTGATGATCGTGGTGCCGAAGCGCATAACCCGGCCTACGTCAAGCAGGTGGCATTCGATACTATCGACTATTTGGACGATGGGGTTCTCAATGGAACCATTAACATAGATCCTGCGACCTGGCCGCTCGCCCTAGAATGGCTTAACGGCACCGCCACAGGGATGATCACTCGCCCCTAGTTAACTGACAAACGACAACCTTCGACCGCCGGGTCATGCCCGGCGGTCGAACATTCAAACTTCTCCCAGCAGTCCACACAAAACGCCACTGCCCAGGTTAAAGGGCATATAACAGTGACTATTTTTGCGCAAAAAACCAGGCGGTTGGGATTTTAGCTGGGGGAAGCACTTATGAAGGAGAGAACGGCTAAACACAGCCTCCCCCTTGAAACCGACAAGACAAGAAACCCTTCATTTCCCGGCAACTTATAATGTTATCTGCCACCTGATGATCGAAACCTTTCTGTGGTGAGTACATGGCCTACACAATTCAAACTTCTCAAAATATCGACTATATTTTAGTAAAAGTGGAGATGGATGTCACAATCGACATAGCCTCTGAATTCGCAAAGAAAGCTACCTCCGAAGGCACTATCGTCGGCATCAACAAAATGTTGATTGATATACGGGGGCATAAAAGCGCAACAACATTTATGGAAAAATATGCCTTTGCACACGGAAGAGCCGAAAGGGTTGGCATTACCAGGTCATGGAAAATCTGTCTACTCTGTGACTCAGGCGATGAACGCACCGTGCTCCTCGAAACTGTGATGCGTAATGCGGGATATAATTACAAAGTAGCGTACAGTGAAAGCCACGCTCTGGATTGGCTCAATTCAAGCTGCCGTGCCCCTTATCACTTCGGATATCGGTAGCCTCAGATTAGCTACCTTACAATCACTATAGCTAGAGTGTGAAGCTGGGACACACACCGAGGTGGCAGGGAGAAGCCTTCGTTTGTCTCGATATTTTTGATGTGTGACGACAGACAATCTTAAGGACGACGAAATAAAAGAATCGAGAACAAGAACTATCCACCTCGGCCAGAAGAGCACAGCATCCCGGCTACCTTGCCGCGTAGGACTAAATCAGGACTTCCCATAGTGTGGCTAGCCACTAAGCAAGATAAAATTCTAGCTCGGTTGAGTCGAACAATATCTTTACAAACTATTTCAGCGTATATTTTGTGCTGACGAGGAACAGATAAGGGAACTAAAACTATCAGCTGATTGGTCACAAGATGAGACAAGGCAGAAGATGAGCATTGGCACGCTTGAAGAAGCCATTCTCGGCAGCTTGATCGGTACGGCGGCAGGAGATGCCCTTGGTCTCCCCTTTGAAGGGATAAGCCCGAAACGGATCCGCAAGATGGTCCCTGGCAACCTTGAGCACCGCTTCCTGTTTGGGCGAGGCATGATCAGCGATGATACCGAACACGCCTTCATTACAGCCTGCTCAATAGCCGAACACCCCAACGATGCAGGTTCATTTACACGCGCCATGGGATGGCGTCTGCGTTGGTGGATCGCGATGCTTCCTGCCGGCGTCGGGCTCGCGACCCTGAAGGCCTGCCTCAAACTCTGGATCGGGTTCCCGGCCAGAAAAAGTGGTATTCGCAGCGCCGGCAATGGCCCCGCCATGAGAGCAAGCATCATCGGGGTCTTTTTCAGAGACCAGCCCGAGAAGATAAAGGAATACGTCTCCCTCTCTACCCGTCTTACCCACACCGACCCCAAAGCTCTAATCGGCTCACTGGCCATCGCCACGGCCGCCGCATACAGTAGCCAACATGGTCCAGACGAAGAATTTGACATCAATGGCTTTCTGGACAGCATCTCTTTCGCAGAGTTTGCCGACCCAGACTGGCAACAATTGCACGCCCATATACGGAAAGGATTACAGAGCGGCAGTTCCGTGCGGGAATTTTCCTGTTCCCTGGGCCTGAGTAATGGCGTTACCGGCTACATCTACCACACGGTGCCGGTTGTGCTTTTTGCCTGGCTGGTCCATGGAAAAGATTTCGCACGCATGATCACCGAACTGGTGTTGCTGGGCGGGGATACCGACACTACCGCCGCCATTGCTGGTGGCATTGCTGGTGCGGGCTTAGGCGAAGAAGGGATTCCTGTGCGCTGGCGCGATAGCGTTACAGACTGGCCGATTAACATCCCCCTACTGCGACGACTCGCCGCGCACATGACCGGCCAATCGAGTACCAGGCGCTTCAATGCTCTCCCCTACCGGATGCCGTTCATATTTTGCAGGAATCTGTTCTTTTTTGTGATCGTGTTACTGCATGCTGCGCGCAGACTGTTTCCCCCTTACGCCGACAGGGGCTTTACGCCGTGAACCACAAGCATACCTGGTGGAAACTCACGCAAACCGGTGCGGTTTCAGGGGAGATGCCTGAGCCGCCATGGGACTTGAGAGGGCTGGACCTAAGCGGTGTACAGCTGGCCGGTGCCGACCTCGGCCAAGCTGATCTGTCTCGGTCAATCCTGCGCGGCGCGGATCTTTCCGGGGCAAGCATGGCTGAATCCAGAGCACTGGGAGCTGACTTTTCCGGCGCCGTACTCAAACACGCCAACCTGCTGGCAGCCGATTTGCGTGGCGTTAATTTCACAGGTACGGATTTCACCGATGCTTCACTCTCCAAAGCCTGCCTCAGGGGAGCGATCATCGATAACGCGATATTTGACGGAACCAGCCTCGTCGGCGCGCAAATGCCCAAGGGGTACAAAGACGCGACAACCCTCCTTGAAAATCTGCTGGGGCTGTTTATTGGCGTTCCGCTCTACCTGGCGCTGCTCACCGCAACTGCCTTGGGTGTGCACTATGTGACAACGGTGACCTCAACCGGTAGCGGTATTGCCGCTTCGTCGTTATGGATGTTCCTGATTCTGCTTGGTCACCACTTTCTCTATGCTCCAGATCTGTTTCGTGGCGTTCAGTATTCCGCACCTGCTGAGCTAAAACAAAATCCACTGACCACGCTGGCCATCTCCGCATTCTTGATCGAACTACCGCTGGCAGGCTTCAACCTCGTTGCACCACCGATGTCTTTATATATAACTCAGGCTATCGTCATAACAGTGGCAATGTCGGTTTCTCTGAATCAATTATTCTCCAAGCGGCGAGGCCTCAAACAGGCGGCAATTGAAACCAGCTCAAACCATTCGAGCGTTCCCAAAAATCAATCGACCGGACCGAAGTCGGACTGGCGGGAACTCTTCCTCGGAGCAGGATTCAGCCTGATGATTGTCACCTTTGCCTGCGGGATGATAATTTTTGGCTGGCAGAATTTCAGCAAAGGACGGGAGAGCGGAAAGTGGCCCACAACGGCAGCAATCATCAAGCGCTCCTGGGTTGAGTGGAAAGACACTCAAGAGCCTCCCGGCTACTATTCCGTACATGTACGCTACGAATATCAGGTCAATGGCACCCTCTATGAGGGTCAGGAAATTTCTCTCGACAACTGGAACATTTACTGGCTTGAATCGTCTGCCGAAAAGGCGCGGGCACAATACACAATTGGACATCGACTGCCGATTCATTATGATCCTACCGATCCGGACTGGTCGGTTATTCGCCCGGGGTTCACTTACACCTGGTTGATTTTATTATTTTGCGGCATCTACTTATTGGTCATTGCCCGGAAGATTTTCTTGGACTCTTGTCGAGAGTGGAAAAAACCATCCCCGGACAAGGAAACATCGGACACCCCGGAAGAGTGAGCAAGAAAGCTGGCCGAGATCGTGTATAGTGACGCCCCGTCTGCCATGTAATTTATTTCTTCGCAACGGAAACAGATCTATGAGCGCTTATCGAATAACCAAATGTACATCCCTACTGGATGGTGGTTCAATTCACCTTGATCTAGTAGACAACGAGGGCAATCATGAATTTATTAAACTCGATAAAGAAATTGGCAGTCCCACAGAGGGCAACGTATTCGCTACGATGCTAAATAAGAGCCAACCTCTGTCAAAAAAAGAACAGCAAAAGTCACTAAAAATACTTCTGAATACAGTAGCCGACACGGATAATCAAAAATGGCACGTGAAGATAATAACTGACCACTTACGTGGAATTTCACCATCGTCAAGCAACCGGCTAAGCCAACACGACATAGACAACCTGCTACAAGACCCTTAGTAAGGGGTTAACCCTGTGGACAATTTCGCTCTGTTTCATTTTCTCGAGCAAGCCTGTTCGTTAACTCTCCCACTCACCCCGTTGTCTTGAACATGAAATCAGCGTCCTACCAGTCCTAGCGCGGCATAAATGCGCGCGGCGGCCTCCACCTCGGCCAGGCTGGTCTGCTCCTCGTCGGTATGAGCCGTCTCCAGGGACCCGGGCCCCAACACCAGCGGCTGGCATCCCGCCTGGTAAAAGAGGTTGCCATCCGAGTGGGAACGGAACGGGATCCGCTCGAAGGGGAGGTTCAGGCGCGGATAGATCTCCTCGAGAGCTGCCGCCAGCGCATTCTCCGTAACCAGTTCATAGCCGGCAGCTTCGAAATCGATATCGATGGTCAGGTCGATACCCTTGATCGTGCGACGGGCCTTTTTGATCTCCTTTTCGATCAGGGCACGCACCTCGGCCGGCTTGACCTGCGGGGAGAGATGGAGATCGATGAGCGTTTCACAGCGATCAGGGACCACAAACCCTGCCCGCGATGAACTCATCTCCCGAATCGAGTAGACCAGCTGATCGGCACGCTGTTCGAAGAGCGGCGCGCGCTCCAGCTGCAGCAGCACACGCAACATCGACTCGATGGCATTGTGCCCGAGCTCCGGCAGAGAAGAGTGGCGGCGGCGCCCCTGCGTGACCAGCCGGATCTCGATGTAGCCGTAGTGGCTGAATGCCGGCTTCAGCGAAGTCGGCTCGCCAATCACCACCCACTCCGGTTGACACTTCTGCAGAAACCGTTCGCTGCCGTCGCCATTTTCCTCTTCACCGACAACCAGCAGCAGGCCGAGGTTCGGTCGCTGCTCATCGGGGAGCGTCGCCAGTGCCAGCCAGGCTTCAACCATGGCCGCGCAGCCCCCCTTCATGTCAGCGCTGCCCAAGCCCCGCACCACGCCCCACTCCTCGACCGCCGCGTACTCGTCAATATCCCAGGCCGCCACCGTATCGACATGCCCGACCAGGTAGAAAGAGGGCTCCCCCTTGCCCATGGTGGCAACCAGGTTGTAGCGTTCCTCTTCGACCACCTGGCGCATTACGGGGATGCCGCAGGCAGCCAGACGCTGCTCGAGGTAGAGCTGGACATCTTCCTCCTTCCCCGAGGGGGAATAGATATCGATCATCTCCATCAGGGTCGTGCGCAGACGCTCGGGATCGATGGCGTTCCAGACCTGCTCGAGACGTTCGGCCATGCTCAGCCCTTCCCTTTCCCCTTTTGCTGCTTCTGTTTCTTCTGCCGAGAGAGGTTGAGCGTCATGTAGACATGCTCCTGAATGTTGTCGAACCCCTGCTTCTTGAAGAAGTTGATGCCGGCCTCGTTGTCGGCGTCGGTGTCGGTGTCGATGATCATCATGCGCACCCCCTGTTCGACCATCCGCTCGCGGATTTCTGCAAACAGCTTGCCGCCGGCGCCGACCTTTTGCAGACCGGGACGGATGCCGATCCAGACCAGGTAACCATACTTCCAGGCCGAGTTCTGCTTCTCCACCGTGGTGCCGAGTGCGAAGCCGACGATCTCCTCAGCGACCTCCGCAACCAGGCAGAGCTCGCTGTCGGAGTTGAACAGGGTGGTGATCTCGTACTCGTCCCAGGTGCGATACATGCTGGGAGAAAATTCGGAGGTGAAGAGTTGTTCGCCGAGGTGGAAAACTGCCGCGAGATCGTCGATGGTCATCTCGCGGATTTCAAGTTGATCTTCCGTAACACGCTTGGTCATGGGGCACCGCCAAAAGAAGTAATGTAGTGTTCTGCTAACGAGAATAGCAGATATATGGCCGTTTTCCCCGTGATGCAACATAAAAAAAGGGGCCTCGAAGAGGCCCCTGAAGGGTTCGATTTAACGCGTTTTTTTCAGGTATTTATAGAAGTCGGAGTCGGTGGAAATAACCAGCCTGCCGTTATTGCCAATCGACTTCTTGTACGACTCGAGGGTACGGATGAAGGCGTAGAACTCCTTGTCGCGGTTGTAGGCACGGGCGTAGATTGCCGTCGCCTCGGCATCGCCGCGACCGCGGATCTCGAGGGCCTGGCGCTGGGCCTCGGAACGGATCTCCTTCAGCTCGCGCCCCATCTGCCCGAGGATATCGGCCTTCTCTCCTTCGCCCTCCGAGAGGTACTGGGTCGCGACCTGCTTACGTTCGTTGATCATCCGTTCGTAAACGCTGCGCCGTACCTGTTCGATGTAGTTAACCCGCTTGAACTGCACGTCGATCAGCTCGATACCGTACTCGGGCGTGCTGGTACGCGCTTTTTCGAGCAACGAAGTAAGAATCTCCTCCCGTCCGACGATCTCCTCGCGCGGGATCATAACTCCATCGACTTCAAAGCGCTCCGACGTCCCCTCCTCGGGAACATAGTCGCTGCCACGTACCAGCTCAACCAGCAAACGTCCCGAAACAGCGTCACGCACCACCGAGTCGATGATATCGTCAAGGCGGCTCTGCGCACCACGCTCCGTGGCCACGGTCTTGTAGAACACCAGCGGGTCGACGATCCGCCAGCGCGCAGTGGTATCGACAAAAATAAACTTCTTGTCCTTGGTCGGGATCTGGTTCGGATCGCCGTCCCACTTGAGGATACGGCTGTCAAAGCGCCTCACATCCTGTATGAATGGAGTCTTGAAATGCGGCCCCGGGTACTTGACTTCACCGACCGGCGCACCGAACTGGGTCACAATCGCCTGTTCGCCTTCATAGATAACATAAAAGCTGCTTGAGAAGACGACCATCGCCGCAACAAGCGCCAAACCAATAACTATCGGGTTTTTCATTTGACCTGGCCCCCTTTCTCGGCGCGCAGCGGCAAGAAGGGCAGGACGCCGCCTCCCTGCTTGTCCATAATATAGACTTCCTCAAACCTCGGCAGCACATCCTCAAGGGTTTCTAGATACATACGCCGCCGGGTCACCTCGGGAGCCTTGCGGTATTCGGCGAGGATGGCGGAAAACCTATTGGCCTCACCCTTGGCCTCGTTGATCCTTTCGGTGGCGTAGCCTTCCGCCTCCTGGATCTTCTGCTTGG
The DNA here is from genome assembly GCA_002869605.1 of Desulfuromonas sp. Next base: position 10,306 of record PKUI01000018.1, on the reverse strand, counting down.
CCTCGCCGCGCGCCTTGGGCACCTCACGGTTGTACTGCTCGCGGGCCTGAAAGATCAGGCTCTCCTTCTGCTGCTCCGCCTCGTTGACCTCGTTGAAGGCCGCCTTGACCGGATCGGGCGGGGTGACATCCTGAAACTTGACGGTGACGATACGCACGCCAATGTCGTAATCGTTGAGGATCCCCTGCAGGTCGGACTCGATCTTGCCGGCCAGTTCTGCTCGCTCGGTGGTCAGCACCTTACTGACGTTGGAATTGCCGACCGCCTTGCGCACCACCGCCTCGGCAATATCACGGATGGTCTCGACCGGCCGGCTGATGCGGAACACGAACTTGAAAGGATCGGCAATCTGGAACTGCACGATCCACTCGACATCGCTGACATTGAGGTCCCCGGTGAGGGTCAGCGACTCCTCTTCCAGCCCCTTCTTGGTGTACGTCGAACGCACCCCGGGATTAACCGTGCGGAAGCCGAATTCTTCCTTGAGGACACGTCCGGTCTGCACCTTGTAGACCCGGTCGACACCGAAGGGGAGCTTGAAGTGCAGCCCCGGCTCGGTCAACCCGACATACTTACCGAATCGGAGCACCACCCCGGTCTGCTCGGTATCGACCTCGTAAAAGCTGCTGTAACCGCCCAGCAGTACAAGCAACAGGACCGCAACCACCAGGAGTCCCTTTTTCGGCGGCAGGTTTCCCTTCATGCGATCACGCATCTCGATAATTTTCTTTTCCAGCTCTTCGGCGGGGTTTCCGCCTCCCCAGTCCTGCTGCATATTTCCTCCTGTTCAGGTTATGAAAGTACAGTTATAACAGGTCTTGCGCACCCTTTAAACCAATTCCGGTGATTCCGGGCCATTGCTCAACAGAGGTGCTTGTCAGCTCGCCCTCTCAAGAGTACCATTGGCATGAACTTAATACATGGAGCCTTTATGACCATCACACTCTCCCCAGTTGAATCCCGAGTCCTTGGCTGCCTCGCCGAAAAGGAACTCACGACCCCGGAATATTACCCCTTGAGCCTCAATGCCCTGACCAACGCCTGCAACCAGAAATCGAATCGCGCCCCGGTCATGACACTTGAGGAACCCCAGGTCCTGGAATCCCTCGACACACTGCGCAAGAAGCAGCTGGCCCTGCTTTCAGCAGAAGGGGTACGCACGAAACGTTTCGCGCATAACCTGCGCGGGGTGCTGCACCTCGAAACCGACGAGCTGGCCATTCTTACGGAACTGCTGCTACGCGGTCCACAGACCGTCGGCGAACTACGTACCCGGGCCGAACGGATGCACCCGTTTACCGACCTTGCCGCCGTCAATGAGGTCCTGCAAGAGCTGGCTGAACGTTCCCCGGCCCTGGTGACCCAGCTGGCCAGGCAACCCGGTCGCAAGGAGCCGCGCTACGCGCAGCTGCTCTGCAACGACGAGTTGCCGCTCGTAGACGCCACGGAGGACCTCCCCGCAGAACCGCAAAACGACAACCTGGCTCAACAGGTGGAAGAGCTACAAACCGAGCTTCAGCAGCTGCGCTGCGAGTTCGAAACCTTTAAAAAGCAGTTCGAATAAACCCAATTGTTGCATTCATTTCCGGGCAACGCTAAGATTGACTTGCACCAATAAATGAACATAGAGAGGTTGTCATGTACAACAACAGTAGTCTTCCCCCCGGAGTGGCCTCGGCGGAAAAGGGCGATACCCTGATCGCCATGATGGAATTTCAGAAGATCGAACGCCACACCCCCCTGACCCGCTCCTACTATGCCTACGTGATCGCTCGCGAGCGCGGTGAATTCAACAAGGCCCTAACCCTTTGCCGCGAATCGATCCGCGAAGACCCGCAGAACAACACCCACTATCTCAACCTCGGCAGGGTTTTCCTGGCCGCCGGCCGCCGCGACCAGGCGATCAAGACCTTTCGCAAGGGCTTGAAACTAGGCCACAACGCCAAGATCAAGCGGCATCTCGATCAGCTTGGTGCACGCAGACCCGAGATTTTCCCAGCCCTTTCGCGCAACAACCCCCTGAACAAATATTTCGGCCTGCTGTTCGCGCGCGTCGGTTTACGCTGAACCACACACTTGCTCCCTGCGCTATACTGGTAGCGGCACACATACTGCCGCGACCAGCCCAGGGAGACTCAGATGTCCGACACACCTCACGCCCCCACCCCGCTAACGACCAATCGCCTGAACCGCGAAAAAAGCCCGTACCTGCTCCAGCACGCACACAACCCGGTGGACTGGTACCCCTGGGGCGACGAAGCGTTTAGCGTCGCCCGCCGGGAGGACAAGCTGATCTTTTTGTCGATCGGCTACTCGACCTGTCACTGGTGTCATGTCATGGCGCACGAGAGCTTCGCAGACCCCGAGGTGGCCAAAGCGCTGCAGCGATGGTATATCGCGGTCAAGGTCGACCGCGAGGAACGCCCCGACATCGACCAGATCTACATGGCCTTCTGCCAACGTCTCACCGGACGCGGTGGCTGGCCGCTCACCCTTGTGCTGACAGCGGACGGCATGCCGGTCTTCGCCGCGACCTATTTACCCAAAGATCCACGCCCGGGCTACGACGGGCTCATCGCACTGCTCGAGCGTATTGCGGCACAGGCCAGGAAAGGTGCCGCAGAGCTTCGACACGCCGGCAAGCAGCTGGTGGAAAGCATGCAGGCACCCCCGGCGGCAAACACCACGCCGGAACCCTTTGAGCAACTACAGGCAGCGGCTGCTTCCGAATTGCTCCGCAGCTTTGACCCCCGCGAAGGAGGTTTCGGCAACGCGCCCAAGTTTCCGACGCCGCACCATCTGCGTTTTTTGATCCGACGCTGGCACCACGCCAAGCGTCCCGAGTTACTGCAGATGGCTGAACAGACTTTGGCCTCCATGCGCCGCGGGGGGATCTTCGATCATCTTGGTGGAGGTTTCCACCGTTACGCTACCGACAGCCGCTGGCTGCTACCCCATTTCGAAAAGATGCTTTACGACCAGGCCGGGCTCGCGGATGCCTACCTCGATGCCTGGCTCGCAACCGAAAAGTTCGACTACGCCGACACAACCCAGGCCACCCTCGACTACACCTGCCGCGAACTGCTCGATCCTTGCGGAGCCTTTCACGCCGCTGAAGATGCCGACTCCGAAGGAGAAGAAGGTCTGTTTTACCTATGGGACAAACAGGAGATCGGGAAAATTCTCGCCCCGGATTCGGCCGAGCTTTTTTGTGCAGTGTACGGCGTCGAGCCGGGAGGCAATTACCGGGATGAAACCAGCCGCATCGAGACCGGACGTAACATTCTGCACCTCTCGGCGTCGTTCGAGCAGCAGGCCGAGAGGTTTGACCTGGGCGTTCCGCAGATTCACGCACGCCTGGAAAAAGCCCGCGAACACCTCTTCAGAGTCCGCCAACTACGGCCGCATCCAGCCCGCGACGATAAAATCCTCTGCGCCTGGAACGGCATGATCATCGGCGCCCTGGCGCGCGCGGGGCGTTTTTTAAACAGGCCCGATTATACTGCTGCGGCCGAGGATGCGACGGCGTTCATCCTGAAAGAGATGCGCCGTAAGGATGGGCGTCTGCTGCGGCGATGGCGTGACAATGAGGCGGCAATCCCCGCCTTTGCCGAGGACTATGCCTTTTTGATCCGCGGGCTTCTGGAGTTGTACGCAGCGCACTTCAAGCTCAACAACCTCCAGATCGCGCTGCAACTCGCGGAAGATCTTTTTCGACTATTTTCCCCGCAGGAAGGGGGCGCGCTTTACGACAGTGGGCACGACGCTGCCCCCCTGGTGACGCGCCCTCGCACCCTGCACGATGGCGCCCATGAATCTGCGAACTCGGTTGCCCTCGAGGTTTTCTCGCGCCTTCACCTGTTGACCGGAGACCCTGTCTGGCGCGATCGTGCCGAAAGCCTGTTTCATCACCTGGCGCCACTGGTCAAAACGATGCCAGGTGCCTTTACTGGTATGCTTCTCGCCGCTGCGCTCCTTCACGGTAAAACACGCGAGATCGTCATCGTCGGCGCCCCGGAGAAAGCAGACACCAAGGCGTTGCTGAACGTCGCCACCAGTGCAAAAGACCCCACTCTTTCAGTCCTGCTCACTCCCCCCGGCACACAAGAGTTGGCCCAGATTGCCCCGTTCACCGAGCACATGGTCTGCATCGGGGACGCGGCGACCGTCTATCTGTGCAGCGGACAACGTTGCCAGCAACCGTGCACCGACCCCGAAGAGCTGCGCCGTCAACTGCAAAGCTGCTAGGGGAGTCCATGGCCGGTTATTCACTGCTGAACACGGTATTCTCCTGCTCGGCCACCCGGATAAAGGTGGTCCGCTTGGATAGCTCACGTAGCTCGGAAGCCCCGACGTAGGTACACGCCGAACGCACCCCACCTAGCACATCGCGAACGGTCTCCGCCAAGGGCCCCCGGTAGGGGACTTCGACCGTCTTCCCTTCGGAAGAGCGGTAATCGGCGACACCTCCGGCATAACGTTCCATGGCCGTCGACGAACTCATACCGTAGAACAACTTGTAGGTCTGCCCGTTGCGCTCAACGATCTCACCACCACTCTCGTCATGTCCTGCGAACATGCCGCCGAGCATCACGAAGTCAGCTCCCCCACCGAACGCCTTGGCGACATCCCCGGGTGAAACGCAGCCACCGTCTGAGATTATCCTCCCCCCCAGGCCGTGTGCAGCATCGGCACACTCGATCACCGCCGATAGCTGGGGATAGCCGACCCCGGTCTTGACCCGGGTGGTACAGACCGAGCCGGGGCCGATACCGACCTTGACCACGTCGGCGCCCGAGAGCAACAGCTCCTCGACCATCTCCCCGGTCACCACGTTGCCGGCGATGATGATCTTCTCCGGATGCGCCTCCCGCACCTTGGCGACAAACGCGACGAACGCTTCGGCGTAGCCGTTGGCGACATCGATACAGATGAAGCGCAGTTGAGGATGGGCACTCAGCACCCTGCCGAGATGTTCGAAATCATCGTCCGAAACCCCGGTACTGACCATGATTGAATTGAAGATCGTTGCTGACTGGCCATACAGAAATGCCGTCCATGCCTCGAGGCTGTAATGCTTGTGCAATGCGCACATAAGTCCATGCTCCGCAAGCAGTTCAGCGGCGGCGAAAGTGCCAACCGTATCCATGTTGGCGGCGATGATCGGAATACCGCTCCAGCTCGAGCCGCTGTGCATGAAGGTAAAGCTACGCTCCAGATTGACCTGGGCACGGCTGTTCAGTGTCGAGCGTTTGGGGCGAATCAGAACATCCTTGAATCCGAGTTTGAGATCACTTTCTACGCGCATGGACCTCTCCCTTTCTTTTTGCTGATGTTTGCACCAAATTCAAGATTAACGCAGACCAACATCGCCGCCAAGTCCCTTACAGACAAAAAAGGCCGGGCCACATCGGGCCCGGCCTTTGGCAGGATCTGCACCGTTACATCAACTTACTCGCGCACAAAGGTGTCGATATCACTCTCATGCACCATCCCCATGATACGTGCATACTCCGACTCGATCAGCGCATAATGGTTGGCGGTCGATTTTGCGTTGTCTTCGAACACCTTGCGCACGCCAGGCTCCTCGACCTTGGCGGCCATGGCGCGCAGGTGTTCCTCGAGCTTTTTCTCCTTCTCCATCGCCAGCTCCATCGCTTTCTGCTCGTTCAGCGCCCCGGCCTTGACCTTGTCAAGCTCACTCAGCCAGTCGGAGCCGGTGTCGGCCGCAGCACCGATGAAACTGTCGAAATCGATATCGTCACCGGGGTAGACATCGTAGAACCAGTGGGCATGTTCACTCTCTTCACGGGCCAGCAGCTCGAACAGCTTGCGGGCCTTGTCGTTGCTGCACTCGGCGGCCACGCGGGTGTAGAAGTCCATGGCGTTTTTCTCGGTCTGCATTGAGCGGCGAACCGCTTCCTTAATATCCATCCGTTCACTCCTTAGATAAAATAGACCCCCGAAACGGGAGTGCCTACCAAGCTTAATGAAGTTTTTCCGGCTGTCAAACAGGAGAATTCTTCGTCAATCCCCGGTGGAATGGGTGCTGACGATATGCTCATGGTTACGTAGATGCTCTGCACAATAGCCATGCTGTCCGTCACACTTGGAACAGTAGCGAAAATCCATCTCAGGATGACTGATATCGGTGATGCCGCACACACTACAGCGATGTATCGGTTCGTCAGCCGCGGCACGGCCCGGCTGCTGCCCCTGCCAGGCCCTCCGGCGTTGGCCACTGCGCAGCTGACGCCAAAGATCAGCACCAAAAAAGATCAGGAAATTCGCCACCGAGGCGACGATGAGAAGCCTCAATACCCAGTTGCCGGTGAGCATCGAAAACCCGAGGCTCAGCCAGATGATGATCGACAACCAGCGCATCTTAACCGGCAGGACGAAAAACAGCATCAGGGTGAAGTTTGGATTGAGATGTGCAAAAGCCAGGAAAACAGAAATACCGATATAGCTGTTATTGAGCCAGACATTAGGAACGAAAAACGCTACGCCGAGGGTCAGCAGGTAAGCGAGGAGCAGGTAGACATTATAACGGAACGCGCCCCAGTGCGACTCGAGTGCCGAGCCCATCATGTAAAAAATGTACCAGGCAAAAAACGCAAAGATCGGGTTGGCGACCGGGGGATCGAGGACGAATGAAATCAGGCGCCACCATTCCCCTTGGTAGACTTTCAAACCGGCCAGGGCAACCAGGTCGGGGGAGATCTGGCCGGCCTTAATCATGAAATAGAGGATCACCTGGCCGGCGATCAGGTAGACGGTCAGGTTGGGAACAGCAAAACGTCCGTAATTCTGTTCGAGCCTATCAAGTAACCTCATGCGCTTCCTTTGTCCGGTATAAAATAATAGAGTTTCAGGTTTCAGTCAGACCCAGCTTATAACATGCCCCCCGGCAAGGGACAAACGCATTCCCCGCGGAGCTTTCCATCTGCTCGCTCTTCTGGCATAATCGCCCCACTCAAACCGTATGGATCCCCTATGACCCTGCTCAGCCTACGCCATCTCAGCCACGCCTTCGGCAGCGCACCACTGCTCGACGACGTCTCATTACAGGTTACGCGTGGTGAACGTATCTGCCTGCTCGGACGCAACGGCTGTGGCAAATCGACGCTGCTTAAACTCATCGAGGGAAAGACTCCCCCCGATGCCGGTACCATCGACCGCCGCCAGGGGATCACCATCGCCAGCCTGCCGCAGGAGGTTCCCCGCGAACTGAAGGGCTCGGTGTTCGAAACGATCGCCGCGCATCTCGGCGACACCGGAGAGCAGCTGTGCCGCTTCCTGCAACTCCAGAACGCGCTTGCCGCCGGCGACGAGGGGTGCATGCCGGAGATGCTCGACCTCCAGCATCTGCTCGACGACAACGACGGTTGGCAACTGCAGCAGCACGTTGAGCAAATCATCAAGCGTCTCGACCTCTCGGCAGACGCAGACGTCGCGACTCTCTCGGGAGGTGTCCTGCGCCGCGTGTTGCTCGCCCGCGCCCTCGCCACCCATCCCGACATCCTGCTGCTCGACGAGCCGACCAACCATCTTGACATCGCCTCGATTGAATGGCTCGAACAGTTCCTCAAGGCGGAAGGACTGACGCTGGTGTTCGTCACCCACGATCGCGCCTTCCTGCGCAACCTGGCGACCCGCATCATCGAGATCGACCGTGGCCGGCTCCTCGACTTCACCTGCAACTACGACACCTTCCTGCAGCGACGCGAGGAATTTCTGCACGCCGAGGAACAGGAGTGGGCACGCTTCGACAAGAAACTCGCCGAAGAGGAAGTCTGGATCCGCCAAGGCATTAAGGCACGCCGCACGCGAAACGAGGGACGCGTCCGCGCGCTCAAGGAGATGCGCAGCGAACGTTCCCAGCGCCGTGAGCGCAGCGGCAAAGCCAAGCTCAACCTGCTCGAAGCCGAGCGGAGCGGACAACGGGTCATCGAGGTTGAAAACCTGAGCTTCTCCTATGCCGAGCGGACCATCGTCAGAGACTTCTCAACCACCATCCTGCGTGGTGACCGCATCGGCATCATCGGCCCCAACGGTGCCGGCAAGACTACGCTGGTCAAACTGTTACTCGGCGAGTGCGCCCCCCAGCACGGGCAGATCAAGCACGGCACCAACCTCAAGATCGTCTACTTCGACCAGCTGCGCGAGCAGCTCGATGAGGAGAAAACCGTGCAGCAGAACCTTGCGCCCGACGGTGACACGGTGCTGATCGGCGATCGTCCCCGGCATGTCCTCGGCTACCTGAAAGACTTCCTGTTTACCCCCGAACGTGCGCGCACCCCGGTGCGCGTGCTTTCAGGCGGAGAGCGCAACCGCCTGCTGCTGGCCCGGCTGTTTTTGCGCGAAGCCAACCTGCTGGTCCTGGATGAGCCGACCAACGATCTCGACATGGAAACCCTCGATCTGCTCGAAGAGCGCCTCGCCGATTACCAGGGGACCCTTTTTCTCGTCAGCCACGATCGCGATTTCATCAACCGCACGGCCACCAGTACCCTGGTCTTTGAAGGTGACGGAGAGGTCCGTGAATATGTCGGTGGCTACGAGGACTGGCTGCGCCAAAGATCACTCCCGGAACAGCACGAGGGAAAGCCCGCACCGGCAAAGGCAGCCAAACCGAAACCAGCTCGCCCGCAAAAATTGAGTTTCAAACAGAAGCAGGAACTCTCAGAACTCCCCGCGCAGATTGAACAGCTGGAGAACGAGCAGTCCGAACTGCATGCCCAGCTCGCCGACCCCGAGTTCTACCGTAGCGCCGGAGATCAGATCGCAACAATCAAGACCCGCCTGGACGAACTGGAACAACTTCTCGCTCAAGCCTACTTCCGCTGGGAAGAGCTCGAAGCCCTTCCCTCCTGAAAGGCAATATTCCTCAGGCAGAGGAGCAGACCGCGCCAACATAAAAAGGCCGGTCACTTAATAGTGACCGGCCCTTGCTACATCCGTTCAGCGCACAGGGTTGTCAGACATTTTGCAGCATCGTTAACCTATCCGGCACATAGCCGATTTCTTTAAACCAATCGACAACCTCCTGGGCCAGAACCGGTCGGAACATCACCTTGCAGCCAAGCTCAATCGCTTTGACCAGATCATCGGGAGACAAGATAGCGGCAAGAATAGCCACATGCGCCATGGAGCCAGGACAGGTCTCACTCAACCTGGAGACATAACTCAGAGCGTCGCCACACGACAGAAACTGTTCGATGATCAACACGTCACTGCAGTGCCGCTTTTGGTGACAGCCCTTGCCATAATACGCCGGACAATCCTCAGGCTCCCTGACGACGACCACCTCATACCCTGCCTCCTTCAGATCACCCGCCAGCGGGTTTCTACCTTCAGTATCAAAGCCGATCAGTCTCACCATTAAAGGACAGCACCTCCCCGTTGAACGATTAAAACATTCTAATGCTGCTTAGTGGAGAATGCCAGTCCTTGCACAAAAAAAGGCGGTCAAAGACCGCCTTATGGTTTTGTGCCTGGCTTTAAGTTAAGTAAACATCAGCTTGCGCTCGAGGTCGGTGGAACGGGAGACCGCCTTCGCCGCCTCAACCGTAATGATGTCGTTTTCGACCAGTTCAACCAGGTGCTGGTCGAGAGACTGCATGCCATACTCGGAGCGTCCGCTTTCAATGTGCTGGGTGATGTCACTCAGCCGCCCTTCATTGATGCACGCCTGAATCGTCGTGGTGTTGCGCATAATCTCGACGACCGGGACCAGGTTTTCACCGCTCTTGTCACGTATCAGGCGCAAGGAAACTGTTGCGACCAGGATATCGGCCAGACGCTTGCGGATCAGTTCCTGGGCATCGGGCGGGAAGTGCCCCACCAAGCGGTTGACCGTTGAAACCGCACTCTGCGTGTGCAAGGTGGCAAACACCAGGTGCCCTGTTTCCGCAGCCTTGACCGAGGCGTCGATGGTCTCGAGGTCACGCATCTCGCCAACCATGATCACGTCGGGGTCCATCCGCAATGCCGCCTTAAGTGCGGGATGAAAACCTTCGGTGTCGACCCCCACTTCGCGCTGAATGATACAGCTCTTCTTCGATTCGAAGATAAATTCGATCGGATATTCGATGGTAATCATGTTGTAACTGGCGCTCTGATTGAGATATTCAATCGTCGAAGCCAGCGTGGTTGACTTGCCATTGCCGGTCGGCCCGGTCACCAGCACCAGACCATTGGGGGCCTTGGCGATTTCACCCAGGACATCCGGCAGGTTAAGGTCCTTAAAGCTGCCGACATGGGGCGGGATGACACGCATAATAATGCCGAGGGCTCGCCGCTG
>PKUI01000060.1 GCA_002869605.1 Desulfuromonas sp. | reverse complement strand
GGTTTCCGTACGGTGCGCAACCTTGTGGGGCGCCATTTTGGTCACGAGTTGCTGGCAATGGTGCCACGTGAGATGGCGGTGAAGCACCAGGTGTTTCCGGTACGCCTTAAGGGGCGCGAACTGTTCGTGGCGATGGCCAACCCCCTCGACATGGCGGCGATCGACGAACTCTCCTTCCAGGCCGATCAGCGTATCACCCCTTGCGTCACCACCCCGCGAGAGATCCAGGATGCGATCGAGAGGCACTACGGGGCGGGCGATGGCACCGTCATGACCGCCGCTGCACAACGGACCCGGGTGCTGCTGGTCGAGCCGGCCACGGCCCTGCGCAAGGATCTTTCGGCGACCCTGAGCCAGGTCTACGAGGTCGCCGAAGTCGGGGATATGCAGGAGGCGGTGCAGATTTTTCGCCATTTGAAGCCGAAATGCCTGCTGACTTCGACCCTGTTGCCGCGGGTGAGCGCGAGCGACCTGCTCAAACGGCTGCACCAGGAGCAGGGAAGTGACTACCTCCCGGCGATCGCGCTGTCGGCTAATGCGTCGGTGCAGGAGGAGGTCCACTGCCTGGAGATGGGCTTCTGTGATTACCTTGCGGTACCGGTGCATTCGCAGCGGCTGCTGGCTCGCGTGGCGCGAAGTCTGCAATTGAGGCCGGTCGCTTAGTTGCATGTTTTGTGCTTGCGAAGCGTTAGAAAGGGCGCTAGAATGTATTACTAAATAGGTAAGCATTACGCGATTGTCATCGGAGGTAGTCATGAGAATCGACATCCTGAGCAAACCCGAAGCAGGGTATCGCGCCAGCAAGACCCTGGAGAATGTGCGTACCGCTCTGAACCACATGAACATTGAAGCCGAAGTTCATCTCTATCGAGATCGGCGCAAGATGATTGACAACCGGGTGTATGTCTCCCCGGCCCTGCTGATTGACGACGATGTGCGGATTGCCGGGCGGGTCCCGGCGGTGGAAGAGATCGAAAACCTCCTGCGTACGCGAACTCGTTACTATCGTCGGCGCGATGTGGCGTAAAACATTTATCATCCCCCAAGACGGGCCCTAAGGGCCCGTTTTTTTTGTGTAAAGATGAACAATGCTGATCCTCCTGCGGAGCCCCTTGCCTTTACTTTTTATGCCCTGAAGAGTATTTTTATAGGATCTTATGTGATGCGGGAGCTTGGGGATGGCCAAAGTACTGCTTGTCGACGACGTTGAACTCTTCCTGGAGTTGGAACGCTCGTATTTCGAAGGGACCGGGCACGAGACTGTTTCGGCGACCTCGGGAGTGCGGGCGCTTGAAGCCGTCGAACAGGAGCAGCCGGATATCGTGCTGCTCGACCTGTTCATGCCCGACATGAATGGTGCCGAGGTCTGCTGCAAGATCCGCAGCAACCCGCAGTGGCAGCATCTGCCGGTCATTATGGTCACTTCGGCGGGCAAGGAAGAAGAGATCCGGCGTTGCCTTGAAGCCGGTTGCGACGATTACGTGACCAAGCCGGTCAACCGCAAGGAACTGCTCGAAAAGATCAATCGCCTGCTTGGAGAGGTGAAGTACCGTACTGAGCCGCGGCTGCCGGTATCGTTTCCTGCCACGGTGACGGTAGGTGGCGAACAGGAGCAGGGCTACGTTCTCGATCTCTCTTCGACCGGTGCCTTTCTCCAGACCGAGAACCTGGCGCCCGTGGGCACCTCGGTGCTGGTCAGTATGGAGTTGCCGACCTGCGGCGCGATCGAGATCGCTGCCCGGGTCAGACGTATCGAAGTAGGTGAACCGGCGGGTGTCGGGGTCTACTTTGTGCGCCCGCCCGCATGTATTGGCGACTATGTCGCCAGCTTGCCGGTCGTGTCGAAAGAGGAGTCCCAGGTACACGAGGTCCTTGAGGACCTGCCGATCGACAGCCTGCGGGACGAAGTCGCCCAGTTGCGGCGTTTTCAGTCTAACGCGGAAGAAGAGCTGCAGCGCATGAACCGGAGGGTCGTTGAGCTCGAGCAGGAAAATCGCGAATTTGCCGAGCACATGGTGCATGTCGAGGAAGTCAACAACAACCTATCCAACCTTTACATCGCCTCTTCACGTCTCCATTCCGAAATGAAGCGCTCCACGGTCTCCGAGGTTATCAAGGAAATCATCATTAATTTCATCGGTGCCGAAAAGTTTGCCGTTCTGCTGCAAAAAGAGGGGAGCGAGCTGTTTGAGTACGAGGCGGGAGAAGGCTTCGATGACCAGGAGTTTCCGACGATTCGACCGGGAGAGGGGCTGATCGGCAGGGTCGCAAACGAAGGTGAAAGCTACTTTTCCGATGAAAAGGTTGGGGAAGGGAGCGACGATCCGCTCAACCCGTTGGTGGTCATTCCCCTCAATATCCATGGCAAGACCACCGGGGTGCTGGCGATTTATCGGCTCTTCACCCAGAAGGAAGAGTTCGAGGCGATCGACTACCAGCTCTTCTCCATGCTGGCCGAACATGCCGCAACGGCACTCTTTTCGGCTTCCATTTACGAGGTTTCCGAGCGCAAGCGCGAAACCTACAAGGGGTTCATGGACCTGCTTCTCCAGCAGTAGCGATTTCCAGCAGCCCCTCCTCCCACGCCAGGGTGAGCAGTTCGATCATGACATCGCGACCGAACGACTCATCGACAAGGTGTTCCACACGGTTAGCCTCCCGGCAATTGAGCAGCAGCAGACTGAACTCGTCACTGAGCGATTCGCAGGCCACCTCCCCTTCCCGTCGGAAAAACAGCGCCGTCGAACCGACCGGTCTGAACAGATCGACGAACGCTTCGAGGTCGAGGCCGCTCGCCTCCATGTCAAGCAGGTCCTGAATCTCGTAATGAAAATCGACCAGGCGCAGGCTCGGGGCACAGCGCAAGACGGCTTTGCTCAGGTCCTCAGGCAGGGGCTGCTGTGCGGCGGGAGTCTCTGCGCCGAGCAGTGCTTCCGCATAGTGGTAGTGAAAGCGTACCAGGTCGCTGAGTGCGGCGCTCAGATGACCCTGGCCGCAGGTTGTGAGCTGGTGATGGGTAAAGTCGAGCTGCAGCTGCAGCAGCTTTTCGGGAGCGTCTTCCTGTGCCGCGGATGGTGAGCAGGTGCGCAGCCAGGTATCGAAGGCCTCAAGCAGAGCACTGCCTGACAGGGCACAGACCTCGGCCAGGGAGGAAAAGAAGCCGACGGCGCGGCCGCGATTATAGAACAGGTCGCACGCCTGTGCCAGCTCACGGCTGCGGCGGATATCCCGCGGCGTGTAGTTGGGAAGCTTTTCAACAACGTAGGGGGGCTGTTGCGGGGCAAAGATCTTCAACTCCTTGCGGCGACGATGCAGCTCGGTGCCGGGAAGCACGGACAACGGAAAGACATCGAGCTGGTTGGGGCGTTGCGCGAGCGCGTAGTCGAGGCTGGCGATGAAGCCGGCGTGAGAATCCCCGGGCAGGGCATAGATCAGGTCGATGCCGAAGGTCACCCCGTACTGGTTGAGCAGACGGCAGACGTGATCGAACTGGTCGCGGTCGAAAGAGCGTCGCAGGTTGCGCAGCGCCGCCTCGGAGGTGGTCTGCAGGCCGAGCTGCACCGAACAGGGGAGCTGACTGAGCAGTTCCACGGTTTCGGCGTCGAGGAGCTCGGCGCGTGCCTCGAGGTGGAAGTGCAGTTGTGGCGCATGTTCCAGCAGCAGACGCAGCAGGCGCTTGCCCCTCTCCGGAGGGGCGTTGAAGGTTGAATCAAGAATCCAGACCTGCGAGGCTCCGGCATTTGCAAACAGCTTGAGTTCTTCAATCAGGCGCTCTTCCGGGAGGTGGCGTACCCCATGTGTGCCACGTGCGTCGAAGCAGTAGGCGCAGCCGTAGATGCAGCCTCGGGCCGTCTCCCACAGGATGCCGCCGCCGGGTCGGGGCCGCAGGACTCCACTGAGCCAGGGAGATGTCATCTCGCCGAGCGGGCGTGGCAGAGCCGCTTCCGGAGGCTGATCGGCCCAGGTTCTCCAGAGCAGACCGGTCTGTTGGGCAGGAAGACGTTGGGCAGGAAGACGTTGGGCAGGAAGACGTTGGGCAGCCAGGTCTTCGATCAGTGCGGCCCAGGTCTGTTCTCCCTCGCCGAGGATGATACCGTCAAAATCACCCTCTTAGAGGGTTTCCCGGGGAGTGGCACTCGCTTCAGGGCCACCAGCCACCAGCAGAATCGCGGGGCGAATCTGGCGCAGGCGACGCGCCAGATCAAGAATCGGCAAGCGATTCCAGCTGTAGAGCGGGAACGCAATCAGGTCCGGGTCGTTCTCGAGTAGCTGTTCGAGCCAGGTGTCGGGATCCTGCTCCGGGAAGAGGTCGAGGAGTTTGCAGTTGCGTCGCTGCGCCTCAGGCAGGGCTGCCGCCAGACAGCCAGCGGCCAGAGGTACCGCCTGGGCAGAAGGCCGAACATGCAGGGTAGCAAGGACAATCTTCATGATGAGCCTTCAGTTAGATGTGAATGTCGACCGGCGGCGGCGCTTCGAGGCGATCCGGATTCAGTGTGATGCCGTGGCGGTGAAAGGTTTCCTGTAGTTCGCTGAAGCGGGTGCGCAGCTGTGAAAGGGTCAGATGGTAGCCGAACGCCATGATGTGGTTGCGCGCAGTCATGCTCATGGGGTTCTGGAAAAAGAACACCGACTCTTCCCGTTCCGGCTCGATCAGCACGATGTCGATGTTGGGGTGGGTGTCGCGGAAGCGGTCGAGGGTCAGGGAAATCTTTTCCCGGGATTCGATGCGGCGTGCCTGCTCCTGGGCAATGCTGATGCCGAGGTCGGCGATGCTCGCACAGTTGCCGAAGGACAGCGATGGCAGGCAGAAGTGTTCCGGGTCGTTGCGTAACGGGACGCGCGGGTTGACCAGGACGATCAGCTCAGCACCCTGTTCCACGGCGATGTCGAGATGAATTGCCCGGCCGGTGGAGCCATCGAGGTAGTGGCGACCGTGGATGTTACAGGGGCGGAAAAAATGGGGAATGGCGCACGAGGCGGTAATCGCCTGGCAGATGTGCATGTCGCGAAAGCCTTCGCTGCCGAACACCACCCGCTCGCCGAGGTCGAGATCGTAGGCCGGGATATAGAGTTCGGGGCGTATCAGGTTGAAGTCGTCGAGCAGGTGTTCGGTTTTGAACGCGTTGCAGAGGTAGTTCTGCATCGGCTCGAGGGAAAACAGTCCGGAAGGGAACTGTTCCTGGAAGATGTACTGGAGGGCGGAAAGGTCGAGACTCCAGCCCCGCTCACGATAGTGGCGCAGGATGCGGAAAAAGTTGCCGACGGCGCGGAAACTGCAGCACAAGACTTCCTTGAAGTCGAAGCGGTAGATGTCGCTCCGTTTCCAGTTGAAGACCCGCTGTTCGTTGTTGGCGATGGCGCGAAACAACAGGTGCGGGCTGATCTGGTTGGCGGCGAGGGTGGCGATGATGGCGCCGGCGCTGATGCCGACGTACATGTCGAAGCGGGTGGTTGAAAAATCGGGACGGAGCGCGCGTTCCAGGGCTGAAAGCACGCCGATTTCATAGGCGGCGCCCATGGTGCCGCCGCCAGCGAGGATTAGAGCGGTTTTGCCGCGGCGTGAAGCCATAGGTTCAGGTCACTTTCCGCTGCGAACCTTGATTTTCGGCTTGCCATTTTCGGTGACCACGGCAAATTCGAATTTGCGGTCGCCGTACTTGGCGCGCAGCTTGTCTTTCTGCTGTTGCAGCATGGTGTCGAATTTTTCCCGGTTGGGAGCCCCCCCCGAGGCTTGCTGGTAAGCGCTATAGACCGAGTCGAATTCCCCGTCACCGGCAGCCTTGGCCTTCCTGGTCCGCGAACTGGAGGCTCCGGGACGAACCTGCCGGCGCAGCTTACCTTCTTCGAGCAGCTTGAGTTGACGGTCCCATTGCTGGGAGTAGGTGTTGAACTTGGCGGTCAGGCTCTGCAGGCGGAACTTGATGTCGGCCTGGGTGATATGAACACCGATCAGGGAGCGGACCAGCTTGGTAAGGTCATCCCGTTCCTTGTACGGTTCCCGTTTTTCGAGCCCGGCAAAAAACTTTTCATAGGTGATGATCAGTGCCTTGAGATCGTGATCGATCTTGGCCAGGCGTGCGTCAAGCTGTTCACGTTTAAGCATAAAAACTCCTTTACACGATACAACATGACATCTTACGTCAAGATGTTGTCACTGCCAAGGGGAAAGCTTTTGCGGTAAGACTGCCGCTTGACGGGAAAGAGCGGTTTGCCGATAATTGCAAGGTTCTACTTCAGGAGGTATTAGCATGACACAGCAGGGGGTGGCCGCCGTTATCCTGGCCGCTGGCAAAGGGACGCGCATGAAGTCGGAGTGCGCCAAGGTGCTGCATGAGCTGGCCGGTGCGCCGATGGTGCATTATCCACTGGCCGCGGCCCGCGAGGTGGGTGCCGAACCGCGAGTGCTGGTGGTTGGCCACCAGGGCGAGGCGGTCGAGGCTGCAATGGCAGGGCCCGGGGTGAGCTTTGTTACCCAGCAGGAACAGCTCGGTACCGGACACGCTCTGCTCTGTGCCGCTGAGGCGCTCCAGGGCTTCCAGGGGGATCTGCTATTGCTGTGCGGCGATGTGCCTTTGGTCCGCAGCGAGACGCTCAAGGCGCTGTTGAACTATCATCGCGAGCAGTCGGCGGCGGTCACGGTGCTGACGGCCACCCTCGAGGACGCCAGCGGCTACGGGCGGATCGTCCGTGAAGGAGAGGCGTTGGCGGCGATCGTCGAGGAGAAGGATGCCGACGCCGAGCAGAAAGCAATCCGCGAGATCAATACCGGCCTCTACGTCTTCTCGGCGCCGTACGTGTTCGAGGCGCTGCAACATGTCGGCTGTGATAACGCACAAGGGGAGTACTACCTGACCGATGTGGTTGCCGCGGCACGCGGTGCCGGGCACCGGGTGCGGGCCCTGGCGGTGGAGGAAGCGATCGAGACCCTCGGTGTCAACGATCGCAGCCAGCTCGCCGAGGCGGCCGCGGTGATGCGGCAACGGATCAATCGGGCGCAGATGCTCGCCGGGGTGACACTCCCCGATCCTGCCGCCACCTACATCGATGCCGGGGTGAGCATCGGTGCTGACAGCCTGGTGCACCCGGGGGCTCACCTGCGTGGCACCACCAAACTCGGACGCAACTGCATCGTCGAGCCGGGGGTGGTGGTCAGCGACTGCCGCATTGGCGACGGGGTCCACCTCAAGGTTGGTTCGGTTCTCGAGGAGGCCGAGGTCGGTCCCGGCTGCGTCATCGGGCCGATGGCCCACCTGCGCCCCGGCACCCAGCTCGCCGGGGATAACAAGATCGGCAATTTCGTCGAAACCAAGAAGGTGCGTCTCGACCGTGGCTCCCAGGCGAGTCACCTGACATACCTCGGCGACGCCGAAGTCGGCAAGGACGTCAATTTCGGTTGTGGCACCATCACCTGCAACTACGACGGCCGTGACAAACATGTCACGGTGGTCGAGGATGACGTGTTCGTCGGCAGCGACGTGCAGTTGGTGGCGCCGGTACGCATCGGTCGCAACGCCCTGCTCGCCGCTGGTTCGACCATCACCAAGGATGTACCGGCCGATGCCCTGGCGCTGTCGCGCAGCGAGCAGAAGATGATCCCGGGCTGGTCGCTCAAGCATAAAAAGTCGAAGAAAAAATAACCGTGCCCAAGCGGCATTAAAGGATTTGTGCTCTATGTGTGGAATTGTCGGCTATATCGGCGAACAGCAGGCCACCCCGATCGTACTCGACGGGCTACGGCGCCTCGAATACCGAGGCTACGACTCGGCAGGCATCGCTACCTACGAGGGAGGCAAGGTCTCCACGCGGCGCGCCGAAGGGAAACTGTTCAACCTTGAGCAGCGTCTGCGCGACGAGCCGCTCCCCGGCAGTCTCGGTATCGGGCATACCCGCTGGGCGACCCACGGGCGCCCTTCGGAGAACAACGCCCATCCCCACAAGGCGGGGGGGATCGTGGTGGTGCACAACGGCATCATCGAGAACTACGTCGAGCTGCGCGAGATGCTGCGTGGCAAGGGGCACTCCTTTCTCTCCGAGACCGACACCGAGATCATCGCGCATCTGATCGAGGAGCATTTTCGCAGCGGGCGCGACTTCGAAAAGGCGGTACGCGCCGCCCTCGCCGAGGTTCGGGGTGTCTACGCGGTGGCGATTATCTGCGAGCAGGAACCGGACAAGCTGATCGCCGCCAAGCTTGGATCTCCCTTGGTGCTCGGCCAGGGTCGCGGAGAGTACTTCGTTGCCTCCGATATCCCGGCGATGCTCTCCCATACCCGTGAGATGATCTTCCTTGAGGACGGAGAGCTGGTGGTGATGAGCCGCACCGCCATGCAGGTGTCGACCCTCGACGGAACACCGCTCAGCAAGACTCCCAAGATCATCACCTGGAGCCCGGTGATGGCCGAAAAGGGGGGCTACAAGCATTTCATGCTCAAGGAGATCTACGAGCAGCCGCGTGCGATCGCCGATACCCTCGCCGGGCGACTGAGCGAGGCGCACAGCGATGCGGCTCTCGACCTGGACTTGGAAGATGCCGAGCTGGCAGCCGTCGACAAACTCAACATCGTCGCCTGCGGCACCTCGTGGCACGCCGCGCTGGTCGGCAAGTTCCTGGTCGAGAAGCTCGCGCGCCTGCCGGTGGAAGTCGATATCGCCAGCGAATTCCGCTACCGCGACCCGATCGTCACCCCGACCACCCTGACCCTGCTGATCAGCCAGAGCGGCGAGACCGCTGACACCCTGGCGGCGCTGCGCGAGGCAAAAGGGAAAGGGGGGCGGATCCTGGCGATCTGCAACGTGGTCGAGTCGAGCATCGCCCGCGAGAGCGACGGCGTCATCTACACCCACGCCGGCCCTGAAATCGGGGTCGCCTCGACCAAGGCCTTCACCACCCAGCTGGTGGCGCTGGCACTGCTGGCGCTCAAGCTCGGCAGTGTTCGTGGAAAGCTCGACGAGCAGGCTCGCCGTACGCTTATCGATGCGCTGCTGACCCTGCCACGCAAGCTCGAGGAGACCCTCGAGCTCGACGCGGAAATCGAGGCGATGGCGCGCAGTTACATGCATGCCAGCGACTTCCTCTACCTGGCGCGCGGCAACCAGTACCCGATCGCCCTCGAAGGTGCGCTCAAGCTCAAGGAAATCTCTTACATCCACGCCGAAGGGTATCCGGCCGGCGAAATGAAGCATGGTCCGATCGCGCTGATCGACGAGGAGCTGCCGGTGGTGATCGTCGCGCCGCGCAACGAGACCTTTGAAAAGGTCATCTCCAATCTCGAGGAGGTCAAGGCGCGTGCCGGCAAGGTGATTGTGATCACCTCCGGGGATGCGGGTGAGCTCGCCGAGCACGCCGACGAGGTGCTGGTGGTGCCGGAAGCCGCTGACGACGTGATGCCAATTCTCACTTCGGTGCCGTTGCAGCTGCTCGCCTATCACGTGGCGGTGCTAAAAGGGACCGATGTCGACCAGCCGCGTAACCTGGCGAAGAGCGTTACGGTGGAGTAGGCAGGGGGGCCAGTGAG
>PKUI01000067.1 GCA_002869605.1 Desulfuromonas sp. | reverse complement strand
GAGATCAACGAGGTTCGCGAAATGGTCGAGGCATTGGTCGCCGAGCCGGGAACCTCCCTCGATAAGCGCTTCGTCTACTACCTGCTTGCTTCGACCGGGATCTGCACGGTGCCGATTTCTTCGTTCTGCACCCCGGAGTTCGGCTTCCGCATCACCCTGCTGTAGCGTAATGAAGAGGAGTTCACGCGTATTTTCGAGACCATTGCCAACAGCATCAAGGCGTACCTGATCTCGTAGCGGGGCCTTTGCTTCCCACCCGCCCTTTGCACCGCACCGGGAGAGTTATGACCACCTTTATCAAGAGTGAACTTGCTCAACCGCTTAACTCGCGGGACGAACTGACCGACTACCTGCTGCGCGGCGCGCGTGTCGACGAGCTGCGCTTCATCGGCACCGAGTCGGAAACGCTGGTCATCGACCAGCAAACCGGGCAGGCGGCGGACTATCCACAGATCGTCCACCTGCTGCAGCGCCTCAACGCGGACGGGGGGTGGGAGCCGATTGTTGAACAGGGCAACCTCCTCGGCCTGGTCGGCGAGCACTCGTCGATTACCCTCGAACCGGGCGGTCAGCTCGAACTCTCCGGTCGCTTGTGCCGCGACGTCCACTGCTGCGCCAACGAATTTCTGCTCCACGTTCAACAGGTGGTCGCTGCCGGTCACCAGCTGCAACTCGGCTTTCTCGGTCTTGGAGTCCTTCCCCACACACCATTAGAACAGATCGCCACCCTGCCCAAGCAACGCTACGCGGTGATGACCGATTACATGCCGCAGGTCGGCGACATGGGCCTGCGCATGATGAAGCAGTCGGCCGGCCTGCAACTAAACCTCGACTTCACCAGCGAGGACGACTGCATGGCCAAGCTGCGTCTCGCCCAGCTGCTCTCGCCGGTGCTCTACGGACTGTTCGCCAACTCGCCGCTACTCGAAGGTCAGCCGAGCGGATTCCTCTCCACCCGTGGCGAGATCTGGTCGCGCACCGACCAACAGCGGACCGGGCTGATCCCGGCCCTGCACCATAC
This sequence comes from Desulfuromonas sp., assembly GCA_002869605.1. The sequence continues at coordinate 8,517 of PKUI01000067.1, read as the reverse complement.
CGAAGCGCGCCTCACCGACTACGTCGACTTTGCGCTGCAGGTGCCGATGTATTTTATCGTCCGCGACGACACCCTGCTCCCCCTGACCGGCAGACCCTTGACCTTCTCCGACTTCATGGCCCACGGTTATGCCGGGCACCGCGCCACTCTCGCCGATTGGGACCTGCATCTCTCTACCATCTTCACCGAGGTCCGTCTGCGCCCGCAGATCGAGATCCGGAGCGTCGATTCACTACCGCCAGCTTTCTGCCTGGCCCCCGCAGCGCTGGTTAAGGGGCTGTTCTACGATTCCGCATCGACATCCGCTGCACTGGCACTGTTCGACGACCTTGAATTCTCTACCCTGCAGCAACTTCATCGTGACTCCTGGCGTCTCGGGCTCAAAGCACGAACCCCTCAGGCGACCCTCCAGGAATATGCCCTCGAACTGCTGCGGCTGTCACGCGAAGGGCTACGGCGCCAGCGCCTCCGCCCGGCTGCCGAGGACGAACACCCCTTCCTCGATTCGATCCAGTCAATTGCCGACTCCGGGGTAACGCTTGCTGAACAGCTCTTGCAGCACTGGCCACCTGATGACACAGCAACCCAGTTGGCGCTGCTGTTTGAACACTGCGGCTACCATTACGACACATAAAAACGGGGAGTGTGCTACCGCACACTCCCCGTTTGCTTTTATCATGCCTGTTTTTTACGCGTCTTGCGCTACAGCATCTCACATAGAGACCCTATACTCGCAACATCATCCCCTGACGTGGTCGGCGCATTGCCTCCACTTGCCGGCCCCGTATTTTTTTACCTACAGCTCGTCAACCAGCTTTGCCGCCAGGCCGGTATAACTCGCCGGGGACATCTCCAGCAACCGCTGCTTGTCAGCAGCATCAAGCTCCAGCCCCTCGACAAATTCACGTATCGTTTCGCGATCGATCTTCTGACCACGGGTCAACTCCTTGAGTTTCTCGTACGGCTTCTCGATGCCGGCCTTGCGCATCACGGTCTGGATCGGTTCGGCCATCACCTCCCAGGCGTTGTCGAGGTCCTTCTCCAGGTTGTGCGCGTTAAGCTTGAGCTTGCCGAGGCCCTTCAGGGTCGACTTGTAGGCGATCATGCTGTAGCCGAAGCCGACCCCCATGTTACGCAGCACCGTCGAGTCGGTGAGATCGCGTTGCAAACGCGAGATCGGCAACTTAGCGGAGAGGTGCCCAAAAATAGCGTTGGCCAGCCCGCAGTTCCCCTCCGAGTTCTCGAAGTCGATCGGGTTGACCTTGTGCGGCATGGTCGAGGAGCCGATCTCCCCCTTCACCGTCTTCTGCCCGAAGTAGGCCATCGAGATATAGGTCCAGATATCGCGGTTGAAGTCGGTGAGAATGGTGTTCCAGCGCGCCAACGCGTCGAACAGCTCGGCCATGTAGTCGTGCGGTTCGATCTGGGTGGTGAATTTGTTCTGCACCAGGCCGAGTTCACCCTCGATCACCCCCTTGGCCAGCGCCTGCCAGTTGACTTCGGGGTAGGCCGAGAGGTGGGCGTTGAAGTTGCCGACTGCGCCGTTGAGCTTGCCGAGCAGCTTGACCGTAGCGATGCGCTCGCTCTGGCCGCGCAGGCGATCGGCGAACACCGCCAGCTCCTTGCCGATGGTGGTCGGCGAAGCGGTCTGGCCGTGGGTGCGGGCCAACATTGGCACCTCCTTGAACTCCTGCGCCAGCTTGGTGATCACCGCGATGATCTCCTTCTGCAGCGGCAGGGTGGCGGCGAGACCATCCTTGAGCATCAGCGCGTGGGATAGGTTGTTGATATCCTCCGAGGTGCAGGCAAAGTGGAGAAACTCTGAGAGTTCCTCGAGGCTGCTCCCCGCGATCTGCTCCTTGAGGTAGTACTCGACCGCCTTCACGTCGTGGTTGGTCACCGCCTCGATCTTCTTCACCTTCTCCGCCTCGGCCGGCGTGAAGTTCGCCACGATGTCACGCAGCTGCTGCTCCTCACCGGCGGTCAGTGCGCGGCACTCGGCGATCTGCGCCTCCTTACAGAGGGCGATCAGCCACATCACCTCGACCTTGACCCGGTTCTTGAGCAGAGCATACTCGGAAAAACACTCGGTCAGCTCGGTGACCTTCGATCCATAACGCCCGTCGATAGGGCTGATAGCTGTAATCATGACTTAGTCTCCTTGCAGGTTTTCTCGAAGCGACTATTTATAGTGCAGGAGGACGCAGACTGCAACAGGCAAACGTGTTTACACCTGACGTGTATGCGTCTGTTTCTCTAACCGCTTACGAGCAAGCCCCGTTCTTATGATTGGACCCCGGGGAAGTGTCCCACGTTTCCGGGGCTGGGCCGCCTTTGCGATCTTTCTCGTCTCTTTAACACTCTTAACCAACCCCAAGGCTGCGTTATCCTGCTTTTCTTTCGCAAAACTTCCCTTCTGGTGGCTTTTCTCTTTTCCCACAAGAGAATGTAACCGCTTGCGTCGGACAGGCCTCTATACAGTTTCCACAGGAAAAGCAATCGGGGATAACGGTCTTCTCTCTTTTCAAAATAGCCCCCATAACTGCACTCGGGCAGGCTTTTACACAGGCTTCACATGAAATACAGGTATCGTAATTCACTTTTATTCGTAACAAACTCATTTTTTCGAACAGCCATCCAGTTAACCCAAACGGGCAGAAAAAATGACACCATGGGCGATAAACAAAAATGCTTGAAGTCAGCAAAACAAGAATGAACATCCATCCATAATGGCTTATCGTCAATGGCTTGAAAATTTTGAACGGATCAATTTCGTGAGTGATATCATAAGTCCATGTAAAAGCTACCCAGACCAGAGCCGCAGCAAACAGCACGCGTACACTATTGCTCACAACAAATGGAACTTTAATTTGCGGGTATTCACCGCCGCCGCTATCTTGTTTATTGCGGTTCAGCCGAAAAATAAAATCCTGTAGCGTCCCGAGCTGACACCCCCAGGCGCAAATAAACTTGTTGGCAAAGACAACCGTTAACGTAAAGATCGTAAAAGCGATGACACGCGGCTTGTAGATCACACCTTTCGAGGCGTAAAGGACTATTGCGTCCTTGACCGTTCCCATCGGACTTGGGTCGGCTCCTAAAATCACCCCAAATAGCGTAAATCCTAGTACATATAAAATCAGTCTGGCTGTTCTTTTTATTTTCCTTTGGGTCAACATCTTGAAACAGACCGCCATAAACACAAACCAGAGGACGAACTTCAGAGGAATCTTCAGCCAGTTTTTGCTAGCATCTTCCGTTTCAAGTGCGATCTCCTTATCAACCTTGCTTTTTATCTGCTCCAACGACATATCGAATGAAGCAACCGGCTCCTGCATCTGTTCCGGAGCGTTCAAGCTAAAGACCCTGCCCAACAATTGCCTCGAAAGGCCATTCTCTTCTCCAAAACGCATTATTGTCATCTCACTGGTGAGGGTCAGCTCAACTTCACCAGCAATATGTTCTTCTTTTTCCGCCCAGATGTTCACAGAAAAAAATGATGCGACAACAACAAAAACGACAGTGGACAGTGTCAAACAAATAACTTTCATTCAAACTTCTTTCCTGTTTCGTACCCTTGTGGCACGTGTGGCTTAATCTAATTGCTTTCTGCTGACAGTAAAAGGTTGGTCTTTTTAGACCAAAAACATCCCAGCTTACCTCGCTACTCCTTGAAATAGTCTTCTTTTGTGCTCTTTTGAAACATCTACAACCATACTAACCCACGGGTGCTACTTGCTTTTTTCCACCTTTTTGCGCGGGCACTCTTCCTTTATGGGACAGTCGCTGCACTGTGGCACCCTTGCCTTGCACCAGCTGCGGCCGTGGAAGATCAGCACGTGGCTGGTCTGCGTCCATTTCTGTTCGGGGAGCAGTGCCATCAGCTCGTGCTCGACCTTAACCGGGTCGGTCTCCCTTGTCCAGCCGAGGCGGAGACTGACCCGGCCGACGTGGGTATCGACCACCATACCCGGGGTATCGAAGGCGTTTCCGAGCACCACGTTAGCGGTCTTGCGCCCCACGCCGGGGAGCGCATGGAGTTCTTCCATGGTTCGCGGCACCTCGCCATCGTGACTTGCTACCAGCTGTTTTGCCATCGCGACGATGTTCTGCGCCTTGTTGCGGTAGAAGCCGGTGGAACGAATGATCGCCATCAGTTCGTCGAGGTCGGCATCGGCATAATCTTGCGTACTCCGATAGCGCCTGAACAGTTTCTCGGTGACCAGGTTGACCCGCACGTCGGTACATTGCGCGGAGAGGATAGTGGCAACCAGCAGCTCGAGGGGATTGGCAAAATTCAGCGCGATCTCGGCATCGGCGTGCACAACCTCCAGTTTTTCGAGGGTGGCAAGGGCCTTGGCGCGTCGGGCAGGGGAGGGCTTGCGGGGTTTTGGCATCCGTATGGTTCCGGGTTAGGGGAGTTTCTCCTGCAGTTTCTGCTCGAACATGGCGAAGTCGCCATCGCTGAACAGACAGAAGATCACCTCGTCGAGGCTGGTTTCTCCCCGCAGGTGGTCGATGGCGCCCTGCAGCAGAATCTCTGCGGCGCGCTCGAGGGGAAAGCCGAATATTCCTGTGGAGATCGCGGGCAGGGCGATGCTTTTCAACCCTTTTTCGTTGGCGCGGTGCAGTGCCGCGTTGGCGGCATTGACGATGGCATCGCAGTCGAGGATGGTGATATCACCCTGCACCAATCTCAATCGACGCGTTCCAAGGACCCGTTCCACATCTACCTCCCTAGCCTGGAGCGGCTTCCATGCGCTGCTTCTTCGGTTCACGCAGCAGCAAGTAGCTACCCGGGTCGAGGATTTCGACACTCAGCACCACCGGCAGGTGCGAAGAGGCCTTGCGTGCCTCCTGTGTCCGGATGACACGTGATTCGAGTACCCGGATATCACCACGCAGGTAGGCACGATCACGTCCGAGCAGGGGAAAGGGAGCCGGGTAGGTTGCACCGAGAACCGGCCGGGGCGCCTTGAAAAGGTTATTCTCGAACCAGAAACTGCTCAGCCACCAGAGCGGATCGGCAAAGTCACCGAGAATCAGGGTCGGGCAGACCAGCGATGGGTTACCGAGCAGGTCCGAGCTGAGCAACGTGCCGAATTGGACACGTCGTTTAGACGGGGTAAAGGAAAGCTGAAGGTTAAAGACGTGGAGCCGTTTGCCCTGGCGATCGAGGTCGGCCTGCAGGCACCAGCCGCCCTGGCCGAGGTGAGTTTCGCGTACGCCGCGCAGCGGCAGGCGCGACAGGAAAGCCGTGGCCCGTGAACCACCGACTCCGGTATACAGCTGCATGCCGAGGCGCTGGGCCATGTCCGGAAGTGGATCTCCGGTCTCCGGCGCTTCAGCCTCCTGCAGTGCCACGAGATCAGCACCACAACCCGCGATGACCGCCTCGATCCGCTCCGGGCTGTAGTCTCCGTGGCTGTTACGAAAGCCGTGCACATTGTAGGTTGTACAGCGCAGGGTGGTCATTCAAGGCTCTCCGCGTCGAAGGTACGATCAAGCCAGTTTAGCCGTTTTGGTATTAAAACGCCACCTATGGTTAATTTCTGTCAAACAACCTGCAGGTCGGAGTTGATTTTGCTTAACGGATCTCGACCTTGAGCATCGGATCGCCCTTGCGGATTTGCTGGACCACATCCAACCCCTCGACGACCTGGCCGAAGATGGTGTATTCGCCGTCAAGGTGTGCCTGCGGACCGAGGCAAATATAGAACTGCGATCCAGAAGAACGCCGCTGCGGATTGACGCTGTTGCCTTTGCGGGCCGTAGCGACAGCCCCGGTGATATGCTTGAGGTTTGCATCAATCTCTGCCTCGACGGTATAGCCTGGGCCTCCGGTTCCGTTCCCCTTGGGATCTCCGCCCTGGGCCACGAATCCGGGTATCACCCGATGGAAGGTCAACCCGTTGTAAAACCCCTCACCGGCGAGTTTCTTGAAATTGGCCACGGTCTTCGGGGCCTGCTGTTCATACAACTGGATGACGATTTCGCCGTGAGCCGTGGCGATCACCGCCTGATTGGCCGTCTTCTCCACCACCTTTTCGGCGGCCAGGGCGAAACCACACCCCAACAGTAGTATCAGCAGTCCTGTCAGCAGGGTTTTACGCAGCATGTTACCTCCTCTTGATTTAAAGGGTTTCGGCCTTGAGGTCGCGAGCCATCAGATCGGTGAAGGCGACACGCGGGTCCTTGTCCTGGTAGAGGATGGCGTACATCTGCTCGATAATCGGTGCATCGACGCCAATCTTCTGTGCCAGCTGGTAAGCGGAGAGGGTCGTCTTGACGCCCTCGGCGACCATGTTCATCCCCGCAAGAATCTCCTTGAGCTTGCGCCCCTTGCCGAGCTCAATCCCGACGGTCCGGTTGCGCGACAGGTCCCCGGTGCAGGTCAGGACCAGGTCCCCCATCCCGGCCAGGCCGGAGAAGGTGCTCGCCTGTCCCTCCATGGCGATGCCGATCCTTGACATCTCGGCCAGCCCACGGGTGATCAGGGCAGCCCGCGCGTTGTGACCGAAGCCGAGTCCGTCGGTGACCCCCGCGGCGATCGCCATCACGTTTTTCAGCGAGCCGCCAAGCTCTACCCCCATGACATCGTCGTTGGTGTAGACCCGGAAGGTGTCGCTGCTGAAGACTTCCTGCACGACGCTTGCCGCAGCCGCGTCCAGCGACGCGGCGACCACCGCAGTCGGTCCCTTCACCGCGACCTCGCGGGCAAACGAAGGTCCCGAGAGGAACACCATCGGTCCGCGGAAGGAGGGACGCAGTGTCTCTTCGAGCACCTCGTGCATGGTCATCAGCGAATCGTTCTCGATCCCCTTGGAGGCCGAGACCAGCAGCACCTCGTCATCGAGTTTGCCGATCAGCGGTTCGATTACCCGCCGCATCAGCTGCGAGGGAGGCACCAGCAGCACCAGTTTCTTGCCGGCGACACACGCCTCAAGGTCGTTGCTGGCCCGCAGGTTCTCATGCAGGGGGATCTGTTTCAGGTAAAGCTCGTTTTCGTGGCGCTGGTTGATCGCCGCAACCAGTTCCTGCTCGTAGACCCACAGGTCGACCCGGTTGCCGTTAAGCGCCAGGTGGTTTGCGAGAGCCGTGCCCCAGCTGCCACCACCGATGACTGCAATCTCCACGTGCTGCTCCTTGATGTTTAGATGGCGCGTTTCTTCTTGCTGATCCGTTCGTTGACCTGCTCGAGCTTCTGCTCGAGGGCCTCCTCGTTGGGGTAGCGTCCCTGCAATTCCTCAAGAATGCGTCGTGACTCACGCAGCCGCTCCATCTGCTCGAGGGTCTCGGCCAGCGCGAAGCGCGCCTCAATGCCGAAGGTGGAGTCGGGCCCCTCCTTGATCAATTTCCTGAGCAGTCCTTCCGCCTCCTTGTACTTCCCCTCGAGATTGAGACAGACCCCGGTGCGGTAGCGGGCCTCGTCTGCCAGCGTCGAATCGGGTTCTTCCGCGCTGAGGGCCTCGAACTCGATGCGCGCCTGCTCAAAGTTATTCAGCTTGAAGTAGGCATCGGCGACTTCGTAGATCAGCCGGTCTCGACCTTCGGCGCCCCGATCGAGAAGCTTCTGGTAAGCGACGATCGCGTCCGAATAATCCATCATCCGGTACTTGTAGATATTTGCAACCTGGCGCAGCGAACGTTCCTGCAGAGTATGCTCCGGGTAGTCCTTGAGTACCAGCAGGTACGCCAGCAACGACTCCTGGTAGCGGTGCAGGTTCATGTTGAGAATCTCGGCACTCTGAAACAGCGCGTCCGGCGCCAGCGTGAAGCTCGGATAGTCGTCGTAGATCCCGCGCAGGGTGTTCACTGCCTTCTCGTAGGCGCCCCCCTGCCACAACTCGATCCCCTTGCTGTAGCGCGAAGCGAACAGGTCATCCCGTTTCGCCCAGTAAACTGAAACCGCGATGAGAATCAGCAGCAGCGGAACGACAACGGCAACGATCCGATTACGCGTCCTGTTCGGGTAGCGCGTCTGAATCTCCTCCCGCAGCAGATCCTTCTTCAGCTTCCGGATGTCCATGTTCGTCCTCTTCCTTCTCTGCAAGTTTCGCAACCGAAACGATTTTCTCTTCCTGCTCCATAACCATCAGGCGTACCCCCTGGGTATTGCGCCCGATCACCGAAATGTTACCAACCCCGGTGCGCAGCACCTTGCCGCGGTCGGTGATAAACATCAGGTCGTTATCGTCGCTGACCAGGTTGACGTCGACCACCTTGCCGTTGCGATCGGTGGTCTTGATGGTGATGATCCCCTTGCCGCCACGGCTCTGCTGGCGATACTCGTCGAGGGCGGTGCGCTTGCCGTAGCCGTTTTCGGTGGCGGTCAGCAGCGTCGCCGCCGTGGCGTCGGTGACTACTTCCATGCCGATCAAGTAGTCGTCGCCTTCGAGCATCATACCGCGCACCCCGCGCGAGGTCCGCCCCATGGCGCGGGCATCCTTTTCCGGGAAGCGGATCGCCTTGCCGTTGGCGCTTGCCAGCAGTATATCCATGTTGCCGTCGGTAAGG
>PKUI01000132.1 GCA_002869605.1 Desulfuromonas sp. | reverse complement strand
TCCGAGGCGAGACCGGTCACCACCGAATCCCACACCATCTCGATCTTTTCGTTTTCGAACACACGGGTCTGCAGGATCTTGGTGGCACGCAGTTCGTCGCGCCGATGCACCATGTAGACCTTGCTCGCAAAGCGCGTCAGAAACAGCGCCTCTTCCGCGGCAGTATCTCCGCCTCCGATCACCGCGATCGGCACATTGCGAAAGAACGCGCCATCACAGGTGGCGCAGTAGGAGACACCCCGCCCGACCAGGGACGCTTCACCCTCAACGCCAAGCTTGCGCGGGTTGGCCCCGGTGGCGATGATCACCGTCTTACACAGGTACTCTGTGCCGTCGATCAGCAGGCGCTTCTGCTCACCTAGGTCCTCGATCTTTTCGACCGTCCCGGTGGTGGTTTCGAGCCCAAACTCAACGCAATGCTCCTGGAAGCGCATCATCAGTTCGGGGCCATCGATTCCACCCGGATAACCGGGCCAGTTTTCCACCTTGGTGGTGGTCATCATCTGTCCCCCCATGATCATCTTTTCGACCAGCAGGGTCTTGAGCGCAGCGCGCGAGGCATAAAGGCCCGCGGTCATTCCTGCCGGCCCGCCGCCAATAATAATCACATCATACAGATTGTCCGACATCGGTGTATCCTCCGCATCTAGTTTTCGAGCGTGAAGAGGTTAGCACAGCGGCGTTGAAAAACAAATCCCCGCCCTCAGCGTTAATCTGACCTAATCGCCTCGCCGGTTGCGTTACGCCACGAGGACGCCTACAATGAACAAATCTAGTTTGGAGCAGACAGCATGTCCCAAAGCGACCACAGCCACGCACACGACCACGATCACGGCCACGCGCATCATCACGACGACCTCGATCAGAGCATCACTCGCGGCTTCCGCCTGGCGATTATCCTCACCAGTGTCACCCTGCTGGCCGAGGTCTTCGGCGGGCTCTGGACCAATTCCCTTGCCCTGCTCTCCGATGCTGCGCACGTCTTCATGGACCTTTTCGCGCTGCTACTGTCACTGACCGCCATCTACCTCGCCAAGCGTCCAGCCTCCGATCGGCGCACCTACGGCTGGCACCGAGCCGAGGTCTTTGCCTCGCTGATCAACGGCGGCACCTTGATCATCATCGCCGTCGGCATCCTGCACGAGGCCTGGATACGCATCCAGTCCCCCGAGGCGGTCAAGAGCAAGGAGATGTTCGTCATCGCGATCATCGGTCTGGTGATGAATCTGGTCGCTGCCAACAAGCTGCATGGGCACGCACACGACGACCTCAACGTGCGCAGTGCCTTCCTGCACGTCCTCGGCGACGCGATCGCTTCCGTCGCGGTGATCGTCGGCGGCCTGATCATGCTCTATACCGAATGGTACATGATCGACGCCCTGCTTTCGGGAATCATCTCCCTGATTATCGGCTGGGGTTCGGTGCGGCTGTTGAGGGAAGCAGGGCATATCCTGCTCGAAGGGACCCCGGTTGGCATCGACGTGGATATCGTAGTGGAAAAGATGCGCAGAGTGGAAGGGGTCAACGACATTCACCACCTGCATATCTGGGCCATCTGTTCGCACATCTCGGTGCTCTCTGCACACGTCGACTTGGTCCCGGAATACCGCCTGCGTCAAGGAGAGGTGATCGGCGAACTCGAACGGATGCTTGAACATGACTTTCACATTACCCAAACCACCCTGCAGGGCGAATGTTCCCGCTGTATCACCGGGCCGGTGATACAGCAACTGAGGCACAAACCCCGCAAGAACCATTCTCATTCTCACTGATGGTGCCATGAAAAAAATGATTCGCGCCCTGTTTTGGGGCCTCGTCTTTATTCTGATCTTAGGAGGCATCGACCAACTGCTGGTGCAAACCCCCTTCGAGGGGCCGTTGATCGGCAGCGTACGGACCTTCTACCTCGACTTCCGCTCCCGCCTGCTCGGCCTCGCCCCCCCCGCGGAACCGCAGAGCGTTGAGCAATCGATTGAACAGGCGGTGACAGCCCCCGCGACCGTCCAGCCACCACAACGCTATGTTTATGCGGATGCGAGTGGCACGTTGCAGTTTGCCGACTCGCTCGACGAGGTCCCGAAAGAGTTTCGCAGCGACGCGCAACCACTCGAAGAGTAAGAGTCGCCCACCTGTAGCGTGCCAGGCGGAACTCCGCCTTCCAAACGGGATTCCATGAGGACCGTATGAAAAATTGGCTTTTCGTAACCCTGGTGGTACTGCTGCTCGCAAGCCTCGTCCTGTTGGTCTACGCGCCACTCATGTTCAGCCCCGCGCCACCCTCATCACTGACAGACCATCCGGCAGACACCGTCCGCTTGGGCATAGAGGGCACCCTGACGTTTTGTTCAGACATCTGCCCCCCCTACGTCACCCCCCCCGACGGTCCACCGCGCGGGTATGCGGTGGACCTGCTGCAAGCCATCTATGAGCCTGCGGGCTACACCGTAAAGCTTGTCGTCACCCCTTGGTCCAGATGCCTCCAAGAAGTACAACAAGGACATATCAGCGGGGTTATCGGCACAGATCCGGACGAAGCTCCCGAACTAACTTTCCCGTCTGAAGACGTAGGCATCTACCGCCCAAGATTTATTACGCTTCGCGATTCGCAATGGACTTACCGTGGTCTAAGCAGCCTCCGCGAGGTTCGGCTCGGCGTGATTCAGGGGTATTCCTATGCCCCGGATCTCGATCACTATATTCAGCAGCAGGCACAGAGTGAGCGCATCCTGTTCAGCAAAGGGGAAAGTCCCCACGAGCATCTGTTCGACGCCCTGAACAAGGGGAAAATCGACGTTTTCATTGAGAACCTGCAGACACACGAGGCCTTTGTACGCCTCCGTTCGTCAGGCAATGACCTGCTGCGCATCGCAGGCGCACTGCCTTTTGCCCATTCGCTGTTTGTCGCGTTCAACCCGCAGGCTGCCGTGCGCAATGACCTCGCCATGCGCTATGACCGCAGGATAACGAAGCTGCGTCGTGACGGGGCCCTCGACAATCTCCTCGCCCGCTACAAGTTGCGCGACTGGCAGGCCGACACCACTCAAACCAGCCCGACCTCTCTGACGGAGGAGCACCGGTGAAAGGCATCGCAAGAAAACTGATCCTGATTCTGTTTGCCTGTACCCTGGCCGGCAGCTGCCTGCTGATTGCGCTGGAATACCATGCGGGCACACAGTTCATCGGGCGCCAGGTGGAAAAGACTCTACTGGCTATCGAAGAACGACTTTCCATCAGCCTCAGACAGTCCCTCTACGAACTCGACCGGGTCACGACTCATGACACGATTCTCAGTGAATTTTCAAGCAAGGAACTTCAGGCCATTCTCGTCTGGGATCAAGAGAGACATAACCTCATCACTGGCATAGGGCGGGATGCCGATGGCACCCTGCACGACATCGTCGCCCCGCCACAAGCCAGCGACTTGCAAAGCAAACAGTTTCAGGTGTCCATTAACCTTGAAAACCACCCAGATGGCTCCGTTCCCGTCGGCGAAATCGACCTCTATGCCAGCCGCAAACACCTCGAAGAGGGCCTCGTCAAACACCTGCTTTTTAATCTGGTCAAGGTGCTTCTCACCGTCGGCCTGATCCTGGCAATCCTAGTCAAACTTGTCACCCGCTACCTGGTCAATCCGTTGGAACATATACAGCAGGCGATGCTCGAAACCATCCGCTACTACTCGGAAGAGAAGCATGCGGAGGACGATATCGATCGCCTCACCGAACTCTACTCCGCCAACTGGACAGAGCACGCATTTCTCGAACTTCAGCAGATGGAAGAGGCCCTGCGTGACATGATCGTCGCCGCCCAGGACCGACAACAGACCCTGACTGAAAGCGAGAAATACTTCCGCAGCCTGATCCACAGCTGCCCCGACTCCATAGCCCTGGTCCGCTCGGCGGACGGTAGGCTTCTCGACTTGAACGAGGCAACCACGGAGGTCTTCGGCTACACCCTCGAGGATTTCAAGGAAACCACCGACCCTACGGTCACCAGTTTCTGGAAAGACCCCTCGCTTCTCGCCCATTTCTCCGAAGAACTAAAGACCAAGGGGGCCGTCGACAACCTGGAGGTCGACTTCGTCCACAAGGATGGACACACCCTCTCAACCCTGCTCTCGGCACGCAGCATCGACTACCGGGGAGAGCGCTGCCATATCTCCTTCATCCGTGACATCACCGAAATCCGGCAGGCCAACCTCGCCCTGCAACAGAGCGAAGCCCAGTACCGGATGCTGTCGCAGGAGTTTGAAATCGTGCTTGACGGCCTGGTCGATTCCCTGATGCTGTTTGACCGTGACAGGCACCTGGTCTGGGGGAATCGAGGCGCCTTGAAGCAGTTCGGTGTCGACCATGCTCAGCTCACCGGGCGTTCCTGCCACCAGCTCTGGGGAGATGATGCCGGAAAGACCTGTGAAACCTGTATCGAAGAGATTTTCCGTACCGGACATGCCGCCGAAAACATCTGCGTCGACGAGAAAGGTCGGACCTGGGGAGTCAAGGCTTATCCGGTCACCAACAGCAACGGCAAGGTGGTCAATGTCATCCAGATCGCCAGCGACCTGTCGGAAAAAATCCGTCTGCGTGAAGATGCGGCCCAGGCTGCTCACCTTGCAGCACTCGGGGAGATGTCCGCCGGCATTGCCCATGAAATCAACAACCCGACCGGGCTGATCCTCCTGGCGCTCCCCTTCGTCAAAGATGGTATCGAAAGCCTCCTCCCCATGTGCGACGACTACGCCGAAGAGCATCCGGACTGGAGCGTCGCCGGGCTCCCCTACGAAACCTTCCGCCACGAAATTCTGCTGTCGCTCGAGGACATTCATGGAGGGGCTACGCGGGTCAAGCGGATCGTCAACGACCTCAAGGACTTCGCCAGCGAAAAATCCGGCGACACCTTCGTTGAAGTCGATCTACGCAAGATGATCGAGACCAGCCTGCGCCTGCTGCACAATACGATCAAAAACTCCACCCACCACTTCGTGCTGGAGATCGACGAGCCGTTACCTGCGGTCATGGGCTCGATGCAGCGCCTCGAGCAGGTCATGGTCAACCTGGTGCATAACGCCTGCCAGGCGCTGACCTCCCCGGAGCAGCAGGTTAAGCTTAAGGTTTATCCCGCGCCAAAAGGAAAAACCGTCATTCTGCAATTGAGTGACCAGGGGCGGGGCATTCCGCAGGAGGTGCTGGCCAAAATCACCGACCCGTTTTTCACCACCCGGCGGGACAGCGGCGGCACCGGCCTTGGACTGTCGGTCTCCGCACGCATCATCGACGAACATGGCGGAACGCTCAAAATTGATTCCGAACCGGGCAGCGGTTCGACCTTCACCATCACGCTGCCCGCGCATACAGGAGAAGCCTCGTGACAAACTACCCCGCATTACCGGTATTGCTGGTCGACGACGAACGCGAGTGGCTGCGCAACCTGAGCCTGGCCCTGCTGCGCAACCTCGGTATCAACAACGTTACGACCTGCGTAGACAGCCGCGAGGTCATGCCGCTGCTCTCCAAGCAGCCGGTGGGTCTGGCGATTCTCGACATGACCATGCCGTACATCAGCGGCCACGAGCTGCTACTGCAACTGCGTGAAAACCATCCTGAGATCCCGGTGATCATCCTCACCGGCCGCAACGAGATTGAGCTGGCCGTCACCTGCATGCGTGACGGCGCCCACGACTACTTCATCAAAACCGAAGAAACAGACCGGCTGTTCGCGAGCATCAAGCGCGCCCTCGAGCTGAATGACATGCGCCGTGTAGCCCGCTCCCTGAAGCAGCAACTGCTCGACGGCGAGGCTTCTCCTTCAGACGTCTTCAGCCACATCATCACGCAAAATGCACGTATGCGCGCGATCTTCAACTACATCAAGGCGATTGCGGTCAGCCGCGAACCGGTGCTGATCACCGGGGAGAGCGGGGTCGGCAAGGAGTTGATGGCCGAGGCGGTTCATCGTGTCTCGGCTCCGCAGGGCCCCTGGGTACCCGTAAACGTCGCCGGGCTCGATGACAACGCCTTCAGCGACACCCTGTTCGGGCATGTCAAGGGCGCCTTTACCGGGGCAGATAAATCACGCACCGGCCTGATCGAAAAGGCCTCAGGCGGCGTCCTGTTCCTAGACGAGATCGGCGATCTGGAACCGCTTTCGCAGGTTAAACTGCTGCGTTTCATCCAGGACGGCGAATACTACCCGCTCGGCAGCGATCAACCGAAAAAGGCCAAGGCCCGGCTGGTCTTCGCAACCAACCACTGCCTGAACGAACAGACCGAAGCCGGAACGTTTCGACGTGATCTCTTCTACCGCCTCCAAACCCACCAGGTCGAACTCCCTGCTCTGCGCGAACGCCCCGATGACATCCCACTGCTGTTCGAACACTTCCTGAGCCTGGCAGCATCCGAGATGGGAAGGGAAATCCCGCCCATCCAGAACGGGGTCTTCGAGCTACTCAAGGCGCAACCCTATCCGGGTAACGTCCGCGAACTGCGCGCCCTGGCCATTGACACCCTGGCCAGGCACTCCACAGGCGAGTTGACCTCTGCTGACTTCGGGAACCTGAGCAAACGGCCACACCCTGCAGCTGCCTCCTCGCCAAAAACACCATCCCCCCTGTCCTACGATGCCGAACTCCCCACCATCAAACAGGCGACCCACGATCTTGTGCGCGCGGCGCTTGCTAAAACCGGTGGTAACCTGACCGCGGCTGCCCGCATCCTCGGCATTTCCCAACCCGCCCTGAGCAAACGCCTCAAGAACATGGACGACTCCAGCGCCCAATCATAACCCTGGTTATCATAACCAAAGTTATAGTTTCATAACCCTGGTTATGCCGCACACGCATGTCCAGGGCCCTCCTACTCCATAAATCCTCCTTGTTTCGGCATGTTGCGCACACAACCTGCAATTGGCACTGCTGTTGCTATTTATCTGGGCATAGCGACACCGTGTCGGGTCGCACTGTTTTTTACAAGGAGGACGTCATGCTTCAAGCCATTTCCCTGCACGCCATCTTTTTTGTCTCCATCATCACCTCAGTCATGGGTGCCATCTGCGTCCTGCGTAAACTCAAGATCGTCGAGCTACAGGCCAGCGGCCGTAACTTCATGATCCTTGGAGCTCTGTGTGCCATGCCTTTCGGATTCGTCGGTGCCACGACCTGCCTCAACATGCAGGCAGTAACGCCGCTGAACTACCTGGCCGCTGCCGGACTGTGCATCGTGGGACTGTGCGCCACCGTGCACATCTATCTCGACCTCTTCGACAGACTGAATATTCTGAAGATGTGCCGTTAATCGGAACCCGGCTTGCGACCATTTTTGCGAGGTGCTTTATGATCCTGCTTCTGGCTCACAACAATCTTCAGGAGAGAACACTCCAGATCATTTTGAAGCTGGGCGGCCATCACGCGCACCTAGTTCGCGACGAACTCGAAGCGATCAACATGATCAAGAATGTTCCCCGCAAGATTCGCGGCATCGTTTTCGGCACCGCGGGCTGCCAGTCAAACCTGACGCAATGCATCCAGACGTTCCGGGAGCACCAGATCAACACACCGATCTACCTGGTCGCCCTGTTGGGGCATGAGGAGATAGTCACCTCGGCGATCACCGCTACGCATCACGACCTCAACCTGTCGGTCTATAACAACCAGCAACTGCTGCGGCATCTCAACCAACCGGCATGACCAGAGCATGCTTCACGGCTTAACTGTTCACAGGTATTTGGAGTTTAAATGAAATAAACAATGCTTTGTGCCCAATTTTCATGTTTTTGGCGAATGATGAAAGGTATGAAGGTATGAAATGGCAAGACCTAAGGATGTCCCGAAAGTTCATGATTGGATTCGGAGTCGTCTTGGCGTTACTGACTCTGGTTGCTGCCTGGTCAGGAAAAGGCATCAGCAACATCGTGGCAAACGCAGAGGAGGTCATTGCAGGCAATCAACTGCGCGGAGAAATGGTTCAGCGTGAAGTCGACCACCTCAAGTGGGCAGGATCTCTCAACGCCCTTCTCACCGACGATGAGGTCACCACGCTAGAGATACAAACGGACCATCACAAGTGTGGATTCGGAAAATGGTACTACGGATCAGGCCGCAATGATGCCGAATCGCTGGTGCCGGAACTTAAGCCTTTACTCGAACGCATCGAAAAACCTCACCAGGAACTGCACGCTTCGGCAATCAAAATCGATCAAACGTTCCAACCAGCCGACCTGACCCTGCCCGGTTTTCTCGCGGCCAAGGAGTCGGACCACCTTGCCTGGGTTTCCAAGGTTCAGGATTTTTTCCTCGACACCTCAAAACAGACCACAGGTGTTCAACTGTACGAGCACAAGTGTAACCTCGGGACCTTCCTGTATGGACCCGAGGGGAAAAAGATTGCCAACAGCGATCCGCTACTCGCGCAGCTGCTCGAAGAAATCAAGGGCCCTCATCAGCGTCTGCATGCCTCCGCCAGCAAGATTGAAGCTCTGGCACAGGACAGGAATGCGGCGCGCAGAGTGTTCGAAACCGAGACCCGCTCGTCACTCAAAGACACCCAGACTGTTCTTCATCGACTTCAGGAACGTGCCGACGAGATGGTCATGAACGTAGAGAAAGCAAAGTCGATCTACGCCAATGAAACCATACCGAACCTGGCAGGCGTTCAGGAATTACTGCGAGATATCGTCTCGACGACCAACGAACGGATCATGACCGACGAGGCGATGATCACGGAGAGCAGGCAAACCCTCAGTGGTGTTGCCATTCTTAGCGCGGTTGCAATTGTGCTGGGAATTTTTCTGGCGATGGTTATCGCACGCGGCATCATTCGTCCGCTAAGCAAGGCGGTCGAAGTGGCTGAGAGTCTCGCCGTCGGGGATGACCGTGTCGAGATTACATCCACCAGCGAAGATGAGATAGGTCAGTTGATGAAAGCCATGAACAGGATGGTTGCATCGACCCGTGATGTTTCTGCCATGGCAGGGAAGGTCGCCGAAGGAAACCTGGATGTACAGATCGAGGCACGCTCCGACAGAGATCGCATGCTGATTTCGCTAGGCAGCATGGTCGAGAATCTGCGCGATGTTGTCGGGACGGTTCAGGCCGCGTCAGAGCAGGTTTCCGCTGGTAGCCAGGCCATGAGTGCCAGCTCCGAGGAGCTTTCCCAGGGGGCCACAGAGCAGGCGGCATCGGTAGAGGAGGCTTCCAGTTCCATCGAGGAGATGACCGCCAACATCCGCCAGAATGCCGATAACGCCAAAGAGACTGAAAAGATCGCGCTTAAAGGGGCAGAAGACGCACAACAGGGCGGCCAGGCGGTGCAGGATACCGTCGTTGCGATGAAGTCGATCGCCGACAAGATTATGATCATCGAAGAGATCGCCCGCCAGACCAACCTGCTGGCGCTCAACGCCGCCATTGAGGCGGCGCGTGCCGGCGAACAGGGCAAGGGCTTTGCCGTGGTCGCCGCCGAGGTGCGCAAGCTCGCCGAACGGAGCCAACTGGCCGCTGCCGAAATCAGCGAGCTGTCGATCTCGAGTGTCGAGGTGGCCGAGAACGCCGGCGTGCTGCTCGGAACG
>PKUI01000168.1 GCA_002869605.1 Desulfuromonas sp. | reverse complement strand
TTAACGCAGCTGCTTGGCCAAAAACAGGAAGGTGATACCGACCGTGATACTGGCCAGGAAGTTACCGACGTTACTCACCAGCAGCGAGAAGTTGTAACGGAAGGGGTAGAGCTTGGCGAGGAAGTCGAGGTCATAGACCTGGATGTACAGGTTCGATCCCTTCCACAGGAAGATAAACACGAAGACCGCCATGAAGCCGAGGAACCCCTTGCCAATCGGGGTATCCTTCACGTTGATGTAGATCTTGCGGATCATGTCGATATTGATCAGTGCCAAAAAGACCCAGTTGGTGTTGCCCACCACCTGGATCAGGCGCAGGGTATCATACTCGGGGGCCGGGTTGACCAGCAAGAACACCACCGAACCGACCACCACGATCAGGGTGCCGATGTAGACAGTGCTCTTGCGCCCCTCGAGCTCGAGGGTCTTGGAGAAGACATAGTACTCCTGGAACCCGTGGGTCATGACCATGATGGCGATGGTGCCGATGATATGCGCCATCGCGTCGACGTACGGGTTACCGGCACCAGGCAGAAAAGGGAGCGTCTGTGGGATAACCTCTCCCACCAGCACCAGGAAAAAACCGACCGCGATACTGGTCCAGACCCGTGCATTGCCGAGGCTGAAATAAAAAGACACCACACCGGCGATAACCCAGAACAGCGCCTGGACCATATCAAGGTTAAACTCGACCATCTGCCCTCCTCCTTAACGAAACAATCACATTAAAGCAGCGACTTGAGCTGTTGCAGCATCTCTTTTTCCATGGCGTTGACTTTGCTCGGCCCCGCCACCAGCTTGGAGGCCTTGCCCAGCGCCGCGAAAAACAGTTCCAGGCTGCCCTCACTCAACACTCCGGAGCCGGAAACCTTGGCGAACTCCTTTTCGACCAGCGAACTGCCGATCTTTCCGACATGCTTTTCCGCGGTCGCACGCAGCGTATCGAGGACCTTCTCCTTCTGCACACCGGCCTCGGCCTGCTTTGCGCGTGCCGTATCGTCCTGCTGCTGCTGGCGCTGGCGCGAAACCTCCCCCTGGGAGCGCTGCCACAACTCGCCGATATCCGCGGTCTCCATCAGGTCGGCAAGGTTCTGGTTTTCACTCGCCTTGGTGGTAAGAACGTCTATCTTGGCTCCGGGAAGCTTGGCCACCGACATAGAGGTGTCGGCAGTGGTCTCGATATCGGTCGAACCGTCGTGGAAAAATCCGACCGCGTTCCCTTCCCGGTAGAAAATCAGTGCAATACGATCATCGGTGTAGATGCGCAGGCAACCGTTGATGGCATCTTCCTTGAGTTTGCCGAGCAGCGACCTGATGTCGAGCAGCTTGAGCTCCTGCCCCTTGTACAGGACATCGCCGTGCAGCAGGGCATGCGTGCTCAAGGAAAGATCCGCGGACAGCCGGTAAATGTCGAGGGTTGACTGGGTTGTCAGCGACGCCGAGAAAACCTTTGCCAACGCATCGTACGCGACTAGGCGCTCCTGTCCCTCGAACAGTGCACTGATCAGGCGTCCCTCCTGAAAGATGACGATGCCGGTACCTTCTCCGGTATCGAAGCGCAAATAGCCTGTAAAACCGCCCGTCTTGAGCTTTTTAAGTGCCTCGGCAAGATTGACCTTACTCGGATCAATCTTCTCCTTGACTGGATTTCCTCGCGGAAGAAGAATCATGTGCACCCCGTCAAAACCTTATAATCACCAGAAAAACTTAGTTAAACTACACACTTGTAAAGTAGTCCAAACAAGAAGTCAAGTTCAATATTTGAGCGATGCCAACCGCATTCACGCCGGAAGTCGGGCCGAGACGATGGCGGTCTCCGGACCGGCAACCGTAACCGTGATCTCCTCAAACCCGAGATCCGCTAGCCAAGCTGAAATTTCTGCGCCGCCGTAGGCCCGCCCCCCCGCGGTCATCACCAGCATGTGCACGGCAAACAGGGCCGCCTGGGGAGGTCCAGCACAATCGTCGGCGAGTAGAAACTCGTGAATCAGCACCCTTCCACCGGGATTGAGGCAACGCTTGACCTTGGCCAAAAGGGCACGACATGCCCTCTCGTCGAGAGCATGCAGCACCTGTGAAATCCAGGCTAGGTCGACCCCCGGCGCAAACTCGTCGTAATGAAGATCGCCGGGCTGCAGCACCACCTTGTCGCGCGCGGAGAACCCGGCGAGATTGGCGCCTGCGACTTCCAGCGCCCCGGGAAGATCGAACAGGCGTACCTGCTCTAGCTCTGGGTGCTGCTCGAGAAAGGTTTGGGCATAGCGCCCCGGGCCACCGCCGACATCGAGCAACACCCTCACCCCGTCCAGGTCGAGCGATGCAACCACCTCGGGAGCCAGTTCACGGGTGACATCGTCCATGCCACGGATAAAATCCCGGGTCCGCTGCGCATCTCCACCCAGCGCCAGATCCTCGACAACCTCTGCGGGGTGCCCATCCCGGACCACCTGGTCGAGGTTATGCCACGCATCCCAGCCATGATGGATGTGTTTAAAGATATGTCCGCGGTACCCCTCGCCCGCGACCAGCCAGCGTGACGCGGCCGTGCCGTTACGAAAGACCTCGCCGGACTTTTCAAGCACGCCCAGCGCGGTCAGGGCGTTCAGGCACAGCACGACGGCGCGTGCATCGAGACCGCGCAGATGTGCGAGCTCATCGGCACGGCATCCCTGTTCCAGGGGCGTAAAAAAGTCATGATCCACGGCCACCAGGAAGATCTTGGCCGCTTCGAAACCATGGACCAGTCGCAGTAAATCACGGAACGCTTCCGGAGCCATTGCCACCTCCTTTGCCCTCAGTACCCTTCCCGCTCACGGATGCTGCGCAAGGCACGACGACGCAGACGGCCGAACTCGGCGAACCCGTCGCGGTCGAGATATTGTCCCGGCGGACCCTCCTGGAAGGTAATCATCAGGTAGTCACGGTAGAGCTCGCCCGGCTCGCGTCCGCTTGCCCCCTTGAAGAACTGTGGCCACGGCGTTTCCTCCCCGGCATGGGCGGTTTCGCTGCCGATATCGTCCCCGTTGCCGTCAAACAGGTGCAACTGGACCATGTCGGCTATATCCGTTTCGCTGTTGGAGCTACGCTCGATCACCATCAGCCCGCAGGGAGGGAGAAATGTCCCCATGTCGGTTCCAGCGGTAAGGTCACCTAGACAGAGGGTATGCAGAAAGCCGATGCGACGGCTGCGCAGATCCTGGTAAAAATGCCCCTCACTGCCGTCGACCCGCTCGCCGCAAACCGGGCACTCGTCGACCAGGCGCTTGAGTCGCACGCGCGGCATCTCCTCGTCCCGCGCCTGCTCCAGGGCCCACTCCTGAACCAACGGGGTATGACAATTTTCGTACCGTTCAAGCGCGAAAGCCGCCAGGCTACGGAACTGGTAATGCACCGAGGTGTAGCGCGCGTGAGTCAGGATCGGGTAGACCTTGCTCGAAAAATTGGTGGTCAGACCTTCCACCTTGGGACTCTTGGCGATCCAGGTGTCGACCAACTGGTAGTCGCGCTCCTGCGCCTGGCTGACCAGAAACTCACGCACCCCCATGTCGCCGCGCAGCTTGAGCCGCTTGTCGATCAGGCTCGGCACCAGCCAAAGCCGGTCGGGATCGGCACCGATGTCGATCATTGTCTGGCGGATCGAGGCGATGTTGACCAGTGACGGACGGTCCTTGATCGGAGCAATCACCAGGTCGGAGGCGAGCAGCGCGTTGAGGGTGAAGTAATCGAGGATCGGCCGGGTATCGAGCACCAGCACCCCCGAGAGTCCGCTGGTCGAGAGAGCCTTGCGCAGGTGCCCGTAGTCATTGTCGGGGGGATGCAGGGCCCGCTCGGAAGCCATGAACTGGACACCGTACTCGCCGAACTGCACCAATTCGGAGGCCGGCACCTTGCCGAACATGCCGGCGACTGACTGTCCGTAGTGACGACCGATGGCGAACATGCTGTCGACGCTGAAATGGTTGTCGAACGAGGCGATGGTCACCGGCAGATCTTCGCGTAAGGCCCTGATAAAAACCGCCAGGTTGGTAGCGATGGTGGTCTTGCCAACGCCACCCTTCTCGCTGGCAACCGTGATCACGTACGGATGTTGATGCTCCATCTCCCCTCCCTTAACTCACCTGCTCAAGACCCAGCTCTTCCCAGCGCGCATACGCTGCGGCGAGCACCTCCTTGAGTTCCTCGTAGCGGGCGGTCGCCTGATGCCAGGCATCCTGGTCCTGGTAGAGCTGCGGGTCGGCCATGCGCTCCTCGAGTTCTATCTTTTCCGCTTCCAGCTTCTCGATCTGCGCCTCGCTTTCGGCCAGCGCCTTCTCCAGACGCTGCTGCTGACGACGCTGCGCCTTGCGCTCGGCGTAACTGAGCTCTGCCTCCCGATCATTCTCTACGGCAACCGGGACATCGGCGCGCTGTTCGACGCGCTGGCTGCTGATCCCTAACTCCCCTTCACGCTCCTTGGCGCGCAGGTAGTCCTCATAATTACCGTGGTAGGAGGTCACCCGTCCCTGCCCGACCTCGATGATGCGGGTTGCCAACGCATCGACGAAGTAACGGTCGTGCGAGACAAACACCAGCGTCCCGGCATAGCCCTGCAGGGCATCGAGAAGCACCTCCTTGGAGAGCAGGTCGAGGTGGTTGGTCGGCTCGTCGAGCAGCAGCAGGTTGGCCGGGCGCAGCAACAGAATGGCCAACGCCAGGCGGTTGCGCTCGCCACCAGAGAGCACCTTGACCTTTTTCTCGACGTCATCTCCGGAGAACAGGAAGCTGCCGAGGATATTACGCAACTTGGGGACCATCGCCACCGGCGCCTCGTCGCTGATCTGCTGCAGCACGCTCAGGGAGCCGTCAAGTACCTGCGCCTGATCCTGGGCAAAGTAGGCTTGCTCGAGGTTGTGCCCTTCGACACGTTCCCCCACCAGGGGCTTTTCCACCCCCGAAAGCATGCGCATCAGGGTCGACTTTCCGGCACCGTTAGGACCGACCAGGGCAACCCGATCCCCTTTCTCGATCGTGACATCGACTCCGTTAAGCACCCGCAACTCGCCGTAGCCATGCTCTACCCCCTTGAGCTCCACCGCGCTGCGTCCCCCCTTGGGCGGAGCGGGAAAGCTGAAGCGGATCCGTTTGCGTTCCGGCGGCAAATCAATCCGCTCAATCTTCTCCAGCTGCTTGATACGGCTCTGCACCAGCGACGCCTTGTTGGCGTTGTAGCGGAACTTGTTGATGAACGCCTACATCCGTTCCACTTCTTCGTCCTGACGACGCTTGGCTTCGCGCAGCGCCTTGACCCGTTCGTCGCGCTGTACCAGGTAGCGGGAATAGTCGCAGGCATACTCTGTGAGCTGGCCGTGCCAGACCTCGACGATGCGCGTCACCACCTGGTCGAGAAAAAAACGGTCATGGGAGACAAGCACCACGGTGCCGGGATAACTGGAAAGGTACGACTCCAGCCAGTCGCGGGCCGGCAGATCGAGATGGTTGGTCGGTTCGTCTAGCAGCAGCAGGTTGGGGCGCTGCAGCAGCAGCTTGGCCAGCGCGATGCGCATCTGCCAGCCACCCGAGAACTGTTCGCACGGCTTGTCGAACTCAGCCTGCACGAAGCCGAGACCGCCGAGCACCTTGCCAACCTCGGCATCGAGGGCGTAGCCACCCTGCTGCTCGAAGCGCTCCTGCAGTTCGGCGTAGCGGGCCAGCTCCTGTTCGTCGTGCGTGCGGGAGATCGACTCCTCGAGCCGGCGCAGCTCCTGCTCCGCCGCCAACAGCTCGGCGAGCCCGGAGCGGACCTCCTCGACCAGGCTCTGTCCTTCATGCACCAGGCCATCCTGAGGCAGGTAACAGACAGTTGTCCCCTTGGCGCACTGCAGTTCGCCACCGTCGATTTCGATACGGCCGCCGAGCAGTTTCAGCAGGGTCGTCTTGCCTGCACCGTTTTCACCACACAGGCCGACCCGTTCACCGGGGCGCAGGTGCCAGTCGAGTTGGTTGAGAATCCGCTTACCCGCGTATTCCTTGATAATTCCACGTAGTTGCAACATGGGGGCTGTTATAACACAGGGGGGCTATGGAAGGAAGATTGCGCTTGAAATAGAAACGCCACGCCTAGTGGGACTGTGCCCAAAACGGCGCCAGCATCTCGGAGAGATGATCGAGGCTCCTCTCCAGCGAAAATGACAGCCCCTGGGCGTAATAATCGAGCTGCACGATGGCGTTAAGGGCCGAGTCGGTGCGCGACGCCGCGCGCAGACGTTCCGCGACACTGCGATTGACCTCGCTCACACGATCGTAGATCGCCTGCAGGCCGGACAGGTCGTAGTGGGGAGTTTCCCCCTGGCGCTGGCGCAGGTACTCGACCAGCAGGTAGGAGCCGGTGGAGCGGAACAGCGTCTCCTCCGGAGTCGCGAACGGCAGATGAAAGCGGGCCATGGGGCGGAAGAACGCGGTATGCGGGCAACCACTGACGGCGCTTACCAACCCCATCAGGGAGCAGATCCCCTGCTCTGCACTGACATTCGCCGAAACGGTCCGTTCGCGGGTTACCACTTCGACGTCGACCATGTCGAAGGAGATCAGCTTGTTGCACAGCGGCGTCAGCACCGCCAGGCGAGCCGCCAGCGGGCAGACCGGCATCTCCGAGGAAGAGAGGGGACAGTTCTCGCACTGTTCGAAGGAGAGCAGCGTCCAGTTAGGTAACGGATTGGGCAACGGATCAAGAGGGGTCAGGCTGACCGGATCAAGCGTCAAGGTCAAGGTTTCCTGTTCCTGGCTGGGGAGCCTATAACGATATTCGATCACGATCGGGTCGGAGCCCATGGCGTGTCCTCCTGAATATGCCACTGTCGCAGCACTAATACCCCGCAAATTAGCCCACCCCGCGGTTGCTGTCAATCACCCAAAGACCACAACTTTCGGCCACCCGAAATGTCAAAGTTGCCTGAAAAAACGGTTCTTTTCCCTATCAAAAGGCAAAAACCTCTGTTATAGTTGCGCCACCGAGACGGTTAGAGCCCGCGATAGCAATACGGCGCGGCTCCCCTCGGTCAAAGATGTAAGCCGCCGGGCGATGGTCGCCCGTGTCGATAAAAAAACCCAGGTTCGCTACGCACGGTTGCCCGTCTTCACGACGCGAGGCACGGTGCGTCGCCGGCCGGCAGCAATGGCAGGCTGCCCTCCCCTTTTCCGCAGCGCTCCCCGCAAACCGTGGGTTCGAGCGCAGCTATAGGTTTTTACCATGGCCAAGAAAATGCTGATCAATGCCACCCATCCCGAAGAGAACCGGGTGGCGATCGTCGAAGACGGTATCCTTTCCGAGCTTGACATCGAAATTGCCGGTCACGAACAGACCAAAGGCAACATCTACAAGGCGACCGTGGTCCGTGTTGAACAGGGACTGCAGGCCGCCTTTGTCGATTACGGCGCCGAACGGCTCGGTTTCCTGCAGCTGAGCGAGATCCACACCGGCCTCTACCCGAAGAAAAAAGACGACGAAAGCAAGGGCCGTCCACGTATTCAGGAACTCCTTTCGCGTGGCCAGGAACTGCTGGTACAGATCGTCAAGGAAGAGCGTGGCACCAAGGGGGCGGCTCTGACCACCTTCCTCTCCTTCCCGGGACGCTTCATGGTGCTGATGCCCGGCTCCGACACCCGCGGCATGTCACGCAAGATCGACACCGGCGACGAGCGTAAGCAGCTCAAGGAGGCGCTCAAGACGCTGGTGGTCCCGGAAGATATCGGGTACATCGTGCGCACCGCCAGCCTCGGTGCCAGCGCCGAGGAGCTGCGCCTCGACCTCGACTACCTGCTACGCCTCTACCGCTCGATCCTCTCCCAGGCCGAAAAAAACCGCGCTCCGGCGCTGGTCTACCGCGAATCGAACCTGGTAATGCGCACCATTCGCGACTACTTCTCGACTGAAATGGACGAGGTACTGGTCGACGATTCGCGGATCTACGAAGAAACCCGCGAATTCTTCCGCCAGTTGATGCCCGACCACCTCAAGCTGGTCAAGCTCCACCAGGAGCGCCGCCCGATCTTCGCCCGCTACCAGATCGAAGAGCAGATCGAAACCATCTATAAGAACAAGGTTTCGCTCCCCTCGGGCGGTTCGATCGTCATTGACAAGACCGAGGCGCTGGTCGCCATCGACGTCAACTCGGGCAAGATGTCGGGAGAAACAGGGATCGAGGCCACCGCCTACAAGAGCAACCTCGAGGCCGCCGACGAGGTGGCCCGCCAGCTGCGCCTGCGCGACCTCGGCGGGCTGGTGGTTATCGATTTTATCGACATGGCCAAGCACAGTCACAACCGCGACGTCGAACGCCGCCTCAAGGACGCCCTCAAGCTCGACAAGGCCCGCATCAGCGTGGGGCGCATCAGTCAGTTCGGCCTGCTCGAAATGAGCCGTCAGCGCATCAAACCGGCGCTGGCCGAGGCCTCCTACCTGACCTGCGAACACTGCAAGGGGAGCGGCCGCATCAAGTCTCCCGAGTCACTCGCCCTTGCCTTTTTGCGCCGTATCCACGCCGCCGTTGCCAAAGGCAAGAGTGCCCGCATCGTCGGCACCGTACCGCTTGAGGTCGCCAGCTACCTGCTCAACCAGAAACGCGATGAACTGGTCGAACTCGAGCGCCGCTACAAGACCGAAATCCAGCTCCATTCCAACCCGGAACTGGCTGCCGAGGCGGGTGAACTCGAGGTCATCAAGCGCGAGAAGAACGATGCGGTCAAGGTCGCTCTCGCCGAGGTGCCGCTGCGTGCCGCCGAGGACGAGCAACTGGTGCTGAGTCGACCCGAAACTGAAGACAACCTCGGGGACGAAGCCAGCGCCAACAGTGGCGACGAAGAGGCCCCGGCCAAGAAAAAACGTCGCCGCCGTCGCCGCAAGAAGAAGCCGGCCGAAGGCGAGGCCGCAGCCAACGTGGAAACTCCACCCACAACCGAAGGTGAATCGTCTCCTGCCGCCGACGAGCCCGAAGCCGCAACGACAGGCAGCGAGAGTGCTGACGACACAACACAGGCAAAACGCCCGAGCCGCAGGCGGGGTAGTCGTGGTGGACGCAAGAAGTCATCGACCACGACCCGCGAGGAAGACTCCATAGCCAGCGACGACGTTGTCCCAGCAGAAGACACCGCGGCAAGCGAAACACCGGCCGAGGAGGCTCCCAAGAAGCCGGCTCGCAAGCGCACCCCGCGCAAAAAGGCCGACGAGGCCACGACCACAGAGACTCCCGCAGCAGACGAAACACCGGCCGAGGAGAAGCCCAAGAAGCCGGCTCGCAAGCGCACCCCGCGTAAAAAGGCCGATGAGGCCACGACCTCAGAGACTCCCGCGGCAAGCGAAACACCGGCCGAGGAGACGCCCAAGAAGCCGGCCCGCAAGCCCGCTCCGCGCAAAAAAGCCGATGAGGCCACGACCGCAGAGACTCCCGCGGCAAACGAAACACCGGCCGAGGAGACGCCCAAGAAGCCGGCTCGCAAGCGCGCCCCGCGCAAAAAGGCCGATGAGGCCACGACCTCAGAGACTCCCGCGGTAAGCGACACACCGGCCGAGGAGACCCCCAAGAAACCGGCTCGCAAGCGCGCCCCG
>PKUI01000200.1 GCA_002869605.1 Desulfuromonas sp. | reverse complement strand
CTGGATTAAAACTTCCGGACAGCGAGGGCACCCGGTCGTCGGGTGACGGAGTTCGGGGTGCCTTCTTTTGCTTACTTTTCTTGGGCAAGCAAGAAAAGTTAGGCGTTGCCGGGCGCCCCCGGCGCTTTTGATTATGAACATAAAGTCCTCATTCAAAACCACCCTCTCACCCACACCGTCACCAGCACGCCTAGCACCAGGACCAGCAGGCTGCTCGCGTACATCAGGCGCGTCATGCGCCGATAATCGGCCGGCTGCAGCGGACGCTCGGCGTCGCCGAGGGTCGCCTTGTCGAGGGTCTCGCCGAAGTAGGTTGCCGGACCACCGAGCTGGACACCGATCGCCCCGGCCGCGGCGGCCTCAGGGTAACCGGCGTTGGGGCTGCTGTGCTTGCGCGCGTCACGCCAGACCATGCGCCCGGCCGCGACCGGGTTGAGACCAACCAGCGGCGCCACCAACACCATGCACAGGGCACTGAGCCGTGCCGGGAGCCAGTTGACCAGATCATCGAACTTCGCCGAGGCCCAGCCAAGCTCGCGATAGCGCTCGTCGCGATAACCGACCATCGAGTCGAGGGTGTTGACCGCCTTGTAGAGCAGAGCCAGCACCGGCCCGCCGACAAACAGGTAGAACAGCGGCGCGATCACGCCGTCCGAAGTGTTCTCGGCGACGGTCTCGATGCAGGCCTTGAGCACCCCCTGCTCGTCTAGCTGGGCGGTCTGGCGGCCGACAATCATTGACAGCGCGCGCCGCGCCTCAACCAGCTGCCCCTTTTCGACCAGCCGCACCACCTTGCGGCTCTCTTTGTGCAGGGAGCGCAGCGCCAGCGTCGTCCAGGCGAGCCACAACGCCACGACAAAGCCGAGCAGCGGCGCGATAGTGCGCCCAAGCAGCAGGGAGCCGACCGCCACCAGCGCGGTAACCAACAGTGTCCCGAGCAGCAACAGCACACCGGCACCGCGCGTGTGGCCAAGGAGCCCAGCGAGAGTCAGTTCGAGGCGCCGCACCAACTTCCCGATGAAGATCACCGGGTGCGGCAAAAAGTGCGGGTCACCGAAGAACAGGTCGAGCACGAAGGCGGCGAGGATCAGCCAGATTCCGGCAGGCAGCAGCGCGTAGAGATCAGCAAACTGCTCCACTTCAGACCCCCAACAGTTTGAACAGGCGGGCCAGGTCGAGGTGTTGTTCGAGGTGGTCGGCGAGCTTCTCGAGCTCGCCCTCGAGGGATGGTGGCGACTGAATCGGCAGGCGCATCATCCCACGCCTGCTCCACAGCCTGTCGAGCAGGCTGCTGCGAAGCGCCGGGTCATCGAACAGACCATGCACGTAGCACCCCCAGACCTTACCGTCGGCAGCGATGGCGCCATCCTCCAGACAGCTGCCGTCGCGCCGGGTCAGCTCGAGCAGCGGCGCGGCCCCTTCGTGACGCCGGGTGGTGCCCATGTGGATCTCGTACCCCTGCCCCGTCCCCTGCAGTCCGGTATCCTCTGCCGCCGCGACCACGCCGTAACTCACTTGGTGAGTCTGCTTGTCACCCAGCAGCTCGCTGTCGACAGCGAGCAGCCCGAGCCCCTCGGCTGCCTCCAGTGATGACTCGACGCCGTGCGGGTCGCTGATGGTGTGGCCGAGCATCTGGTAGCCGCCACAGATTCCGGCCAAGGAGCCACCTTTCTCCACGTAACCCTGCAACCGCGCGTCCCAGCCACGCGCCTTAAGCCAGGCGAGGTCGTCGAGGGTCGTCTTACTCCCCGGCAGCAGCACCAGATCGAAATCGTCAAGCGGTTGCGGTTCCTCGAGGTAGACCAGCTCGACATCGGCCTCCCGCTCGAACGGGTCGAAGTCGCTGTAGTTGGAGAGATGCGGCAGGCGTATCACCGCCAGCTTCAGGCCTGTCCCCGCGGCACTCTTCGGCTTGCGCGCCAGCGCCACCGAATCCTCCTCGGGGAGTTGCAATTCAAGCCACGGCACCACGCCGAGCACCGGCACGCCGGTGCGCCGCTCGACCGCTTCGATTCCGGGAGCGAGCAGCGAGACGTCGCCACGGAAGCGATTGATGATCACGCCGCAGAGCCGCTCGCGCTGTGCGCGCGGCAGCAGCTCACAGGTACCGACGATGCTCGCGAACACTCCGCCGCGATCGATATCGGCGACCAGAACCACCGGCGCGTCGGCCATCTCGGCGGCGCGCAGGTTAGTGATGTCATGCGCCATCAGGTTAATCTCGGCGATGCTGCCCGCGCCTTCCATCACCACGATCTGGTGTTTCCCGGCGAGGCGCTTGTAGGCCGCCTCGACCTCGGCGAAGGCCTCGGTCTTGAAGGCGTGGTATTCGGCGACGCTCATGTTGCCGCGCGGTCGACCGCCGACGATCACCTGCGAGCCGGTCGCCGAGTTCGGCTTGAGCAGCACCGGATTCATGTCGGTGTGCGGCTGCAGACCGCAGGCCACGGCCTGCAACGCCTGGGCACGGCCAATCTCTCCCCCCTCGGGGGTCACCGCCGAGTTGAGTGCCATGTTCTGCGCCTTGAATGGCGCCACGTCGACACCGCGCCGCTTGAGCAGGCGGCAGAGACCGGCGGCGAGCACACTCTTGCCGACGTCGCTGCCGGTGCCGCCGACAAACAGTGCCTGCGCCGAAGCAGCGGCCCTCTTTTCGTCCATGACCGCAACGTCGCGCTCCTCGCCCAAATCGTAGCGGCTGGCGTAGCCGCGTGGCGTCACCATGCGGTTGCAGCCGTCGAAGCGGGTTGCGCGGTTGCCGATCAGCACCACGCTGAACATGTCGATGGGGTGCTCGAGCATCGTACCGAGGGTGGTGGTGATCACGCTCTCGTCGGGGCGGGTCGCCTGGCGCACGATGCCGACCGGAGTTTCGGCTGAGCGCTGCTGCAACAGGATGTCGCGCGCGGTGACGATCTGCGTGGTGCGGCTCTTGCTGCGCGGGTTGTACAGCGCCACCACGAAGTCGGCCGCGGCCACCGACTCAAGGCGCGCAACGATGGTTTCCCACGGGGTGAGCAGGTCGGAGAGAGAGATTACCGCGAAGTCGTGCATCAACGGCGCGCCGAGGCGGGACGCGGCGGCCTGCACCGCGGAGATCCCCGGCACCACCTCGATTTCCAACGGCTCGTCGCCGACCATCTCGAGCACCAACCCGGCCATGCCGTAGATCCCCGAGTCGCCCGAGGAGACCAGCGCCACGTTGTGTCCGGCGCGTACCTCCTCCAGTGCCAGGCGACAGCGTTCGACCTCCTGGCGCATCCCCGAGGAGAGCAACCGCTTATGCTGCAGCAAGTTTTCTGGAATCAGTTCGAGGTAGGTCTTGTAGCCGGCAACCACGTCACTCGCTTCGAGCGCCGCGCGGGCCGCCGGGGTCAGGTGCTCCTCGCCGCCCGGCCCGAGGCCGACCACGTAGAGCTTGCCGCCACGGTTCGAATCAGTCATGGCACTCCGCCACCGCCACGGTCACGTTGCCGAGTTTCTGTTTCTTCACCAGCAGTTGCCCCGGCGCCGCACTGAGCAGGGCCGCCGGTTCACACACCCCCTGGGCACCAACGGCGGCCAAGGCATGCTCGGACGGAGGGCTGGCAAGCCGCACCCCATTCAGCGCTTCCGCACTGTGGTAGTCAAGCGGCAGCCTCCAGCGCTGCGCGAACTCGCTGAGTCCCCGCTCGTCGCGCTTCTCCTCGATGGAGGCGAGGCCCCTCACGCTGCTGCGGGAGAGGCGATGGTTCTGCAACACCTCGCTGACCGCCTGCTCGATCTCGTCGGCGGAGGTGTCGCGGTTGCAGCCGATACCGACCACCAGGTCGCAGGGACGCAGCATCAGAGTCACCGGATCTTCGATGTTATCGACTAGGCGGTGGGTAACGATCACCCGTGCCGCGAAACTTGGATCCTCGGCTTCAAGGAAGGTACCGCAGACCGTGATCCCGGGGAGGCTGGCGTAGTGCTCGGCGATGCGGCGCATCGGGTCGATCAGCGCGATCCGTTCGCCGCGCAGCAGGGCCGAGTTAAGCAGTTTGATGTGCACTACCGGCTCGACCACCAGGCCGCTGGTGCGCGCCACCTCGTCCCAGGCTGGCAGCCCCTGAACGTCGGTCGCGGTGGTGATTACCGGGGTGCCGTCGAGGATCCCGGCAACCTCGCGGGCGAGGGCGTTGGCGCCGCCGAGGTGCCCGGCGAGCAGGCTGATCGCGAACTGACCCGCCTCATCGACCACCACCACCGCCGGGTCGCGCTCCTTCCCCCGCAGATGCGGAGCGAGCAGGCGCACCACGATGCCGCTTGCCATGATGCAGATCAGCGCCCGGCTGCCGGCAAACAGTTGCGGCAGCTCCTCGGCGAGCGACGCGGTAAAGGCGTTTTCCCCGTCACGACACTGCTCCGCCGGTCCGAACAGTTCGGCATCGTCCATCCGGCTCGCCAGGCGCCTAGCCTGCTCCATCCCTGCAGGCGTCAGGGCAACAATCGCTGTGCGCATCATTCCCTCCCTTGGCGATAACCGTGGCTGAAGCCCGGATCATAAAGTTTCGACTTTTGCACCTTGCCCCGCTCACGGATATCGAGCACCTCGCCGACCATGATCACCGCCTGACGGGTGATGCCGGCCGTGGCGACCCGCGCGGCGATGGTTTCGAGCGTGCCATGCACATGCTGTTCATCGGGCCAGCTGGCGCGGCTGACGACGATCGCCGGGGTCTGCGGCGTAAACACCCCACCGGCGAGCAGCTCAGCCACCACCTCGTCGAGCATGCCGACCGACAGATACAGCACCAGGGTGCCACCGACTGCCGCGATCCGTTCGAGCGCCTCACTGTCGGGAACCGGCGTGCGTCCGGCGCGCCTTGAGAGCACCACGCTCTGTGACAGCCCCGGCAGGGTCAACTCCTGGGCGAGGCTCGCCGCGGCGGCGAACGCAGCGGTCACCCCGGGTATCACCCGGTAGCCGATGCCGCGTTCATCGAGCAGTTCCATCTGCTCCTGGATAGCCCCGTAGAGAGCCGGATCGCCGGTATGCAAACGCACCACCCGCTTGCCATCCGCGACCGCCTGTTCCATCAGCGCAATCACCTCGTCGAGGGTCAGGCTGGCGCTGTCATGCACCGCGACCTCCGGAGCGAGGTCATCGAGCAGCGCCGGGTTGACCAGTGAGCCGGCGTAGATCACCACCTCGGCCTGCTGCAGCGCCTTTTGCCCCTTGACGGTGATCAGCTCCGGGTCGCCGGGGCCAGCACCGACAAACGTCACCACCTGAGTCTCAGCCATGCGCTGCCTCCGCAGGTCGCACCAGGATCAGCGACAGGTAGTCGAGGTCGTCTTCACTCACCTCGCCGAGGTTGTGCACCAGCAGCTCCCCCTCGAGGCCGACACGCCGCACGTAGACCGCCTGCTGCTCGAGGCCGACTCGCTGCAGCAGCGCACGTAGCCGGGCAAAAGCGCGGTAGACCTTGAGCAGCACCACCGTCCCGGAACGCTGAAGCGCCGTTTCGATCTCGGCATCGCTGGCCGTTGCGGGGACCACCGTCAGGGTCTCGTCGCCGAGTCCCAGCGGCAACCGCGCAAGACTCGCGGCGGCCTGGATCGACGAGATCCCGGGGACGTTGGCCACCGGCACCTCGGGGTAGTCGCGCTGCAGCTCACGGTAAAGATAGAGGAAGGTGCTGTACAGAAACGGGTCGCCGAGGGTGACGAAGGCGACCTTCTTTCCCGCGCGCACCAGCGCCGCCACCTCGGCGGCAATATCGCGCCAGGCGTTCTGCTGGACGTCGCTCGACTGGCGCATCGGGAAGGTGCGGGTAAGAATCTGTTGGCGCGCCGGGTCGAGGTGCTGCTCGACAATCGACAGCGCCAGGGATGCATCGGAGCGATCACCGACCGGGGTCATCACCACATCGGCTTCGCGCAGTACCCGGGCGCCACGCAGAGTGAGCAGCTCCGGATCGCCGGGTCCGACCCCGACGGCGGTAAAGGTAGCGGTCATACTAGTCCTTGATGCCGGTCACGATGTAGACCGGGTTGTAAGCTTCGAACATCTTGTAGTCGGTCAGCGGCCGGGTGCGGGCGATATTCACCGCCACCACCTCGATGCTGTAGCCGGCGTTGTCGAGGAACTCGTTGGCCGCGGTCAGGGTGTCGAGGGTCACGGCGTTGAGCACGATGCGCCCGCCGCTCACCAGGCGCGTGTCGACGGCCCGCAGGATATCCCACAGGTTGCCACCCGAGCCACCGATGAACACACGGTCGGGATCGGGAAGTTCCTCAAGGCAGGCCGGGGCGTCCCCCTCGACAAGGGTGACGTTACGCGCATCAAACTTGTTGAGATTCACCTTGATGAATTCACGACACTGTTCGTTCCTCTCGATGGCAAAGATCCGCCCGTTGGGGAGCAGATGATCGGCCTCGATGCTCACCGAGCCGCTGCCGGCGCCGACGTCCCACAACGTCATGTCGTGGCGCAGCTTGAGCTTGGCGAGGGTCACCACCCGCACCTCTTCCTTGGTAATCAGCTTCTTGACTGTGGCGAACTCCTCGTCGGGGATGCCGAGGGTCGGCACGTAGCGCTGCCCACTGGTCTCGTAGCCCTTGATCAGAATCAGCACGTTCAGCGGCGCCGCCTCGATCTCGAGCAGTCCCTTGACGTCGGTCTCGGTGATCCGCTCGTCATCGCCACCGAGGTTCTCACACAGCCACGCCGAGTAGCCGTCGCGCCCGCGCCGTACCATCTCCGCGGCGATTGCCTTGGGCGTATTAACCGCATCGGTAAGGATCGCCGCCTTGTCGTTGGCAACGATGCGATCGACGGCCCCCTGTAGTCCACGGCCATGGGCGGAGACAAAAACCGCGTCGTCCCACGGCACACGGATCTTGGCGAAGGCATCCTGTATCGAAGTCACGTTCGGCACGAACTCGAGAGCGGCGGCATCAAAATCGCGCAGCAGGCTTCGTCCGATGCCGAAGAACAGCGGGTCACCCGAGGCGAGCACCACGCTCGTCCCTTTCGCCTGCTGCAGCTTTTCGATCACCTCACCGAGATTGCTGCCAACGATCATTTTTTCGCCGTTAAAAACCGGGAACAGGTCAAGCTGGCGCTCCCCGCCGACCAACAGGTCGGCCTGCTTTATCAGCTCGAGCGAACGCTTGCTGAATCCCTCCTGCCCTTCGACCCCGGCACCGATCACGTAGATCTTTTTCATGCTCCCCCTTCCCCGGAGCCATGCTCCGGCCGTTCACCAAATCGCCAGCGGCTTGCGCCGTCATAATCGCACACCAGGATCTCCGTTGCGACCCCCGGCAGGCTCTGGCGCATAATCGCCAGCGCCCGCTCCGCCACCAACGGTAACAGGAGCTGCTGCACCCCCGGCAACCCGAACACTTCACGCGCTGTGTTGGCCAACTCTATCCGCTCCACAACCACCGGGTCAAGGCCGCAGTCAGAGCCCCAGCCCGCCAGTGTTGCGAGTTCGAGACGCGACGAGCGCACGTGGGTCTGGGCATGGCCGGCGGCGATCTTGACCAGCTTGGCAAACTGCACCGACAGCAGCACCCGGGAGAAGCCACGCGAGGCGCACGCCTGCAGGAAATAGGCGACGTAATCCCCCATCAGCACGAAGGCCTCGTCGGCCAGGGAGAGCCGTTGCTGCACCGCCCGCTCACTGGTGCGCCCGGTGGATCCAACCACGGTATCGCAGTCGCAGGCCTTTGCCACGTCGAGGGCGGTGTCGAGGGTGTCGGTCCAGGCACGATGCGACAGTGGCGTCACCACGCCGGTGGTCCCGAGCAGGGAGAGCCCACCGACGATACCGAGGCGCGCGTTGAGGGTGCGCTCGGCACGCTGCTCGCCGTCGGGGATGGAGAAGGTAACACGCAACCCCCGGTCGTCCACTAATTGCGGGAACACGCTGCGGATCGCCGCGAGGATCATGCGCCGCGGCACCGGGTTGATCGCCGGCGCCCCGACCGCCACCGCCAGCCCCGGCAGGGTGACACGACCGACACCGGGCCCGGCGCACAGCTCGACCTCGCCCGGTAGACTTTCGTCCCAGGCGAGGTCGGCGTGGACCTCCACACCGTGGGTCACGTCCGGGTCGTCCCCGGCGTCCTTGACCACAAAACAGCGGGCGCGGTGCGCATCCCAATCCTGACCGTGCAGGGGGAACTCGGCGCTGAAACCGGCCGGCAGTTCGAGAGAGACCTGTTCGATGCACTTCTGTGACTGGAGCAGGCGTGCCGCGCCGAAGGCCGCGGCCGCCGCGCAGGCCCCGGTGCTGAAACCGTAGCGCAGCCCGCGCTTACTTGACCCGGGTGATGACATCCTGCACCGTCAGCAGGCGCAGAATCTCGCGCCTGGCCTCCCCGACCGTCAGCGGCATGTGATGCAGCTTGACGTTATCGCGGGTCTTGAGAATATTCATCAGTTCGGCGACCAGCGGCAGGTGCAGCTTGGCCTTCTCGATCGCCTCGGCATCGCCGAACACCTCCCCGGGGGTACCGTGGCGCAACACCTGTCCCCTGGAGAGGATGGTGATCTTGCTCATGAACAGCGGCACCAGGTCGACCACGTGGGTCGCCATGATCATGGTGATCCCCTTGTTCTTGTTGAGATCCTCGAGCAGATGCATCAACGAATGGACTCCCATCGGATCGAGTCCGGCGGTCGGTTCATCGAGAATGATCACCTCCGGCTCCATCGCTAGGATGCCGGCCACACAGATGCGCTTCTTCTGCCCATGGGAAAGAGCGTGCACCGACTTGCGCGCAAAGTCCTGCATATTGACCATATGCAGCGCCTGGTGCACCCGCTGCTTAACCTCCTCCGGCGGCAGCCCCATGTTGGTCGGGCCGAAGGCGACGTCCTCCTCGACGGTCGAGGCGAACAGCTGGTCGTCGGGATCCTGGAAGACGATACCGATCTTGCTGAACACCTCGCGGTCCTCGACATTCTCCACCAGCCGCCCCTTGAACAGCACCCGCCCGAGGGTCGGGGTGAGCAGCCCGTTGAGATGGCGGATCAACGTCGACTTGCCGCTGCCGTTAGAGCCGAGGATCGCCACGAACTCGCCGGCAGCGATCTGCAGGTTGATGCCGTTAAGCGCCGGGGTGCCATCTTCGTAGGTGTAGTGCAGGTCTTCGATGGTCAGCATCGAGCCTCCTTATTTTGTCTCATCCGTGTAAATCATAGAATACAACCCAGGGGTTGCGCCCCCCGACGACGCCCTACTCTTTTATCACGCCATAAAAGAGTAGGCAGAAAAAGGCGCCCGGGCTCCTGGCCCGCCGCAACGGTTCCCGCCGGGCCTTCGCCATTCGCTGCGCTCAACTCTTCGGCCTGTTTCGGCGAAAGCCGTTACCGCTCCGGCGGCGTCACACGGGAAGAAGTGAAAAGCCGGTGCCTGTTCCACGGCCCTTACGGGGCCCCGTGCGCAGTCACCGAGTGCCGGGATTTTAATCTTGCCATCTGGCGAGCACGCGAGCCGGCTGGATTAAAATTTCCGGACAGCGAGGGCACCCGATCGTCGGGTGACGGAGTTCGGGGTGCCTTCTTTTGCTTACTTTTCTTGGGCAAGCAAGAAAAGTAAGGCGCTGCCG
>PKUI01000002.1 GCA_002869605.1 Desulfuromonas sp. | reverse complement strand
CCCCCTTCGTTACACCATTCCCCAATAGCTCAGTTGGTAGAGCGGGTGACTGTTAATCACCTTGTCCCTGGTTCGAGTCCGGGTTGGGGAGCCAGACAAATCAAGGGCTTGCAGATTTTATTCTGTAAGCCCTTTTTGTTTTCTGCTGTGATGAGCAAGGGAGCTTGCTTCTATCGACTCTTCTCTCTTTTCGGTGGATCCAATTTCTGATGTAAAAACGCTAGACCGAGAAGGCTGAGGCCGAGACCCATAAACGAGAATACGCGATACAGCCCCTCCAGTCCGGCCATGTCGATCAGAAATATCTTGGCGATCACCAATCCAAGCAGAATCATACCCCCTAAGTAGACCGCACGGTTACTTTTTGCCACCCCGTAGAGATAAGCGCCTACGGCCATCACTAGCCAGGCCAATGAGTAGGAATAGAGTTCGCCGTTGCTTGTTTCAAGACTGGGCCACATGTGTTGATTGAGGTGCCAGAGGTGCCTGATTTCAAGAGAGACAAATATCCATGTGGATACTGCCGCAGTCGAAAGGAACAGCTTGCGCGTATCGGGGGTAAAGTAGATTGCCGCCGCACCCCAAAGAATGATCGGGGCACCATACGCAAGAAGCATAAGGTTGAAGAATGGCCTGAAAATTTCTTGGCTGAAAAGAGGGTTCCAATAAGTAACTAGCGCAAGATAGTTGAGGATCGAGAACGTCATCAGGATGCCGGCATAAAATTCGTAGACCTTCTCCGCCCACCGAGCAACGAGGCTTCTCCTGAAGTAAGAGATTGCACCAGCACCCCACAGTGAGCAGTTAATGGCCGCCTCTTTCATGGTGTACTTGTGCGCAAAAACATCGCCATCGTAGAGGTAGTAGCGTGTCTCAGCTCCAACAAACAGGATCAGAGCGTGTATCGCTGCCCCTTCCAGCCAGGGTCTAAGTTCGGATGACCTGTCTGTCATTCTGGTAGCAAGTGCCACCGCCAAAAAAGAACCTCCGTAGGTCCAGAGTGACCAGTGGGTATCGATTGGGTATTTGAAGAAAAACGGCGCAAAGGTAAGTCTGGTCCCGACGACAGCCAGGAGCACCTTGATCATGATGTCCATGTGAGGAATCTTGTGCCTGAGTGCAAGCCAGACGAGCGAGGGGGCCTGGACTGCCAGCGCAAGAGTAAGGGTAGCCTCCTGAAGATAAATCACAACAGCGAGCGAATAAGCGGCGTGAACTGAGATCGCTAGCCACGTTGCGTTTTCATCAAGCTTCCCTTGAGAGATTTGCCTTCCAAGCAGTGCGGCATAAAGGAGTCCAAGAACAAGGACCCACGTTGCTAGCGTAAGACTGCCGTGCGTTTCTACAATGAACGTATAGGCCGCAACAACCCACAGGAGAGGAGCTAACCATGTGAGAGCTGCGATTGGGTGAGATGGTCCGGAGCTGCGCTGTACCCACAGGCACATTGCGAAGAATATTGCTGCAGAAGGAACGGCGATCCACTCGTAGCCTGGAGCAGACTTAAAGAAAAGTGCAAGATAGCAGGACGCAAGTATATGGATGAAAAGAAGAAGCCAGGCATTGAAGTCTTCACCTCTCTTGCGATAGGTGTTGAAGACAACCCAGACCAGCGGGAGCCACTGAATGGCCTTAAGGCTCCATCCATGCATTGAGACATAGCCGAGCCCCTGCAGCAATACAAATCCCATGAGTGCCAAGCGTCTGGCGGGGTCGATGACGACGCCTCGCGTATTCTTGTCGTCCTCGACAATTGAGATAAGCAGGAAGGCAGCTATGCCTAGATAGAGACCATGCCAAAGAGGTTCTTTGGTCATCGAGAGAGTGACCATGAACCATGTTGCCGAGCCGACAAGGGTCCCAACCCAAATCCAGAACCTCGGTACCTGGGCGAAAAGAAGGTATGCCGCTACGGTGATGATCAGACTGTAGATCATCAGCCCGTTTACATTTCTACTTCCAGTCTCCACTAGAACTGGAACGGCATATGCGCCGACCAGGCCGATGGCGGCAAGTACCGGGCCGTGAAAGAGCGACAGGGCCATAGTCCCGAGTGCAACGACCGTCAGTCCGCCAAAAACCACCATTGGGGGAAGCAGGTTGTAGAGATGGTGGGAGGCAAGAAGGGTCGCGAAGAGAGTGATGCTTCCTCCCCCGGCAAGGGCTGCTATAGACCCATGAGTCCCTCTGTTTTTACGGCGCATGTACTCAGCTGCAGCATGAAGTGCGATCCCAAGAATAAAGCCGGCAATAATTCTTGCAGTAGGACCGAAGTAGCCTTGATCTATCGTGTATTTGACCAGAAAGATTCCCGCAAGGCTGACGCACGTGCCGCCGAGCAATACCATCCAATTAATGCCGTGCCTTTTGGGGGCTTCTTTCAGGTGGGAACGCTTAGTTTGCAGCGCAGGTGTTTGATGGAGTTCGTCGATCCTTTGGGGCTCTATAGAGGGGGTGGGGGCTGCCAGTTCTTCTTCTGTGGCCTCAGAGGATGCCTCAAGTTGGAGGTCTTCATCTGTGAGGAATACAAAATCATCTGACGTTGACTCCTCTGTAAAATCTTTGTCTGCTCCTTGTAGTTCTGCGACTATTTGCTGAAGCTTTTCGTACTTCCGAGTAAGTTCTTCAATTTTTCTTGTCAGATAGGTGATTCGGTTGTAGTTGGACATCGCCAAGGCGAGAGCAATTAATGCTGCAAGAATGAATAAAGTCATGTGCCCCCGCTATTTGGTCGGCTCAATGTTTAAGTTACATTAATTGAGGTCGATGACAAGGTTCTTTGAGGTTTCTTTTTTGAAACAAAGAGGCCCGGGGGGAAGTCCAGAAGAAGAGAAGACGTTCGATGCGTTTTTTAGCGACCCCTCTGGGGCGTGGGCCATTACTGGAATGCACCAGATTCGGTAAGAGCTCGTGAACCCGATGGTGGAAAGGAATTTCTTAAAAGCCATGAGGAAGGGGAAACCCTCCTGCCAGTAGTTTAGCCTTGTTCGTCGCCACTAAAAAATACAAGGGGTTACGCTTTACACGTAGCCCCTTTTTGTTTACTTGTTGTCCTTTAGATGTTATCAAATTCAACCTCTATCAGCCCAAACAAGGATGCGCCAGAAGCCATGAAAAACAGTGTCCGCCCTATTTACAAGACCCCTGTTTTTCACCTTCTGGTCGGGACCATCTGCATCAGCCTGGCGCCGATTTTCATCAAGGCTACGAACATCCACCCGGACAGTTCTGCGTTCTATCGGATGCTCTTTGCCGGTGTATCTATCGGGATTCTGTTGCGACTGCGTCGCAAGACGTTTGACCTCAACAAGAAGCAGATTTTCATTCTTGCCGGTGGCGGTATATTCCTGGCCCTTGACTTCATGTGCTGGCACCGCAGCATCCACCTGATCGGACCGGGGATATCGACACTCCTCACCAACCTGCAGGTATTCTTTACGGCGACATTTTCATACCTGTTGTTCAGGCAAAGAGTTTCCAGGCTATTTGTGTTGGCGGTGCCGCTGGCGCTGTTCGGCCTGTATCTGATTACCGGAGCCGACTTCGGGAACCTTTCCGGCCATGAAGTGCGGGGGCTTGCGATGGGGTTGTTCTCGGCGCTCTTTTATTCAGGTTATATTCTCTTTCTCCATCAAACCATGAAATCTTCGACTTTAGACGGGATGTCCTCCATGCTGGTGATCTCGTTGTCGAGTTCGGCCTTTCTGGCCGTTGCCGGGACGTTCACTGCGGCGTCATTTGTCATCCCCAGCTTGCCTGCCCTGTGGGCGCTTTTGGGCGTCGGTATCCTGAGTACCACGATCGGCTGGACCCTGATATCATCGTCCCTGCGCTCGATCCCGGTAACTACCGCCGGTTTGATTTTGCTGCTGCAGCCCACCCTGGCCTTTATCTGGGAAGTACTCCTGTTTGCCAAGCCGGTCGAACTGCTCGAAACAGTCGGCGTCATACTGATTCTTCTGGCGATATATGGCGGCTCTTACGCGAAGCCGAATGAGCACACAGAAGCCACATGAGGCTGCAGCATCCAAATACTCGTGCGGCTGTTCGATTGTGACCTTGGGCACTACCACATCAACAGGTTGCGCAATTGTGAGCCCTTTTTCTCTTGCCTTGATGTGATTTTGATAGAGGCGTATTAACACTTGTCGCGTCTGATGAAATGCTACGGGCCCTCTAAAGGGCAGGGTCAATAAATTGCCAGGCGTAAAAATGACTCTGGGTCTTAAAGCGGTTGGCGGGCTGAACGTCTCTACGGTATAAACATTAAAGTGTAGGAACCGGCGGCCGGGATTTGCAGATAGAGGAGATGCAGAATGTCGAAGCAGTTTGTGTCCGAAGAGGAGTTCCTCGCGGCATACAACCCAAAGGATTTCGATTCACCACTCTCCACCGTGGATGTGGCGATCTTTTCGGTGATCGATGAAGCGTTGCACGTTCTGCTCGTGTGGCGTGACGAGTTCCCGTGCAAGGGCTCCTGGGCGTTACCCGGCGGGTTTGTCGAGCTCGATGTTGATGCCAGCCTTGATGCGACGGCGATGCGGAAATTGCGTGAGAAGACCGGTGTGAAGGCACCGCATCTGGAACAGGTCGGGACATTTGGCGGCCCTGAACGGGATCCGCGGGGGTGGGCGATGACCGTGCTTTATTTCGCTCTTATGTCACATGAAAAAGTGAAGCTCTCTGCGGGAGCTGGAGCCTCGGAGGCTGCCTGGCACAAAGTCACGGGTGGTAAGGTCAACGGGCAGCTGGCCTTTGATCATAGTGATTTGCTGAAGGTCGCTTGTGCCCGTTTGCAAAACAAGGCCCGCTATACCGTCCTCCCGGGATATGTCCTGCCTGAAGAGTTTACCCTGACCGCGTTGATCAATATCTATCGCATCCTGCTCGAAGAGGAGATCGATAATCCGATGATGCGCAGGCGCCTGTTGCGCTCCAACATGCTCGAGGAGACCGGCAATATGCTGAGCGGAGAGAAGCAGCGCCCGGCCAAGCTTTACCGATTTGCCGAACATGCCGCTTCGCATGTCTTCGAGAGAAACCTCGAAGCAGGAAAGTAAAACCACCTCCTAGAACAAATCGAACCTGGCTATCAGGGTTTGCGCCCCAGCTCCCCTGCCAGCCAGTAGAGGCCCAGGGCTGTCGAGGCGTTGCGGATGCGTCCGTCCCTGGTCATCTCGAGGGCTTCATCCAGGTCCAGGGTCCGAACCCGGATGTCTTCATTTTCGCAGTCAAGCCCCTTGATGGTGTCGTCGAGTCCCTCTGAATCGATCGGTCCGTAAAAGATGGCGATTTTTTCACTTGAGCCACCGGGCGTCAGGTAGCACTTGGTGATGGGATGAAGTGATTTCGGCGCTCGGCCAACCTCCTCTTCACATTCACGCATCGCGACGTCCTCATCGCTCTCGCCCTCCTTGACAACGCCAGCGGGAAATTCCAGAAGCCAGGGCGACTCCGGGTCCTCGAGTGCGCCAACGCGAAACTGTTCGACCATGACAACCTTGTCGTGCCTCTCGTCGTAGAGGACGACAGCCACGGCGTTACCCCGCTCCATAAGCTCACGCACGAAGGGTTCGGGTTCCCCGCCGGCAAACAGCCGGTGGGTAAGCTTGATGCGGAAGATCTTTAAAAATCCCTTGCTGATCTGCTCGCGGGAGAAAATTTTTACATCTTTGGCGGTTAGCATTTTTCACCTCAACATCAGAGACAGGTCACTGAGTTTATTGATTTCTGGATAGTTGGCCACGATTGGCAGGTGTCTGCCGCTGCCAAACGATCTTTTTTGTACCCGGATGATCGGCGGTGCCTGGCGTCTTTTGAACTCGGCCCTGTCGACCATGCGGCATACCTCCTCGATGGTCTCTTCGGCGGCACCTCTTAGGGTCATGATCTGCAGATCCCGTTCGGTGTCCGTGAGCAGGTCGGCCTCAAGGTAAACCCTGAGGATTGCATCCAGGACATCGTATGCAGGAAGTGAATCGGTGTCGACCTGTCCGGGGGCCAGTTCCGCGCTCGGAGGCTTGGTAATGATGGCCTCGGGGATCGGTGTCTCAGGATACTGTTGATTGAACCATTTCGCGACCTTAAAAACCTCCGTTTTGTAAAAATCACCAATCGCGTTGACCCCGCCATTCATGTCTCCGAACAGCGTTGCGTACCCCACCGCTATTTCCGATTTATTGCCGGTGCTCAGGACCAAGTACCCGGTGTGATTGGAATATTCCATCAGCACCCGGCCTCTGATCCGTGCCTGGATGTTCTCCTGGGCCAGGCCGCTGGGGGGCTCTCCGAAGGCGGACCCAAACTGCTCAACGGCCAGATCGAAGTCCTGTTTAATCGGGCGGGTAAACAGCTCGATGTCGAGGTTGTTGCACAGCTCAACGCTGTCTGCAATGCTGCCCTGGCTTGAATACTTTGACGGCATCGTCACGGCTTTAACGCGGTCCGGACCCAGGGCCTTAGCCGCCAGGGCGAGGGTGACGGCAGAGTCAATCCCCCCTGAAGAGCCGACGACCACCCCCTTCATGCCGAGTTTTTCAACATAGTCGCGCAGGCCGGTCATCGCCTGCCTGGCGAGTAGCTCAGCATCAACGCTGAGTTCCGCGTTGTCGAAACCTTCCGCCTTAACAAATTGACCTTTTTTGAATTCCTCGCCGGCGTTCTGGTCGTATTCAAGCATTCCGACGGCTTCTGCAAAAGAAGGCATCAGGCCGACCTGTTCGCCGTATTTGTTGAGGGCAAAAGAGGCCCCGTCGAAGACGATTTCATCATTCCCGCCCACCTGGTTCGCATAGACGAGCGGTGCGCGGCAGACCAGGGCGACCTCCTTGAAGACCTTGCGCCTTTCGGTCTGCTTGCCAAGGTTGCTCGGAGATGCGTTAATGCTGAGGACTAAATCAACCTGCTGATTCTTGAGCTCGTCAACCGGGTTGGCCGCATAGAGATTGTTTTCGGCCAAACCCCAGCCGTCTTCGCAGATCAGGAAGCCGAGTTTCAGTCCCTTGTAAATCCAGACCCCCTGCTGCTGCCCCGGG
This sequence comes from Desulfuromonas sp., assembly GCA_002869605.1. The sequence goes on along the minus strand of PKUI01000002.1, from coordinate 3,119 downwards.
CTGAAATGCCTGGCCTCTTCGAAGATGTTGTATGTCGGCAGCAATTTCTTTGCGTAGGCGAACGTCTCAACGCCGTCAGCGAAAATCTTTAAGCTGTTTTGAAACGGTTTGCCCGCAAAGGGGTTTTCGGTGGCGCAGCCAATCACGACCGCAGCCCGTGCTCCCGCTGTCGCCTCGGCAATCTGCCTGAGGGCCGTGGCTTGTGCGTTGCGAACCGGTTTCGAAAAGATCAGGTCCTGGGGGTAGTAGCCGGTCAGGGCCAGCTCGGTAAAAACGATCAGGTCGACCGCGCCCTTATGCGTCCCGATCACCGTCATGATTTTTTCGGCATTGCCCGCGATATCCCCAATCGTGTAATTCAGCTGAGCTACGGCGATTCGCATCGGGGTTGCTCCTTACGCGACGAGGCGTTGAATATTAAAGACATTGGCCAGGTATTGAAGGAAGGTTTCGTCCTCACACATCTCCTTGCCCGGGCTGTCTGAAATTTTGGCGACCGGCTGGTTGCGGCACCTGGTCATTTTGATGACAATGTTCAACGCCTCTGCACCGAAGTCATTGGTCAGGTTGGTTCCGATGCCGAACGCGACATTGATCTCCTCCTTGAAGGTGTCGTAGAGTTCAAGCGCCTTGTGTACGTCGAGGCCGTCGCTGAAGACCAAAATTTTGGACATCGGGTCAAGTTTAAGCTCCCTGTAGTGGTCAATGGCCTTGCGTGCCCACTCGTAAGGGCAGCCGGAGTCGTGGCGTAGGCCATCAAAGAGCTTGGCGAAGTAAAGGTCAAAATCCTTCAAAAAGGCGTCGAAACCGACAACATCGGTCAAGGCAATCCCGAGCCGGCCACGGTACTCCCTGACCCAGGTCTCCAGGGCGAACTTCTGGCTATCCACCAGGCGCGGTTCCATGGCCTGTGCGGCCTGGAGAAACTCATGGGCCATGGTGCCGATCGGCATGATCCCGAGTTCGCGGGCAAGATACATGTTGCTCGTTCCCGAGAAGTTGTCCGGGAGATGGTTCTTCAGGGTTTCCACAACCTGGTAGTGCCATTCACGGCTGAAGCGTCTGCGCGTACCGAAGTCCGAGAAATTGAAGCGATCATTATCCGGATGCTCCTTGATCAAGGTGATCTTGTCGAGCAGCCGCCTGCGGGCCTGGGCATAATCCGGTTCGGGGATTTGGTTACGGAAATAGACTTCGTTGATGATCGCCAGCGCGAATATTTCGAACATGGTGGTGTAGATCAGTGGCCCCCGGAAGCGGATGTCGATCTCGTTGCCGACGACCTGCATGTGCACATGGCGGAAGTCGAGTTTAAACAGACGCAGGAAGTCGATGAAATCCTTCTTGATGTAGTCAAGGTTGCTCAGCCACCAGAGTTCATTCTCGGTGAACTGGAGCGTGCAGAGATGTTCAAGTTCATCGCGGATTTCATTGAAGTACTGGGCCATGTTGACGCCCGGATTGCGACACTTGAACTTGAATTCGCACTCGTCGGCGTTTTTAAACCAGTGGTAGTACGCCTGGAGCATGGTGACCTTGTACAGATCCTGATCGAGCAGGCTTTGAATAATCCGCTTGAATTGGTTCATCTGCAAATCTCCTGAGAGGGGGGCTCCCTCGATTGGGCACCTTATTCCAGTTCCGAAGCCGTGTTGATGATCGTTGCGCCACATCCCTTGAGAGACTCAATCGCTTTTTCGATGGCGTTTTGATCAAGGCCTCTGCAGGCGCCGAGGTTGAGAATGACCTCAAAGCCGGCCTTGAGTAATTGAGTGGCGGTCAGGTTGACGCAGTATTCTGTGGCCAGTCCGCCGACCACCACGGTCTTGATACCCTTCGCCCTGAGGAATTCGATAGCGCCGGTGCTTTCGGTGTCCGCAAGATCGTGGAAGCAGGCCCCGTAAGGGTGTTTCTCGGGGTCCGTGCCTTTTTCAACGATGAGGTCGTAGGCTGCTTCGGCCGGCAGGCCGGGGATGAGCTGATTCCCCTCGGTGCCGACAACACAGTGTGCAGGCCACTTGACGTCGAGGTTGGGGTAGTCGCCCTCGACCGGGGTAAGGACCTCCGACGGGTTTGCTGCAACCCACGGCGCCGTAGCGGGGTGACAATCCTTGGAGGCAACCCGGATCTTTGCATAGGCCGCTTGCGCGTTAAGCTCGCCAACGATGTCAGCGCCGTCCGGAACCGGGAGATCGCTCGGGCAGAGTGGGGTGAAGCCCTTTTGGGCATCCACGTCAAAAGCGGCGGTTGTTTCGAAAATCAGTTTCTTCATGGCGGCTCTCCTTATTGACCGTGGGCCATTTTTGTACATAATGACACAGAGTCAATAAGTAGTCAACGGGAAATTTCCTTCGATGATTTTCTAATCGGCCAGAAGTGAAATTATGATAGAACTGCACCAAGGACTACATGGAAGAAGTTAGGGTCTGGAGGAAAAGAGGGCTGAGGCCAGGCTCGAGTAACCGTGATTTACATCTGTCAGTCTAGAAGAAGGAGCCCCATGAAACTGAGTGTCAAAGATTTATGCCACGACGTGCAGGGAGTGCGCGACAAGGCACCGCTGGTGCACAATATCACCAACTACGTGGTTATGAACAACACGGCGAACGCACTGCTCGCCATCGGTGCGTCACCGGTGATGGCCCATGCCGTCGAAGAGGTCGCAGAGATGACGGCGCTCGCCTCGGCGCTGGTGATCAACATCGGCACCCTTAGCCAGAAGTGGATTGAAGCGATGGCGCTGGCAATGGCCGCGGCACGAAAGCATGGCGTGCCGATTGTTTTCGATCCGGTTGGTGCCGGAGCCACCACGTTTCGGACCCGCACCTGTCTGGAGCTGCTCGAGCAAGCCGTGCCAACCGTGATCCGGGGTAACGGCTCTGAAATCATGGCGCTGGCTGGCGATGCGGTGCAGACCAAGGGGGTCGACAGCTCGGCGACGGCAAGCGATGCCGAGAATGCGGCCCTGGCGTTGGCAGGAAAATATGGTTGCGTGGTCTGCGTCAGTGGGGCCGTTGACCTGATCAGTGATGGCCAGCGTGTTGCCCGGGTGCGCAACGGCCACCCGCTGATGCCGAAGGTGACCGGTCTCGGTTGTACCGCGACCGCCATGGTCGGCG
>PKUI01000028.1 GCA_002869605.1 Desulfuromonas sp. | reverse complement strand
GCCGATCCAGAGCAACTGCTGGTGCGCCGCATCCGCACGGCAGAACACTGCTTCGGCTGCACAGCCGGCAGTGGTTCGTCCTGTGGCGGCAGCCTGGTGGCCTGAGCCTTTGCCCCTTGAGAGACAGTGCGATACGCCCGAGAATGATACACACCCGCCTAGCGGGCAAAAAAAACCCTGGAGACCAGGAGGGAAAGTCGTCCAGGGCAAATTCGGAAAGCCGGGGAGGCTTTCCGGAAGAAGCGTTTACGCAGAGTATACCCCACCATCAACATTGAGCAATCCAAGAAGATGCCAAGGCTTTGTCATTTTATCATCCCCTCTGGAACGACAAGCGAGGGGATGTCAACCATTCTTGACCTTTCTGATCACATAATCCGCGTGTTTTCAACGTTATGGAAATAGTCATATATTTGAACAAATTGATTTTACATAGTTTTTGCAGAGTCTCCCGCACTTTGGTATCATCTGTCGATTGAACAACCCAGACGAGGTTCTGCCAGTCAGTCTGTTTTATTTACCTAGGAGGACACTTTCGTGAAAAGACTATTGCTTCTTTCCTGCCTGATTTCCCTACTGCTTTCAGCTTGCTCGGACATGCGTGCCGATGTCCGCGTGACACGTGTCGACGATTATGAAATGCTGTTGGCGGGAGACCTTGAAGCCGAATTCGTCGGCACCGAAAACTGTCTGGCTAAATGCCACACCCACGACAAAGTCGCCAAAGACCTCGAACTGTCTGTCCACGGGGCTCAAATCGATGAGCTCTCAGGACTACCCCTGGTCAATTGCGAATCGTGCCACGGCGCCGGCAGCAAAGCCGTCGATAACCTCGTCGATGGCAAGGCGTGCGACACCAAGGCCCTGATGCCGATCTCCAACTTCCCCGCCCAGGCCCAGGCCCTTGTCTGCCTCAAATGCCACGCCGCAGCCTCAACACCCACCTTGATGCACTGGAACGCCAGCGTTCACGCCAACAACGACGTCAGCTGTTTCGACTGCCACAACCTCCATGCGGGCCCGCAGCAAAAGGTCAGCCACGACGAGATGAAGGACCTGTGCGGGAAATGTCATGTCGCCGTCGTCCAGGAATTCAACAACTTCTCTCACCACCCGGTTCCGGAAGGGAAGATGGCCTGCACCGACTGCCACAACCCCCACGGCACAGCCCAGGACAAACTGCTGATCGGCACCACGGTCAAGGAGACCTGTACCCGTTGCCACATGGAATACCAGGGCCCCTTCATCTATGAACACGCCGATGTCACCGAAGATTGTACCAACTGCCACCGTCCCCACGGGGCCCCCAGCAACCCCCTGCTGAGCCAGAACCAACCCTTCCTCTGCATGCAATGTCACGCCAGCCACAACATGGCGTTCATGGGCCCCGGTCTTGTCTCGGGTGACATCAGCACCCCCCTTCCGGCGGGTAGCGACGAACTGGCTCTCAAAAAGGCCTTCTACACGCGTTGTACAGATTGCCACTCGCGCATCCACGGTACGGACATCCCGTCGCGCGGCGTCGGCACGTTCACCGCACAATAACGCTAGGAGAGCCCTATGCAATCCCCTGGAGGATTCTTTATGTCTCGCACAATAGTTATCTTTTCCTTGATCGTCGGAACGCTGCTGTCATCCGGTACCGCCTTCGCCGACCTTGACGACGTTATTACCAATCTCGGCGAGGATGCTTACAACGGAAACCTGGAACTCGGTTCGCACGGCTTTGCCACCGAGGGCAACCCCGTTCGGGCGGCTGAATACACCTACCTCGAAGAAGACGGGTTCGATGCCTTGACCGCTGAACTCGAATTTACCGGAGACCTTGAGGAGCGCCACTTCTACCTCGACTTCGACTACCAGAACACCAAGGACTACGCGTTCGATTTCCACTACGACGCAAAAAGCCGCATCGTGTTCAGCGTCTACGCCGCAAGCCTCTATCACAACCTCGAACACCTCAACTACGAAGACCGACCCGACGCCTATCGCTTCAGAGGCCGCCCGGTCAACGACAATGTTGTCTGGGTCGACTTCAGCGATCTCGCCCCCCAGGACGAATACGGCCTGCAGGTTGAACAGTACGGCTCCGACCTCAAGGTTCGGGCCGGGAATTATCCGGCTCACTTCAAGGTCGACTACTGGCGTCTGGAGCGTTCCGGGAAAACCCAGATGCGCTACTTCGAGCACGGCAGCTGGGACCCGACCAACAGCGGCGGCACCTGTAACAGCTGTCACGCCAGAAGTGAAACCCGCGATGTTGACCGTGTCATCGAGCAGGTGCAGCTCACGAACGATGCGCATATCGGTGCCATCAACTACGAGCTTGTTGGTACCTACCGCGAGTTTCATGATAACGAACCGGTGCCCACAGCCTCCTTCGGCGACTGGGGTTCACATCGCGGCCCTGGAACCTTTGAGCACAGTGAAGACCCCGAATCACGCCTGCTCTCAGGCACCGCACGCCTCAGCAACTCCTACGCCGATGGCCTCAACACGATTCTTGGCTTCACCATGGCCCGCCGTGAAAACCTCTCTGACCTCACGAACGTGATCGAAACCGGGGGCGGAGAGATCGAGGCGACGACCGACTATTACAAGGCCTCCGGGGACTTCACCTGGACCCCCAACGCGGTCTGGACCCTGAACACCCGCTACCGCATCCTTGACCTGGACTTCAGTACCAGCGAGTCCATCGACATCAACCCGACAGCCGGTGACTACCCGGCCGAGACCCGGCAAAACCCCGACTTTACCCGCCAGTGGTCCAATGCCAAGGTTTCTTTCCGCCCGGCCAAGAAGCTGACCCTGCAACTCGAGTACGACCGACAGGATATCAAGCGGGACAACACCGCTTCTCCGGCGGATTATGTCGGCGAATCGATCGAGGACTACAAAGAGCTTGAAGCATGGTACCTCTCGGAAGATGAAACCATTAACCGTTACAAAATCGGCTTTTTTGCTCGTCCGACCGGTCACAACAGCCACAAAATCAATGGCTGGTACCAGTACAAGACCATCGACAACCCCTCCTACGGCACTTCACTGACGGCCACCCACGAGGGTTTTCTCTCCGCCTACATGACCAGGCCCTTCTGGGGACTCGGCCTCAACCTGCACGCTCTCGGGGGGGAAAACGACGATTATCAACGTCCCTATCTCGTCGACATCGCACACAACGTGGGGCCTGATGAAATCGGCGGCATGAGCGATATTGAGCGCAAGGTAAACCAGGAGGACGCCGCAATAAGCTGCTGGGTTATCCCCATGGACGGTGTCAACGTCAACCTCTCCTACGCCTACTTCCACACCCTCATTGACCAGCTCCTGCAATTCGGCGCCTACGAGACGTCAGGCAACGCCCCGATAAAAGATGATACCGAGTACGATCAGACCACCCAGAGCATTACCCTCGCCGCCAGCTGGAGAGCCCTGTCCACGCTCACCCTGCGCGCCAACGGAAGCTTCACCAAGTCCGAAGCCTTTTTTGATCCGGACTTCACCACTGTTGAAGACTGGCCCTTCTCCGGCTTTACTGCGGATGTCGATGCAGAAACACTGCGCGAACTGAGTGAAATCGACATCTACCAGACCAGTGCAAAAGCCGGGGTTGACCTCGAACTTTTCAGCGACTACACGATCTCCTGCGACTACGCCTTTCAAAAGTACGAGGACCAGAAAGACGAGCTCTTTGACGGCTCCGTCCACACCTTTATGGCAACCGTCGCGCGAAGCTGGTAGCCCTTGACAATTGATGTGAGAATACAACTAATGACACGTAATAGCTGTACAACACTCTGCAAAACCATTCTCTTACTGACGCTACTCTGTCTGCCGGCCCCCTGCCTGGCAGAAAGCCTTGTTGCCGTGATTCTCCCGGGCAACCTGCCGCGCTACCAGGTTGCCCATGAAGCCTTCCAAAAGATCATGGACGTTGGAGGCAAGGGCAAGGTCAAGTTGATCGTCAAACGCCCCAACCCGGATAAAATGTCGTTGTCCAACGACATCCGCCGGCTTGTCGGTGCCGGCGCCAAGGCTATCGTTACTTACGGCGCCACGGCCACCTTGGTAGCCCAAAAAGTGGCCCGCGGGGTCCCAATTATCTTCGCCGACGTCTGTGACCCGGTCTCTCTCGGTATCGTCAAGTCACTTCAGTCTACCGGCGTAGAGACGACCGGGGCGGCCTGCAAGACACCTATGAGTGACCTGCTCGACGCCATGTTACAAGTCAATAAACCAAAAACCATCGGCGCCCTGTATTCACGCGACGAACCGGCGTCGGTATTACAGACAGATGCTCTCGCCAAGCTCAGCAGCAACCATGGGATCAACTTCGTCAAGGCCGAAGCAAAAACCTCCCAAAAAGCTGCTTCAGCCATGACCTCCCTGGCTAAAAATGCCGATGTCATCTATATCTCCGACTGCTCTTCGGCTCAAATGAATCCATCGGAAGTCATGCAAGCTGCTGATAACGCAAAAATACCCGTCATCTCTCAAATTCCCGGCCTCGGAGCGGAGGGAGCACTACTAACCCTGGAAGCTGACCCGACAGAACAGGGGAAACTGATCGCTGTCCACACTCTGCAGATTGTCTCCGGGCAGAGTGCTCACCAGTTGCCGGTGCGCACCCCGCGCAAAATCAACATGGTGGTCAATAAAAAGACTGCGACCAAACTCGGACTGACCATTCCCCCTGAACTGCTCAATAGCGTCGGCCGGGTTATCGAGTAACGCCCAAGCCGGTCCTTTGTCTTTATTCGCCGCTGAACTCTCAGGAGATTGACAAGCCTCGCGGCTTCCAGTAGAGTGCCCGTTACAATTGAGCGCAACACGTCTTTATCAAGAGTGGTGGAGGGAAAGGCCCTGCGAAGCCACAGCAACCGGTCAACTGCGGTGCAAGCCGCAGACGATGCCAGGTGCTAATTCCTGCCCGAACCGGGCAAGATGAGGACGGAGCCTACGTACAGACCGTGTATCTATAGGCCCCTCCCATCTTCCGGGAGGGGCTTTTGTTTTGGAGCCCGAATGTCCGACACGGTCGGTATTGTCACAACCGAATACGTCACCTTCGACACTGAGCTGCAACTCGAGAGCGGCCGCCTGCTCGGTCCCATCACCCTCGCCTATGAAGGCTATGGCCGTCTCAATGCCGCTCGCAACAATACCATCCTCGTCACCCACGCCTGGACCGGTGATGCCCATGCCGCCGGGACGTATTCCGAAGACGACCGCAAACCAGGCTGGTGGGATAACCTGATCGGCCCCGGCAAGCTGCTCGACACCAACCGCTACTTCGTCCTCTGCTCCAACGTCATCGGCTCCTGCAAGGGGTCTACCGGCCCGGCCAGCCCCAACCCGCGCACCGGACGCCCCTACAACCTGCAATTCCCGGTGGTTATGGTGCGCGACATGGTCCGCGCCCAGAAGCGGCTTCTCGATCATCTTGAAATCGACACCCTCCACGCGGTCATCGGCGGGAGCATGGGTGCCATGCAGGCCCTGGAGTGGGCGCTGCTCTATCCCGAAATCGTACGTTCGTTCATCCCGATAGCCGGCACCGGAAGAACCTCCCCGATGGCCATCGCACTGAATGCCGTCGCCCGCCAGGCGATCTTCAATGACCCGATGTGGAAAAAAGGAAACTATCGCCCCGAACATCCCCCGGCAGATGGGCTGGCCCTGGCCCGCGCCATAGGCCACATCAGCTTTCTCTCCGATGCCTCGATGCAGCTGAAGTTCGCCCGGCGCTTTTCCGCCCGCGACGGCATGTTCGACTTCTTCGGCCAATACGAGATCGAGCGTTACCTTGAATACAACGGTGGCAACTTTGTCGATCGTTTCGACACCAACAGCTTCCTCTACCTGGCCAAGGCGCTTGACCTCTACGACGTCGCCTGGAACTTCGACTCCCTCGATGACGCGCTGACTCAGGTCGAAGCCCCTTCTCTCTGGCTGGCCTTCACCAGCGACTGGCTCTATCCGTCCTACCAGACCGAAGAGGTTGTCGATGTCTTGAAAAGCCAGGGCAAAAGTGTAGAATATCACCTTATCGAATCGGCTTACGGTCACGACTCATTCCTGGTAGAACCGGAAAAATTCATCCCCCTGACAGAGGCTTTCCTTAACCGCATCGCCGACGCCTAACCCCCCTCACCCGCCCCGTCGCTTTACGTCCTCTGTCACCTTTCCGGAAGGACAAACAATGGCTCTGCATGCGACAATAACTCTCGTCTCACGAGACCGCAACCTGCTTAACGAACTCGACGAACCCTTGCAACGCAGCAACATTCATGCGGAACTTCTTCCGGACCTCCCCTCTATGCAGTCGGTCCAAACGCTCTCGCCCAATCAACTCCTGGTCGTCGACCTCGAACTTACTCCATCACCAACACCCCAACGACTGAAGCAGCTGGCCGCAGCTTCCAACCACTTGCTGCTGATTCCTCCGGTCTTCATGCATCACCCTCATTCGCCACTCCCTGCACGCACCTCCCTCTTGGGCCAACGCTGCCCCCGAACATTGGCGGAGCAGATCCACACCCTCATCGGCTTTCCCTCACGCATTTTTGCTCGTCAAGCGTTCGAAACAGACCTTTTGGTTCTCCCGCAGGATGATCAACCCTTTGCTGCACACTGCTATGACCTTAGCTTCGGTGGAATTTTTGTCGAGTCATTTCGGCATATTAACCCTGGAAAACGGGTCACTCTCCGTTTTCACAAAAAGCCCTTTACCAGTGAGGGATGCGTCGCCTGGCAGCGGATCTCCAGCCATCGCGCAACCCCACGCTACGGAGCAGGTATCCAGTTCCTGTTTCCCGACCGCCTGCAGCTGATCCGACTCATGAACCAAACTCGCCCTGAACCGTGTTCAAGCACGACATAAATGGTTGCCAACCCGCTCCATTTAGTGGTAAATTTCAATAATTTAGCGGCCTTTTATGCCAACAGGGAGGGTCTCGGACGCTCGAAGTCCAACACGAAGCCAAGTCTTTGTGACCATCCTGCCATCTTCTTTGGGGTTGATACATCATGAGGAAACTCGGTTCAATTACGCTACGTTTCAAAATTCTCGGCGCCCTGCTGCTGCTATCTGTCGTACCGGTCATCGCCACCATGGTCGTCATCTCGTGGAGCCTCGACAACCAGCTGAGCGAAAACGTCCGGGAAAGCACCGCCAAGATTGCCAGTTTCGTCGAGTCCACCATGACCCTCTCCCAGGTGGAAAAGGGCAACTACCTCGAACTGATGGCGTCCAACACCAACATCGTCAACGCCGTTTACTACGCCACGCTCACCGGCGACGCCGAACAGATGAGCAGCATCCTGCTCGACATCCGCAAACAACTCGACTTCGACCTCCTCGAAGTCCTTGACCCGAACGGCAACCTGCTGATCCGTAGCACCGAACTGGAAGGGCTCAAACTCGAAGACCCCAAGGAGCACATTGTCGTTCAAGGTAGCCTTGAAGGCGAACTGACCTACGACATTGACTACTACCACGACAAACTCGGTGTCATTGCCGCGGTACCGGTAAGACTGCAGTCCGACATCGTCGGCCACATGGTCGGAACAAAAATACTCGACAGCGCCATGGCCAACTCCATCAGAGCCCTTACCGGCGCTGAAATAGCGTTCTTCGACACCAACGGCATCTTCGCATCGTCACACAAGAAGCTGCAACAGCTCGACTTTGCTCGTGTCAGAAACATGGAACTGCGCGAAACCGAGATTGACCAAGCCCCCCATCGCCTGTTCACCAACAACCTGCGCGGCGCAAATGCCGGGGTTCTGATGGGGCTCGACATCTCGCGTACCGTCGGGGATCGCAACAACATGCGCCAGGTGATGCTGGTGATCATCCTCATCGCCGGCGCCTTTTCATTGTTTATCGGCCTGGTCATCGCCAGCGGCATTGTCAGACCCCTCGGAATGGTGCTGAAGAACCTGCGTGACATCGCCGAAGGGGAAGGTGACCTGACCAAGGAACTGGACGTGCGCTCCTCGGACGAGGTCGGTATGCTCGCCGAAAACTTCAACCTCTTCATGAACCGCATGCGCGAAATGGTCAAGCGCACCCGCACCGTCACCCGCGACCTGGTCAAAGCCAACGAGCAGATCCGCAGCTCTTCGCGCCAGGTCGACGAAGGCGCCAAACAGCAATCGAGCGCCCTGGCCGAGTCCCACCAGTCACTCGAGAGCATCAACGAAACCGCCCAGGGAATCGCCGAGAGCACCTCCTCGCTGCTGGACGCCTCTGAAGAGAGCTCATCGGCCACCCTTGAACTCGGGGCAACCATCGAAGAAATTGCCTCACAGATGGAAAAACTCTTCTCGGTGGTCGAAGAGATCTCCTCCTCGATCAGCCAGATGTCGGTCTCCAGTCAGCAGATCACCGACAACATCGAAACTCTCTCATCATCGACCGAAGTCACCGCCTCTTCGGTCACCGAGCTCGACGCCAGCATCAAGGAGATCGAGGAAAACGCCGAGAAAACCGACCAGTTCTCCGAAGAAGCCGCCCAGGACGCCCAACGCGGCAAGGAGGCGGTCGATGCGACTGTCGAGGGGGTCACCTCTCTGGCCGATGTGGTTGAGCAGAGCAGCCTGATCATCCAGGATCTCGGCAGCCAGTCCAACTCGATCGGCAAGATCCTCACGGTTATCGACGAAGTCGCCGATCAGACCAGCCTGCTGGCCCTCAATGCGGCTATCATTGCGGCGCAGGCCGGCGAGCATGGCAAGGGGTTCGCGGTAGTCGCCGACGAAATCGGCGAACTCGCCGAGCGCAGTGCCGCCTCGACCCGCGAAATTGCCACCATCATCAAGACCCTGCAGAACGGTGCCAGCGAAGCCGTCGAATCGATGACCAACGGCCGCAACCAGGCCCGTGAGGAGGTTGAACGCGCCAAGCTCGCCGGCGACGCCCTGGAAAAAATCCGCACCAGTACTTTCAAGGCCCGCGAACAGGTACGTGCCATCGTACGCGCCACCCAGGAACAATCTCGCGGCAGCCGCCAGATCACGACTTCGGTCAATCAGGTTGCGAGCATGCTCGGCCAGATTGCCTCGGCCATCAAGCAGCAGTCGGTCGGCATCCAGCAGCTTGCCCGCGGTTCCGAAACCATGAAGGAAATCGCCTCGCAGGTGAAGCGGAGCACCGATGAACAGGCCGCCGGTAGCCGCCAGATCAACAAGAACATGGAGAGCATCCGCTCCATGATCGAGCGCATCGAACAGGCAACCCGCGAACAGACGCAGCGCAGTCGCCAGGTGGTCGATGCCGTATCGAGCGTGCGTAAGGTCGCCGAAGAAAACGCTTCACGCACCGCCGAGCTGGACCAGGTCGTTGAAGTCCTGACCCAGCAGACCGGAACCATTGAAGAAGAGATGGACATCTTCAAGGTATGATGCACAAGGAGCTTGAGCTGACCATCCTCGGCTCCGGCACCAGCACCGGCATCCCGGTGATCGGCTGCACATGCGCCGTTTGCAGCTCGCGAGAGCCACACAACAACCGAACCCGCTGCAGCGCACTGGTCAGCTGGCATAACAAACAGATCCTTCTCGACAGCTCCACAGATTTTCGCCAGCAGGCGTTACGTGAGGGAATCAAACAGATCGACGCGGTACTCTTTACCCACGCCCACGCCGACCATGTTCACGGCATTGATGACCTGAGGGTATTTACCGCACGCAGCGCCAGGGTTATTCCGATTTACGGCTCCGCGGCAACGCTGGCCACGATCCGACAGGGGT
>PKUI01000121.1 GCA_002869605.1 Desulfuromonas sp. | reverse complement strand
TGAATTTCGTCCTCGGTGATAATCGGCGCCGGCTCCCCCTTCTTACCGGCCCAGAGGGTCAACAGGTAGGTCGCCCAGCTAAGCACCGTGATCACCGGGGTGAGTAGCAGCATCACCCATCGAATCGGGCGCAGTACGATAAAACTGACCTTCTCGGCCTGCTGGGCGGAGTAGGTTTTCGGTACTACCTCGGCAAACACCAACAACACCGGGGTGAGGATCACGATCGTCAGCCATTCGCCGTCGTCACCGAACAGGCTTATCAGCAGGCCGGTAGCAATGACCGAGGCGGCGATATTGACCAGGTTGTTACCGACCAGGATGGCGCCAAGCAGGCGGTCGGGACGGGCGAGGGTATCCTCGAGCAGTTCAGCCCCTTTACGCTTCTTCTGCACCAGGTATTTGATGCGCAGGCGGTCGATCGCCATCAGGGCGGTTTCAGAACCGGAAAAGAACGCGGAAAAAACCAGCAGGATCAACAGCAGTATGAGGCGTATCCATTGTTCGTCAGACACGTATGCGGTACTCCAGACATAAAATAAGATTAGATGCTGTTATTTCGCCACTTTAAACCATGAATCGACGGATGACAACTTATTACGAGGACGCTTGAAGCTCCATGGGGGGTATGCTACAACGACTAAATATTCTTCGCGGAGAGACTGCATGAACCTGGAGACCGCCCGCGGGCGCCACATCGAGCTGGCCACACAGCTGCACCACCACAGCCACTGTTATTACGTGCTCGACCGCCCGGAAATCAGCGATTCCGAGTACGACACCCTGTTCCGCGAACTGCTCGATCTGGAAAAGAGCTATCCGGAACTGGTCAGTGCCGACTCCCCCTCGCAACGGGTCGGAGCCGCGCCGCTCGACAAGTTCGAGAGCGTGCGCCACAACCTGCCGATGCTTTCGCTGGAAAACGCCCTCGATCCCGACGACATCCGCGAATTCGACGCACGCACAAAACGCTTTCTCTCCAGGAATGACGATATCGACTACGCCTGCGAACTGAAACTCGACGGAGTAGCCGTGGAGTTGGTCTACCGCCACTGTGTGTTGGAGGTCGGCACCACCCGCGGCGACGGGGTAAGCGGTGAAAACATCAGCGAGAACCTGCGCACCATCCCGAGCATCCCGCTGCGCCTGGCCGACGAGGCCCCGGAGCTGGTCGAGGTGCGCGGTGAGGTCTACATCGACCTCGACGACTTCCAACGCCTCAACCGCCAACGCGAGGAAGAAGGGCTAGCGGTCTTTGCCAACCCGCGCAACGCCGCGGCCGGCAGCCTGCGCCAGCTCGACTCACGCGAGACAGCGCGACGCCCCCTGAAGATCTTCTGCTACGGCAGCGGCGAAATCAGCGACGACGAGGCAAAGGGGCAACAGGAACTCCTCGAGCGCTTCGCACGCTGGGGGCTGCGCGTCAACCTCGCCGAGACCCGGGTGGTCACGGGGATCGAACCGGTGATTGCCTGGTACTACGAGTTGATCGAACGCCGCGAGCAACTCCCCTACGAAATCGACGGCGTGGTGGTTAAGGTCAACAGCCGTGACCTGCAGCGCGAGTTGGGTGAGAAGACCCGCACTCCGCGCTGGGCCATCGCCTTCAAGTTCCCCCCGCGGCAGGCCGAAACCGTGGTCGAGGACGTACTGCTGCAGGTCGGACGCACCGGCGCCATCACCCCGGTCGCCGCACTTAAGCCGGTCGAGGTCAGCGGCGTGATGGTGTCGCGCGCTTCGCTGCACAACTGGGACGAAATCGAACGCCTCGACCTGCGCATCGGCGACACCGTGGTGGTCGAACGGGCCGGCGACGTGATTCCCGACGTGGTCAAGGTGCTCAGCGAAAAACGGACCGGTGCCGAACGCGAAGTGCCGCTGCCGCAGACCTGCCCCGAATGCGACGCTCCGGTAGCACGGCTTGAAGGGGAAGTGGTGCCGCGCTGCCAGGGGCTGGCCTGCCCGGCGCAGCTCAAAGAGTCGCTCAAGCATTTTGCCTCGCGCAACGCCATGGATATCGACGGCATGGGCGATCGCTACATCGACCAGATGCTGCGCCTCGGACTGGTCTCCAGCATCGCCGACCTCTACACCCTCTCGCGCGACGAGCTGTTCAAGTTTGAACGGATGGGCGACAAGCTCGCCGAAAAGCTGCTTGCCGCCATCGCCGCCAGCCGCCAGCGCCCGTTACAGCGCTTCCTGTTTGGCCTCGGCATCCGCAACGTCGGCGCGCATCTCGCCAAGGTGCTGGCCCAGCAGTTCGGCTCCCTCGAACAGCTCAGCCGCGCTACGGCCGAAGAGCTGCTGGCGATCCACGAGGTCGGTCCGCAGGTCGCCGAGAGCGTCACCACTTTTTTCGCCAGCGACAAGAACCGCGAGATCCTCGCCACCCTCGAAGCTGCCGGAGTCAAACCGCAAGAGGCCGAAAAGCTCGCGGGGGGGCCGTGGAGCGGCAAGACCTTCGTCTTTACCGGTACCCTTGAGCAGTTCGGGCGCAAGGAGGCCAAGGAGATCGTCGAACGGCTCGGCGGACGCGCGGCCGGCTCGGTGAGCAAGAAAACCGACTTCGTGATTGCCGGAAGTGAGGCGGGAAGTAAGCTCGACAAAGCCCGCAGCCTTGGGGTGCCGGTACTCAGCGAGGATGAGTTTCGCAACATGCTCGAGGAGGTGGAGTCATGAGTCAGGTCCGCGCCACGCTACGCATCCGCGGCATGGTTCAGGGGGTCAGCTACCGCTATTACACCGCACAAACCGCGCAGGCTCTCAATCTAACCGGTTGGGTGCGCAACCTGCCGAGCGGCGAGGTCGAGGCGATTTTGGAAGGACCGCGTAGTGACATACAGAAGATGATCGAATGGTGCCATGAGGGGCCTCCGGCGGCAAGAGTCGATGAGGTATCCATCGACTGGGAGGATGGCCGTCATGAATTTAGCGATTTTACGATCCGCAGATAAACAAAAAGCCCGGCCAAGCGGCCGGGCTTTCTATGCATCTGCCTTGAGCTCCAGGTAGCGCTGATAAACCTCGCTTCCGGAGAGGCCAAACTCCCTGGCCACCTCCTTGACCACCTGCCGCGCCGGGCGCTCATCCTCGGCCAACCTTTTGCGTAAAACGCTATCAAGGTCCTCCAGTTCAGGTTCCAAAACTGAGGGCACCAACAGGATAACGATTTCACCACGGACCTTGTCACGCCCACTGAACTCCGCCTGCACTTCGGCGAGCGTTCCCCGAACCACCTCTTCGTGAAGCTTGGTCAGTTCTCGTGCCACCGCCGTCTGGCAATCGGCACCGAACACCTCGTACATATCTTCCAGTGCCGCAACCAGACGATGTGGAGACTCGTAAAAAATCAATGTTTCGCGGCGCCCCGTAAAGGCCTCCAGCTCACGCAGGCGGGCGCTCTTTTTCGCGGGCATAAAGCCGCAGAAGGTAAAGCGATCACTCGGCAACCCTGCAATCGACAAGGCGGTGGTGAACGCGGTAGGTCCCGGAACAGAGGCAACCTTGAGTCCGGCATCACGGCAGGCCGCCACCAGACGATAACCGGGATCACTGATACACGGGGTACCGGCATCGGAAACCAGGCCCAGGCTCATCCCGCCCTGGAGTTTCTCAATTAACTGCTCGGCACGCTGCGCCTCGTTGTGTTCATGCAAAGAGAGCAGTCGAGTCGTGATCCCGAAGTGGTTGAACAGCTTACGGGTATGACGGGTATCCTCCGCAGCCACCAGTTCGACTTCGCCGAGTACCCGCAGGGCACGCGGCGAAATATCCTCAAGGTTGCCGATCGGCGTTGCAACGACATAAAGGGTGCCGGGTTCAATGGCAGGCAGGTCACTCACCGGCATCGAGGCCTTCTAGCTCGGCCAGCCACAGCGTGGCACAGGCATCGCTCGGCATGCGCCAGTCGCCGCGCGGCGACAACGCCACGCTGCCGACCTTCGGCCCGTCCGGGAGGCAGGAGCGTTTAAACTGCTGCGAGAAGAAGCGGCGGTAAAAAACCTGCAGCCAGCGCAGAATCACAGCGCGCGGGTATCGCCCGGCAAAGGCATGCTCGGCCAGGGTCAGCACCTTGCGTGGTGCGAAGTGCTGACGAACCACCTGAAAGAGGAAGAAGTCGTGCAGCTCGTAGGGACCGACCGTCTCCTCGGTATGCTGGGCAATATTGCCGTCTTCATCCGGCGGCAGCAGCTCGGGAGAGACCGGCGTCGCCCCGATGTCGTGCAGCACACTCGCGATCTCACCGCTGAATTCCTCATCGGCACACCAGTCGACCAGGTAGCGCACCAGGGTCTTGGGGACCCCGGCGTTGACCCCGTACATCGACATATGATCGGCGTTGTAAGTGCACCAACCAAGGGCCAGTTCGGAAAGGTCACCGGTGCCGATTACCAGCCCGCCAGCCTGGTTTGCCAGGTTCATCAGCAGCTGGGTACGCTCGCGAGCCTGGGCATTTTCGAATACGATGTCGTGGTTATTCTCGTCATGCCCGATATCGGCGAAATGCTGCCGCACCGCAGCATCGATGGAGATGATCTTCAGTGTCACCCCGAGAAGCTCGGCGAGGCGTTCGGCGTTGCCGCGGGTGCGTTCCGTGGTGCCGAAACCGGGCATGGTCACCGCGACAACCTCGGAGAGCGGACGTCCGAGGCGCTGCATCGCCTTGACCGTAACCAGCAGTGCGAGGGTCGAATCGAGCCCCCCGCTGATGCCGATAACCGCACTCCGGCTAGCGGTATGCTGCAACCGCTTGGCAAGAGCGGTGGTCTGGATGGCAAATATTTCACGACAGCGTTCCGCACGCAGAGCTGGATCTCCCGGCACGAAGGGGGTCGAGGTGACAGGACGCATCAGGCTGCCAGCCTCGGTCTCGGCAAGTGACAGCTGAATCCGGCGACAGGTTACGCTACGTGGCACCGCGGCAAAGGTGTTGTTGCGACGGCGCTCGGTGCTCAGGCGCTGCAGGTCGAGGTCGGCCATTGCGATATCGGTTCCAAATCCGAAACGCCCGCTCTCCTCCAGCACCTGCCCATACTCACAAACCAGAGAATGCCCGGCGTAGACCAGATCGGTCGACGATTCCCCGGCCCCGGCGGAGGCATACAGGTAGCCGGAAAGGCAACGTGCCGACTGTGATGCCACAAGCTGTCGACGGTAAGCCTGCTTGGCAAGCATCTCCGGACTTGCCGAGGGGTTGGCGATAACCGTGGCGCCCGCCAGTGCCAGCGAACCGCTCGGTGGATTCACCGCCCAGAGATCTTCGCAGATCTCGATCCCGAGGCAGAAATCGGGATACACCGCGCTATCAAACAGCAGGTCGGTGCCGACCGGAACCTGCTCGCCAGCCCATTCAATCGTAGTTTGTTTCAGGTCAAAGGCCGAGGAGAACCAGCGTTCCTCGTAGAATTCGTTGGTATTCGGCAGGTAGGTCTTGGGCACGATACCGCATAACCGCCCTCCGGAGAGCACCAAAGCGACGTTGAAGAGTCGACCATCGATCTGCAGCGGCGCACCGACAACCGCAGCAACACCGAGCGCTGCGGTCTGCGACGCCAGCGCCTGCACCGCGTCACGCACCTCGTCGAGCAGCAACTGCTGGTAAAAAAGGTCGCCGCAACTGTAGCCGCTCAGGCACAACTCCGGGAAGACCACCAGCCTCGCACCCTGTGCTGCGGCTTCGCCAAACGCGGCACCGATCCGGTCGACATTGAACGCCACATCGGCCACGCGCAGTTCGGGAGAGACCACGGCCACCCGCAACATACCGAGACTGGAAAGCTGTATTGTCATTCACCTGCTCCACAAATCGTTATTTACAACAACAAAAGAATATCAATAAATCAGGCGGCTTGGCAAACGCCAGCATGACTCAATAGGTGAGTTTCGCGACTAAACGCATTCCACCTCGAAGGCCGCCGGGAGATGTTCGATCTCAACCTCGCCGTCTGCCAACGCCACCGACACCACGTCGAAACGGACCTCACTCTCTTCGAGCCTGTTCTCTGCCAGGTACCAACGTGCGGTACGGATGATCTGCTGCTGCTTACGCGGCGTAACCGCCTCTGCCGGCGTCCCGCAGCGGCGGCTACGACGGGTCTTGACCTCGACGAACACCCAGGTCTTACCCTGGCGCGCCAGCAGGTCGATTTCCCCCACCGGGGTGCGCACGTTACGCGTAACAATCTTCAGGCCGGCCTGTTTCAGGTGGGCCGCCGCAGCGTCCTCTCCCCAGCGTCCGAGCGCCAGGCGTGCCTCGCTCATGGCGTCTCCACGTGTTCACGCACCCCGCGAAACGAAAGGCGATGAACCGGACTCGGCCCGAGGCGGGCAATCGCTTCAAGGTGCTTGGCACTGCCGTACCCCTTGTGTCCCTCAAGCCCGTACCCCGGATAGCGCCGGGCATAGCCGACCATCATGCGGTCGCGCACCACCTTGGCGATAACCGAGGCCGCGGCAATCGACAGGGAACGGGAGTCCCCTTTCTTCAGCGTCTGCTGGGGCAGGGTCGTCGGCAGCGGAGTAATGCCGTCCACCAACAACGCATCGGCCGGAACCTTGAGCCTCTCGACCGCCAGGCTCATGGCGAGTAAGGTCGCCTGCAGAATGTTGATGCGGTCAATCTCGGTGGCGGGGACAACACCTACCCCGACCGCCCGCGCCTGGCTACGGATCAGCGGAAATAGCTGGTTACGCTTTTTTTCGCTGAGTTGCTTGGAATCGGTCAATCCCGGCAGGTCAAAACTCTGTGGCAGAATTACCGCCGCCGCTACCACCGGTCCGGCCAGCGGACCTCGACCGGCCTCATCGATTCCGGCAATCGCCCGGTGCCCACGTGACTGCAAGCGTCGCTCAAAATCGAGTGTCGTCACTTGCTGAGGGCTGAAGAGTTCGAGACTTTCCATGTTTTCTCCGTAAAATCGCGCTGGATTTCACCCGCACCGTGATGTAGTATACAGAATCTGTCGCCACGACGGAATCATATACCATACACGGAGGAGAACCATGTCTATCCTGATCGGAATTCTTGTCGCTCTCATCTACCTGGTCCTGTTCGTTGACTGGAAGGAGATGAGTGAGGTCCTCAAGCAGGGCGGCTGGGCTGCCGTTGCTGTTTATGTTGTTGTCGGCATCTTCGTTGCTTCGGCCCTCGGCGGCGAAGCTGTTCACCAGACCGGCATGCATCACTAGTCGACACGCAACAAACTGCCAGAAACAACAAAGCCCCGACCTTTCGGTCGGGGCTTTGTTGTAGGGTGTATCGAATCTTAGTTAAGGCGCTTCTCGCGGATACGGGCCGCCTTACCGTAGAGCTTGCGCAGGTAGTAGATCTTGGCGCGACGCACACGGCCGATGCTCAGGACCTCGATCTTGTCGATGGTCGGTGCGTGCAGAGGGAAAACCCTCTCAACAGCGATACCGTCGGAGACCTTGCGAACGGTGAAGCTCGAACCAACGCCGCGATTGCGACGCTTCAGGCAAACCCCCTGAAAAACCTGGATACGCTGTTTGTCGCCCTCGACGATCTTGACGTGAACGCGCAGTGTATCACCCGCCTTGAAGGCAGGGACATTTTTCTTCATGTGTTCCATTGCGAGTTGATCGATGGTGTTCATTGTTGCATCCTCCTCAGGCCTTACTGACTGGCCGTTTCGTCTGTTTCAGATATGTGTGGCCCACGGATAGTCCCGGGCACGTTTCTCACGTTTCCGTTGTTTACTTTCTAAAGCGTTTCCCCGCACAACCGATCAAGCATGATGGCCGCTGCCGCCCGTACCGGGAGATGATTATACTCGCCTGCGCCGCGAATCGCCTTGAGCGTTCGCCGGTCGTCGGTAAAAAGTTGCGGAGCCAATCCCCAGCCGGTACCGAGTACCAGCAGGGCCGCCTGCTCTTCCAGGCTCTGCCGTGCCACCGACAGCTCGAGTCCGTCGTGGCATCTGGCGCCGGTCAGCCAGACCTGGCTCGTTGATCCGATCTCGGCCTGCCAATGCTGCAGGGCCTCTTCCAGGGTGGCAATGACCACCACCCGCCCCAGCGCCTCGGCGCGATCGGGGTTGTAACTGGCACCATGTCCCTCTGTCCAGTGCTCCACCAGGCGCGCGGTGAGCCGCTGCTGCTCGGCGACCGGTGTCACCACATAGAAGCGAGACACCCCGAAGGTCGCCGCGGAGCGTGCGATGTCGTGCAGGTCGAGGTTGGTAACCGCAGTGGTCACCAGGTCACCCCGCTTATCGAGCACCGGGTGATGAACCAGGGCCACGGCCAGCGGTCGTCGACTCACTTGACGTCCTCGTCCCTGAGCTGTTGCAGGGTTTGGCGCTCCATGTCTGAAAGCTCCAGATCCTCCAGCAAATCGGGACGCCGCTGCAGGGTGCGCCGTAGCTGCTCATGCCGTCGCCAACGGGCGATCTCGGCATGGTTTCCCGAGAGCAGCACATCCGGAACCCGCTTACCCTCGAACTCAACCGGTCGCGTGTACTGCGGATACTCGAGCAGTCCGTCGGAGAACGAGTCCGTCTCGGCACTGCCGGAGCTGCCGAGCACACCGGTCACCAGGCGGGCAATGGCATCGATCATGACCATCGCGGCCAGTTCACCACCGGTGAGAACGAAGTCGCCGATTGAGTATTCGTCGTCGACGTAATCGCGAATCCGCTCGTCGAACCCTTCGTAGCGGCCACACAGAAAGATCAGCCCCGGCTCGTTCGCAAGCCGCGCGGCCTCCTGCTGGTCAAAACGCTTTCCCTGGGGCGACATCAGCAGCACCTTCGCACCAGGTCGCTGCTCACGCAGAGCCCGGATCGCGGCGACGGCCGGCTCGGGTTTGAACACCATGCCGTCCCCCCCGCCGTAGGGTGAATCGTCGGTCGTCTGATGACGCCCGGTCGCCCAGTCGCGGAGGTTGTGAGCGTTAATCTCAAGCAGTCCCCTGTCAACCGCCTTACCGACGATGCTCTCCGCGAAGGGAGAACCGGCCATGTCGGGGAACAGGGTCAGAATGTCAAAGGTCATCGCTCTTAGCTACCAGCCCCTCGGGGAGATCGACGTCCATAACGCCCCGTTCGAGGTCAATTACGCAGATCATCGCCTCGACGGCCGGGATCATGACCTCGCCGTAGGGTCCTTCAACGACATAGACATCGTGTGCCGCCGTCGAAAACATCTTTACAAGACGCCCGAGAGAACCGCAGTGAGCATCGACAACCTCGAGCCCTTCGAGCTGATACCAGTAGTTCTCGTCAGCGCCCAGATCGTCCAGATCATTGTACGGCATCCAGACGTCCCAGCCGACCAACGGCTCTGCCAGATCGATCGACTCGAAGCCGTGCAGGCGCAGAAGATACTGCCCCTTATGGAGCGTTACCCGGAGCGGCTGAGCGTCGTGCTCACGACCGTCGGCAGAGCGCAGAACGACCCGCGAAGCGTCCACAAGGCCTGTCGCACCGGAGCTTTCCGGGCGGACCTTGAGATCACCACGCAGGCCGTGGGTTCCGGTAACGGTCCCTGCCTTGAAGAGCTGATTCCCCGACTCGGGCATCACTCCATGATCTGCAGAGAAGCGCGCTTGTCTTCACGGGTCGCCTTGGCATTGAGCAGCGTGCGCATTGCCTTGGCGGTGCGCCCCTGCTTGCCTATGATGCGTCCCATGTCTTCCTGAGCAGCTGAAAGCTTGATCAGGACCGCGCCTTCCTCGTCAAGTTCTTCGTTGACGGTTACGGCGTCCGGTTTTTCGACCAGCGACTTGGCGATGAATTCGATCAGCTCTTTCATGGCGTTGGTCCTCGGGAGACGACATCAGAGCCGCCTCGGAAGATACCGCCTATGCG
>PKUI01000184.1 GCA_002869605.1 Desulfuromonas sp. | reverse complement strand
CTAACCGAAACCTTAGGACGTTACGTCGAATATGTCCCGGTCTGTCCGGAAGTTGAAGTCGGCTTGCCAACGCCCCGTGAAACTTTGCGCTTAATCGGATCCCCAGAGAATCAGCGCCTGGTTTTTTCCAAAAGTGGGGAAGACATCACTGAACGTATGAAGGCCTGGGCAAAGAAACAGGTGTCCGAATTAGAGAAAGAAGACTTGAGCGGGTTTATCTTCAAATCGAAATCACCGAGCAGCGGCATGGCCCGGGTCAAGTTGTATGACAAAAACGGTAGTCCCAACTCTCAAGGGGTGGGGCTGTTCGCCAAGTCCTTCATGGAGCACTTCCCTCTTCTACCAGTAGAAGAGGACGGGCGCCTTCATGACCCGCACCTTCGGGAGAATTTCATTGAGATCCTTTTCACCTTTAAACGCTGGCGGGAAGCGATAGCCAATGGCAAAACCCGTGTCGCACTGGTCGATTTTCACACACGGCACAAGCTGCTACTCCTGGCGCATAGCACAGAGATTTATCGGCAGACTGGAAAGTTGGTTGCCGCCGTAAAAAATGCAAAGACAGTTGAGATCTACGATCAATACATGGCCCTTTTAATAAAAGGAATGCGCCTGAAAACGACCCTCCCCAAGCATGTCAACGTGTTGCATCACGTTCTGGGATATTTTAAGCAACAACTCAGCAGCAATGAAAAACAGGAAATATTACAGGTCATCCAGGACTATCGCTCTGGACTGATCCCTTTGATCGTGCCAATCACACTCCTTAACCATTTCGTCCGCAAGTACCAGCAACCTTATTTGATGCAACAGGTTTACCTCAATCCGCACCCCCTGGAGTTGAAGTTGCGCAATCATGTGTAGCCACTTGTTTGGGTTTTGTCATGAGAATTAGAAAAGTCCAGATTACTGACTCAATGCAAAAGGATTATTCCTATTTCTTAACAGAAGAGATGGGAGAAAATTTTCATCCGGATTTCAAGCCAGAGCTGACGCCAAAAGAGATGCTTGAACTGGGTGTCTTCGGCGGGAAATACATGACGGATTGTATCCATGAATTTCCTTCAGACTGGTTTAAAAGCGCAAAGCTATGCCCAGAGAGGCATGACCCTTCTCTTAATTTCTTTGGCGTGAATGCGTCTCAGCCATTATCAGAGTGGCAGCGAAAGGGCTGGATTTACCAAGAGGATCCCAGAGGATGGTTTCAATGGTATTGCCGCTATTATATGGGGAGACGCTGCTGTGATGATGAGCGCC
Organism: Desulfuromonas sp.; assembly: GCA_002869605.1. The sequence continues at coordinate 1,449 of PKUI01000184.1, read as the reverse complement.
AGATAAAACGCTGGAAAGCCATGAAAAGACACATCGCACAAATCACGAATAACTGTCTGTCTGGTGACCTTAACTGCCGACCGAAACAGAGACAGGCATTGCTGCACTGGGCTTATGACTCTCGTAAATTTTAAAGGTGAGACACATCGATATGGAGCATAACGCCAAAACGGATCAGGATGAGATGGTCGCTGTTCTCGGGGCGACCGGCTACATCGGCGCTCGCCTGGTGCCAAGGTTGATCGAGGCCGGCTGGCGTGTTCGGGCGATCGGGCGCAATCCCGAGAAGCTTAGCGGCCGAAGTTGGGGAAAAGACCCAAGAGTAGAAACGGTATGCGCTGATGTCTTTGATGCTGACTCTCTTCAAAAAGCTGTTCGGGGCTGTTCGGCCATCTATTATCTTGTGCACTCAATGAATCCCCAAACCGGCGACTTTGCTAAAGCTGATCGAACAGCCGCAAACAACATGACGGTCGCAGCAGAAAAATCCGGAGTGGGCAGAATAATCTACCTTGCCGGCCTCGGAGAAGAAACAGCGGAGCTCAGCCCTCATTTGCAATCACGCCGGGAGGTAGAAGAGATTCTGAAAACTGGTAGCGTCCCAGTGACAGTCTTTCGTGCTGCGATGATTATCGGGTCTGGCAGCGCTTCTTTCGAAATATTGCGTTACCTGGTTGAACGTTTGCCCATCATGATCACCCCGCGCTGGGTTTCGACCCAATGCCAGCCGGTTGCTGTGCGCAACGTGCTGTACTACCTGGCGTCCTGTCTGAATGCCCCCGAGACAACAGGCGAAACATTCGACATAGGAACAGAGGAAATTGTCACCTATGCTGATTTGATGCGCATCTATGCAGAAGAGGCAGGTTTGCCGAAACGATGGATCATTCCTGTGCCCATCTTGACCCCTAGATTGTCCTCCTATTGGATCCATCTGGTAACACCAGTGCCCGCCACTCTCGCCAAACCTCTCGCAGAGGGCTTGCGAAACCGAGTCTTGTGCCGGGACACAAGAATCAGAGAGTATATTCCGCAAAAACTTCTCAGCTGCCGAGAGGCAATAAGCCTTGCTCTTGAAAAGATGCGCCTGCAGCAGGTTGAAACTTCGTGGATGGATGCGGGTAAAGTCGCCCCCGCTGAGTGGAGCACCGGTGAGGACCCGTCATGGGCTGGGGGGACAGTTTTCAAAGATGAACGAAGTATGCTGGTTAAGGGTAGCGCGGAGCGGTTGTGGCCGGCCGTTATAGGGATCGGAGGGAAAACCGGCTGGTATTCTGCCGATTGGTTATGGCACCTGCGCGGAGCTTTTGATCGATTGCTGGGCGGCCCCGGTCTGAGTAGGGGAAGGCGCAATCCATACTTGGTGGAATCTGGAGATGCCCTGGACTTCTGGCGAGTTCTGACAGTAGAAAAAAATCACCGCCTGAAATTGGTTGCAGAGATGAAGGT
>PKUI01000039.1 GCA_002869605.1 Desulfuromonas sp. | reverse complement strand
CTCCGGCATCTCCGCCAGGGTCTCGGCGATCAGCTTTTCGGTTCTATCCTTGGTAATGCCCTTGATGGGCTTTCTCTCTGCCATGAGATACTCCTGTAGTGTCTAAGCCGAAATGAACGGCTCGTAATCAAACGCTCTCCCGGTATAAGGCTACGCCGGTGAGGAGGAGAGAGTCTCCCCGGATCGATTCAATGCTCCGGGGAGACCTCGTCCGCTGTTAGAGAGTTATGCGTTTTCGGCCTTGCCGACGTTCTCTTCGTCATCCACTTCCATGATGCCGAATTCCATCAGCAGCTCTTCGAGCTCTTCCATTTCGAGCGGGGTGGGAACGACGAACATGGTGTTCTCGTCGATCTTGCGAGCCAGCTCACGGTACTCGTTAGCCTGCTTGTGCTCCGGCGAGTACTCGATGACGGTCATGCGGCGCAGCTCGGCGCGCTGAACCTGATTGTCGCGGGGGACGAAGTGGATCATCTGGGTGCCGAGTTTCTCAGCCAGGGCGGTGATCAGCTCAGCTTCGCAGTCAGTGTTACGGCTGTTGCAGATCAGGCCGGCGAGGCGAACGTTTCCGCTCGAGGAGTACTTGAGGATACCCTTGGAGATGTTGTTGGCCGCGTACATGGCCATCATCTCACCCGAAACAACGATGTAGATCTCTTCGGCCTTGTTCTCGCGGATCGGCATAGCGAACCCCCCGCAGACAACGTCACCGAGAACGTCGTAGAAAACGAAGTCGAGGTCGTCGGTGTAAGCGCCTTCTTCCTCGAGGAAGTTGATAGCGGTGATAACACCACGACCGGCACAACCGACGCCCGGCTCGGGACCGCCCGACTCAACGCACTTGACGTCAGCGTAGCCCCACTTCAATACATCCTCCAGCTCCAGGTCCTCGACGGTACCGAGCTCACGGACCTTATCCATGACCGTTTCCTGAGCTTTGGCGTGCAGGATCAGACGGGTCGAGTCAGCTTTCGGGTCACAACCGACGATCATGACTTTCTTGCCGAGGGAAGCGAGACCTGCCACAGTGTTCTGAGTGGTGGTGGATTTACCGATGCCGCCTTTACCGTAGATTGCAATTTGACGCATTTTCTTTGACTTTTCCATGATGCTTCTCCTTCTCTTTCTTTCGTTTGATGGTTTGCGTTCTTGTGTTTCCCAAAGCGAGGCGGCATCGCCCTTGATGTCTCCAGGGGGGTAAACGGCTCCTAGCCCTATAGATGGCGACGCTGCACCGAGCGGGACTTTCTTGTCCGGCGCCGCGTCTCGACTATCGCCACCAGCAGATGGCTGGCGGCAAAACTGATCAATCCTGTAATGCCGACGATGTACTCAAACGGGGTCATGATGTTTTTCCCTTTTAAATGCAAAACGCCCTACACTGATTCGTTGAATCAAGCAGGGCGCCTTCGCCGTAAGCAGCTCCTTAAATGAGCCGCGATTCCTTCACAACATAAAACCCACGCGTACAGATACTCTGCACTGTGGGCTCCGTTGCCTGAGAAGTTGACCGATTACGTCGGTGTAGTCAGTCAGCCTTCGTATCGTCTTTATAGCATCAGCCGTGCCAAAAACGCGTATCCGTGTAATTACAGTAAGTTAGGTGACAAGAGAGGCTTTATGCTCGTTTTTGATGCACAGGGATTGAGCAGAGATTGAGCATGATTGGATGCTAAATGTTCAGGTCCCGACAGATCGTTCCGGTATCTGCTCCATGGCGAACTCGACGCTGAATATCGATCCTTCACCGACGGTACTCTCCACCCGCAGTTCGCCGGCCATCATCTCAACCAGGTTGCTTGGCAGCACTAGACCGATGCCGACACCATCGACGCCACGCTGACAATCAGCACCGCGTAGCAAAGAGACAACCTGTCTCTTAATACAGTAAGTTACCTGCCATCGGGAAAACCTTGTGGGAGGTCAATTGAGGCCGACGGGCTTCTACGTGCGGCGCGGGGTCATGCTGGAGGCGCTCCCCTGTCGGCAAGTGCGGGCTTTTTACCCCAGGGGGCAGGAAAGGACCCCAGCATAACTTTGCGCAATTAGTCTGTTATACTCTGGGCTTAGCGTGCTCAACCCAGGAGCCCCGTGCTGCAGATGGAGCGCAAAGATATGCCGGACACCCCGCTCAACCCACCAGACAGTTCACAGCCGAGAGCACTCAGGGCCAAACGCTATTACATCGTGGCCCTGGGAATGTTCCTGGCCGGGCTGCTGTTTTCCCTGTTCATCTGGCATACCTCGAGGAAAGCCTTCCTTAAAGCCGAAACGACCCGCTTCGATCACTACGCATCGATGATCAATACCGTGATCGACGAACATCTGGATGACCATGTCTCGATACTGCGCGGCCTTCGAGCCTTCTACAACGCCAGCGAACAGGTCTCCCTCGACGAATGGCAAGGCTACATTCGCGACCTCGACATCTCACATCACTTCTACGGCACACCCGTCTTCGCCTACGTCCGCTACGACAGGAACTCCGGGCAAAGCGTTTCCCCTTCCGCTTCCATCCGTTATGACACATCGAGCCCCAACCGCTCGTCCCCGGAGGGGCCTCACGATCTTTTCGTGGTCAAGTACATCGAGCCGTTCGAGCCCAATAGGTCCTATGCCGAGCTCGATCTGGAAACGATCCCTGCGGCCCGCGCCGCCTGCGTCGACTCAGTTGAAAACAACCAGATAACGCTTTCGGACCGCATTCAGCTTGAGCAGAACAATCCGTCCCCCCCCGTCTTCCTGCTGATGTTACCGGTCTACAACACGGGAGCCGAGCTCTCAACCCCGGGGCAACGCTGGAGAGCCTTGCAGGGTTGGGCCATTACTTCGATACATATTGACAAGCTGCTCGCCGACATCGTTGAACACCTTGACACCCCGCTGGACATCGAGATCTTCGACGGCAGCCTCGAAGCCCCCGAGTTTTTGTTTTACGATGCCGATGGCGAGCTACACACGCTCCGCACCGGCGAGGCATCTGCTGTCGACAGCCATCATCTGAGCAGCCTCACGAGCCTTGAAATCGGTGGGCGGAAATGGTTGATCAACATCCTCTCCCTGCCCGGCTTCACCCCGCAGGTTGGAAAAAACATGCCGATTGCACTACTGGTGGCCGGCGTCCTGCTCAGCCTGCTTGCCGCACTGCTGGTCAGAAATTACGGCCTGCACCTCGACGAAGCCCAGCTCCTGGCTGAGAAAATTACCACTGACCTGCGCCGCACCGAGCAACACTTCCATAACATGTTTCGCCACCATGACGCCGTGATGATACAGATTTCCTCAAGCGAAGGCATCATCCTCGATGCCAATCAAGCCGCCAGCAATTTCTACGGATACCGCCACGATGAGCTTGTCGGCAAGCCGGTCGAAAAGATCAATACTATGCCCCCTGAAGAGGTTGCCAAGGCACGTGAACAGGCCGCTGCCGGAATAAAGCATCGCTTTGAATTCCGCCATCGCCTCGCCTCGGGGGAGGTTCGCGATGTCGAGGTGCATACCTCGCCGATGGTACAGGACGACCAATTGGTGCTTTTCTCGATCATCCACGACGTTACCCCGCGTAATCAGGCGCAGAAAGCCTTGCTCGAAAGCGAAGAACGCTTCCGCCTGCTGTTTGAAACCAACCCCGACCCGGTCGTACTGGCGCGTTTCGACCTCGGCACCGTGCTTGATGCCAACCGCGCCTTCGAAAGCGCCTGCGGCCTTACCCGGGAACAGACACGCGGACGCCCCATCGAGGAACTCGGCCTGTGGCTCGACCTAAAACACCTCGCAACCTTCCGCTCCAGAATAAAAGATGACGGCAAAGTCGACAATTTCGAAATCGACTTCCGGATTGAGGATGAACCTCGTACCGGGCTGCTCTCGGCACGCAGGCTCTACCTCAACCAGACCGACTGCATACTCGCATCACTCAGAGACATCACCCTCGAAAAAGCAGCCGAGAGGAGTCTACAGGAGATGAACCGGATCAAGAACGAGTTCATCTCAACGGCCGCTCATGAATTACGCACCCCGTTAAGCGCGATCATGGGCTACAGCGAACTGCTTATGTCTCCGGAAAAATTCGGCGAGTTCTCAGCGGAACAAAAACTGGATTTTATCCACGAAGTTCATACCCACGGCGCAAGCCTGACACGCCTCGTCGACGACCTGCTCGACATCAGCCGCATTGAGAGCGGCAAAGAAATTCGCATGGAATTCAAGGAGGCCTCGTTAAGCGAACTCCTGACACAAACCATCAAGTTCTTCCGCATTCACGATGAACAACATCTCTATCGATTTGAACTGCTCGGAGAAGGGACGGAACAACCGTGTGTCATCGACCAGCACCGCATCGGACAGGTCCTGGAAAACCTCCTCGGCAACGCCCTCAAGTTCTCCCCTGCAGGCTCGGAAATTTTCCTGACGGCACGCAAAACATCCACCGAATGGATTCTGGAGGTCGCCGACCAGGGGATCGGCATGACTCCCGAACAGGTGGGGAAAATGTTTGACAAGTTCTACCGCGTCGACTCTTCGAATACCGGGAGCAGCGGGCTCGGCCTCGGCATGAGCATCGTCAAGAAAATCATCGCAATGCATAACGGCACGATCGAGGTCGACAGCGCTCTCGGGGCAGGCACCCGCATACGCGTCAAACTGCCATGTCCGGGTGAAGACCTTGCTTAAAGTGCCCGGTTAAGAGCGTGATATACTTTGGGTTCACCAGTTCAACCCCGGGACATTATGTCCAGAGCAGAGGAGCCATAGATGTCGACCGACGGACTGCGCAAGTTCATAGCCCCCGAATATGTCTTCGGCAACGGCGCACGCCACCTGGTAGGGCAGTACGCACGCAAGCTCGGTGCACGCAAGATCCTGCTCGTCACCGACCCCGGGGTGATCGCCACCGGTTGGTGCGGAGAGGTTGAGAGTGCACTCGAAGCGGAGCACCTTCCCTACGTGATCTTCTCCGAGGTTTCGCCCAACCCCCGTGCCGAGGAGGTGATGAATGGAGCGGCGGTCTACGCCGCCGAACAGTGCAACCTGATCGTCGCGATCGGCGGCGGCAGCCCGATGGACTGCGCCAAGGGGATCGGCATCGTCGCGGTCCACGGGCGCAACGTCCTCGAGTTCGAAGGGGTCGACCAGGTGACCCTGCCGATTCCGCCGCTGATCTGCATTCCAACCACCGCCGGAACCTCGGCCGACGTCTCCCAGTTCGCCATCATCACCGACCGCAGCGAAAAGGTGAAGATCGCCATCGTCAGCAAGAGCATGGTTCCGGACCTTGCTTTGATCGACCCACAGACTCTGGTCAGCATGGACCCCTATCTCGGCGCCTGCACCGGTATCGACGCCCTCACCCATGCTATCGAGGCGTTCGTCTCCAACGCCAACTCGCCGATGACCGATATCCACGCTCTCGAGGCGATCCGCCTGCTCTCCGAGCACCTGCTCCCCTCGCTGCACAACCCGCAAGACCTTCAGCTGCGCGGCAAGGTGATGCTCGCCAGCCTGCAGGCGGGGTTGGCCTTCTCCAACGCCATCCTCGGCGCCACCCACGCCATGGCCCACAGCCTCGGTGGCTACCTCGACCTGCCGCACGGCGAATGCAATGCGATTCTGCTCGACCACGTGGTAGCGTTCAACCTTTCGGCGTCCCCTGAGCGCTTCGACGCCATCAGCGAAGCCCTCGGCCTTGACCTGCACGGTCTCGAGCGCCGTGAGCGGGATGCGGCGCTGCTCGCCAGGCTGCGCGACATCAAGCTGCAGGCCGGCGTCAGCTGCCCGCTGGGCGAGCTCGGCGTCAAGAGCACCGACCTTAAACAGCTGAGCTTTCACGCGGCGGCCGACGCCTGTCTGGTCACCAACCCGCGCAAAGCCAGCCGGGATGACCTCGAGTCGATCTATGCAGAAGCGCTTTAGGCCGGTAAACGAGCAGCAGGAGCTGCGCGAAAAGCTGATCGGGCTGGGCGAAGAGTCCCTGCGCAAGAGCTACTACCCCGAACTGCAGGTGCAGATCGACAAGCTCAACGAGCGGGTCAAGCTCGCCGAGCTGGTCGCGGAGATCGGCCAGGCGCTGACCGAGGAGCCCGATCTGCGCAGCTCACTGCAGCGCTGCAGCGACGCGCTGGCGGCCCATTCTGCCGCCGCATTTGTACGCATCTGGGTCCTTGATACGGAAGGGGAAATCCTCGAGCTGCAGGCCAGCTCCGGGCTGCACACCTCCATCAACGGTGCCCACAGCCACCTCAGGCTCAGTGACTACCCCCACAAGGTCGGGATCATCGCCCGTGAAAAAAAGCCCTTTTTGACCAACGAAGTCGTGGGCAACCCCCATTTCCACAATCAGCCCTGGGTGGCCGCCCAGGGGATTGTCTCTTTTGCCGGTTACCCGCTGGTACTACAGCAACACCTGGTAGGCGTCATCGCTTTGTTTGCCCAGCAGCCTCTGGGCGAAACAGTCCTGAGTACTCTCGAAAGCATTAACCGCCAGATCGCCGTCAGCATCGACCGCTTCCAGCTGTTCGAAGCCAACAAGACCTCCCTCGACAACGCCAAGTCGAGCCACGAGAAGGTCAACGGCATCCTCCGTTCGGTCGCAGACGCGCTGCTGGTGATCGACAACCAGCAGCGCATCCTGCACATGAATAAGGCGGCCGAGGCGTTGCTCGGCACCTCGTTGGCCACGGTGAGCCATAAACGGGTCGACGAGATTAGTCGCCAGACCCAGTTGCTCGACTACCTCAACCGGCTCGAACGGTCCATACCTGATGAAGACGTCGACCTCAACCTGTACGATGTGGAGCGTGACGAAACGCGTATTATCCAGGCTCGTGCGGCTCGGCTCAAAGGGAGCCATCCCGACTCGGGGCAGGTCATCAGCCTGCGCGATGTCACCCAGGATCGCGAGCTGGCGCGCATGAAGTCGGAGTTCATTTCAACCGCAGCCCACGAGCTACGCACCCCGTTGACGTCAATCAGTGGTTTTGCCGAGCTGCTGTATGAAGGGGACTGGTCGCAGGAAGAGCGACAGGACTTCTTGAAGACCATCCTTGAAAAGGCCGGAGCCCTGGAGCAGATCATCGACGACCTGCTCGATTTGAGCCGTATCGAATCGTGGCGGGGGTTATCGCTTCACTACAGCGAATGGGATATCGCCGAAACCCTGGAAAAAATCATGGCCCGTTACCGCGCCGAACACCCCGGGCACCGTTTTTCCGCCAACTTCGATCAAGGTCTCGGCAGCATCGAGGCCGATCATGGAAAAATCCAGCAGGCCATCGACAACCTCATGAGCAATGCGATCAAGTATTCGCCGCCCGGCAGCCAGATTACACTTACGGCGAGTCGCGGCACCTCTGCCCTGACCATCTGCGTCAGCGACCAGGGCCTGGGCATGACCGACAAACAACGCTCCAACTGTTTTGAAAAATTCTACCGCGCCGACAGCTCTACCACTGCCGTCGAAGGACTGGGACTCGGCCTCACTATCGTCCAGCACGTGATTGAGGCCCATCAGGGGACCATCGAGGTCAGCAGCAGACTCCACCAGGGGACCACCGTCACATCGACCCTGCCACTCCACCCCGACCCTACCGAGCGTCCGGTCAGTGACAGATCGTTCCTCGCCCGCCTCTTCCAGGACCCGGACGCCGGGACATAGCAGTTCGGTTTCAGGATTCCTCGATCCCGATCAGCTGCAAGGCAAAGGTAAGGTCGCAACCGGCCAGATCATGGTTGCCATCAAGCAGCACCTCATGTTCGTCGAAGGAACGCACCCGCATCACACGTTGTGCACCGCCACCGATTTCGATCGCCAGCTTCTGGGCGATGCGCAGTTCGGCATCGGCAGGAAAAAGCTCGCGTTTTACGCGGATCAGGTTCTCGTCCTTGCGTACCCCGAAAGCCTGTTCCGGCGTCAGGATAATATTCTTGACCTCCCCGACACCCATGCCGATGATCTGCGCCTCGAGTTCCGGGAACACCTCTCCGGCACCGAGGGTGAGCTGCAGCGGTTCATCCGCATCGCGCTGATCAAAGATTTTTCCATTGTCGAGAGTACCTATGTAATGCACGGTGACCCGATCCCCCTGCCGGGCCCGTTGCAATGTCGTCATCATCACTTAAACTCCATACTGATTATCGTGAAGCGCTCATCGAAATAACGCTCCAGTACCGGCCGCACATCGGCCCAAAAAAGACCGCCGCTGCCACATCCCGGCCGCGGCACCACGACCTGCTGCCAGCCATGGCGACCGGTCAACACCACCAATTCCTGGCAGGAGCGCTCGATCAGGGACAACTCCGGGTTACACAGCGGGTCGTTCTCGACGGGAAAACTGACCAGACGTTCGCCGAGCTGGTGGACGTGGTTGCCCTGTTTGAGTACCAGGCCGCCGAGCTGTTCGTCCAGACCGGGGAAACGCTCCCGGGCCTGGCGAGCACAGCCACGCTGCATACTGCTGCGTCCGCTGCGGCTTACCGCTCCGTGCGTGGTGATCGCCACCACGGCACCGTCTGCGTAGCAGGCCCAGAGATCGCCGGTAATTTCACGCATACATCGCTTCACGCATGGTGTACAAGAGGAAGTCGAAAACCTCTTCACGGGTCTGGATAAAACTCGGCATTTCATCGCCGATAGCTTCCTCCATCCGCTCCAGCACCCGCTGGTCGTTGCTGCCCAAGGCATCCATTACCGCCTCGAACATCGGGATCACCTCGTACAGGTCCTCACGGTCGAAGAGATTGAGGTCGGGCTTGCCGCTGAACTTCGGCTGGTCGCGCTGTTCCTTTTTACGACGATAGCGATAATACAGATCGGAAGGTTTGATCATCACACCCATGGGTTTATCTCCTTTCCAACAACCTTCAGCTACAGCTGCCGCCGCAAGCGTGCTTCTTGCTGCAGCCACTGGCACAAACGTCTGTCGCCTTGCCACCACCGGTTTTAGCCTGCAACTCGTCAAGACTCGAGGCCTCGATCTGCCACAGCTCATCCTCTTCAACCCCTTTCAGCAAACCGCGCTTCAGGTGCATAAGGACGTTCAGTTCGGTCGTCTGCAGGCGTCGTGCTGCCTCTTCAATCGAGATCATGTTTTCGTTCATGTTTGTGCTCCTTTCACATTAACCCCCGCACCGGTTTACTTCGCGCGGGACACCTTGTCTGGTTATACGCTCCATGGCGAGATCCGCACCAGCCGTTGCGACTGGTCCTCAACCTGCTCTCGCACTTCACGTTTCAACTTTTTCACCCAGCGCCTCGGAATCGCCTCGAGACCATAAAAGGCTCCGGCTATCATGCCGGCAATCGCCCCGGTGGTATCGGCATCGCCTCCCTGATTGACCACCCCGATCAGGCACTCTTCGAAACTGGCGGTGCTAAACAGGTAGTGAAACACCGTCTGCATCGTATCGACCACGTACGACCCGGCCTGCCCCTTGTACTTATTGAAGGCGAAGTTGCCGTGCTGCGCAACCAGGTCTCGGGTCGCGGCATGCAGCGCGAAGCGGTCACAACCGAGAATCGCCCGCTGGACCATGAGTCCGATGGTGATGCTCGCGGCATCCGAAAGCGGGTGGTTGTGGGTCAGGTGCGCCTGCTCTACGGCATAGCGCTCGAGCAACTGCTCATCGCCCAACGTGTAAAGTGCCACCGGGGCCATGCGCATCGCCGCGCCGTTGCCGGCGTCCCAGTCGTTGTACGGAACCTCGAGCTGCCCGGTGGTCATGTATTCGCGAATTCCGCGACGGCAGGTCGCCCCGATATCGATCGGTTTGCTCTTCATCCAGGCGAGGAAAGCCTCGGCCACCTGCTTGAGCTGCCAATCTCCCCCGGCAAGCACCGCATCGCCAAGCGCCAGGGACATCTCGGTATCATCGGTGACCTTCCCGGGCGAAAGATAAAGCCAGCCCCCACCAACGATATTGCGATGTACCTTGTACTGTGCCTTGATCTCGCCCGGCGTCATGAACTCGGTCGTCGCACCGAGTGCATCACCGATCGCCAACCCCAGGTAGGCAGCACGCGCCCGGCTGTATATCTGCTCTGTCTCAGCCACCGATCAGCACCCGTACCTCATACTCGCCGCCGATCACCAGCACCTCCTGCTCGCCCTTCAACAGCGACTTAGGAAGCAGACCGCTCTTGAAAAAGATCTTGGGCAGCGGCACTTGCGCTTCAATAACCCGGCTGCCAAATTCCCAGGCCTTCTCGAAATCGTCGGTAAAGGAATTCAGGTTGTTCAAGCGCAACACGAAATGGGTTTTGTCGATTTTTTTCAGCACCTGGTGCTCTTCGAAGTCGTAGATGCCACGATACAGCGTCATGTGCGTCTGCTCTTTACAGGTGCGTTCAAGCTCGTACTGCACATAACCATACAGCAGGTCGAGTTGAGAGAAGATGGCATTGGTGCGCGCCAACCCCTTCATGCGTTCCTGGGTATAGCGAAAATAGGCCCGTGAATGAATGTCGCCGACCGGTTCCACGTGAAAGATCGGTGGCAGGCCGAGACGCGACTCAACCCACCCCTTGAGCACCGCTCCTTCGACCGAGTTGCTGTCGAACAGCCAGCCACGCAAAAACCTCAGGTAGCTGTTTTTAAGCGCCTTACGACTGCTGGAGGTCTGTTCCCGCTCCCACTGATGCAGCTGAAAACGCACGTCCATGAAATCGTGAAACAGGGCAGCGCGCTCTGCCTGACTCTCCAGAGGCTGCAGCTTGTCGAGCAGCATCTTGAGAGGCCGGCCGAGACCCTGAATCTTAAGCG
>PKUI01000226.1 GCA_002869605.1 Desulfuromonas sp. | reverse complement strand
TGGTCGACCTGCTGCAGGCCAAAGGTTTCAAGGCCAAGAAGGCCGGGGGCTGATCCGTTTAAGCAGGACCCCTCGGGAGTAGTCTCCGGGACAGTCAGCTCTGAGCGTTGGGGGCAGAAGGCGTTTCTCCCCCGGAGTTCGCCAGGTACGAGCCGCATATCACCAGCGCACCACCGCCGAGCAGCGCAAGGGTCAACGGTTCGTCGAGCAGGAGGGTGGCGAGCAGCACCCCGTTGACCGGAACGAAATTGATAAACACCGCCGCCCGTGACGGGCCGATCCGCTGTATCCCTTCGAAATACCAAAAGAAGCCAACCACCGTGCCAAACAGGCCGAGATAGATGATGCTCGTCCAGGCGCCGGGTGAGAAGCTCAGCGCCTCGCTAAAACTGTGATGGGCCAGCGCCGGGAAGAACAGCAAAAGAGTGCCGACCAGCGACGACCAGCAGACCGCGGCCAGCGGTGTGAGGCCGCGCATGGCACTCTTGCCGATCACCGAGTAGAGGCTCCACGACAGCACGCAGCCGAAGATCAGCAGCTCGCCACGGCCGATGCCGTCGTCGAAGATTGTCAGCGGCTGACCGCGGGTGATGACCAGGATGGCTCCGCACAGCGACAGCAGGATGCCGAATGCGCGCCGTGGCGGTAACGGTTCCCTGTAGATCAGGGCAGCGGAGAGGGCGATCGCCACCGGGTTAAGGGCGATGATCAGTGCCGCGCGGCCGGCCGCGATGTGTACCAGGCCGTTGAAGAAGAACAGGTTGTAGGCGAAGATGCCGGTGGCGCCGAGGGCGGTGACCGCCAGCAACTGGCGGCCGTCAAGGCGTGGTAGATTTCCTTCGCGCCATTTCAGCAGCACGAGCAGCACGCTGCTTGCAATGGCGAAACGGAAAAACGCCGCCGAGACCGGGTCGACCGAGCCGCCAAGCCAGCGACCGGCAACGAAGGTGCCGCCCCAGAAGAAGGCGACGCCAAACAGTTTCAGGTAGGTGAGGGGCACAATGACACCGCTCTCTGAAGGGGGGATTGTGTGTGTGCTGACAACGGTTATAGCATTTTATGACATATCTTCGAAATCTTTTGGGGGTTCGGTGCCCACTGTTGAAAAAGAACAAATGTAAAGTTGTCTGCTCACTGAGAATGTCTGAATATCGTGTGGAAGTTTGCGGCAAGAGGCTCGAGCATTTCTTAAAATGCAGGGTATATACGAAAAGCCCCAACCGTTGTGGTTAGGGCTTTTTCTGTCTACCTTGTAAGTTTTATGTGTCTTACCACTGTCTAATTTTAAACAAGTCCTTCGATCAATCCATATTCAACATTGGGGTTTTTGCTACGGCATTTTCCGTTCTTGGCTCGCAGAATATTGTTTAGCTAAGTGCACAATTGGAGAACCTGGATTCTTTGTATCATACACCAAGCCAACACTTAACCCTGATGAAAAATTTGAAACCTCAAGGAGGTTGTGTTCAGTGGAATTCACCATAGCCCCAAAGAAAAAGGCCGAACGTACCAACAGAACAGGTTTCGCCTGTTGGTAGCTCGGCCATTTCAAAGTCTTAAAGTCCCCCCTGTTTTCCGTCCCTATCTCACGATAAGTTTGGCTTTGTCCGGGTATTTAGGTGACTTATTTAAAAAGCACCAACCCTCCAGCGTGATCGCCTACATAGAGGCGACCGTTGGAGATTTCAACATCGACACATTCCGACGCCGTCGGTACCGCATCCAAAAGTTCTGGAGCCGTCGCATCGGTGTAATCGATCTTCACTACACCGTAATGTCCGAAGGCCGCATAGAAGTAGAGATTTCCAGATTGCTGGGTGTAGGCCATCTTCACGCTACCACCATCTGCATCCTCATAGCCTTCAACGTCTTGCAGTTTAAACTTGCCGAGGAATTCCGGGCGATAATCGTAGACAACCGTCCCGTCAGCTTCTTTTTTGAACAAATCGGTTGGATCGACCCCGTCCGGTAACGGTTCAACGAGCTCAGCCATACTGTAGGCAACGAGACCAAAACTGTCGTAGCCGAAGTAGGCATTGTCACCGACGACTTCAACGTCAATGGCCTGGCCGTCGGCCGAGCCAACATCCCCGTCTTCATACTTAATCGGTTCAAAAACCTTGACGATCTGCATATTGTTAATATCTGTGATATCAACCACGCCGACGCCATAGGGACCACACGCAAGAATTGCATATCGTTGCCTCGAAGGAGCTGTCCAGAGTTCGATCCCCGAGGCGGTGCCAAGTAGAGGGTTCCCCTTGTTGTAGCCAATATTCCCGACAAAGAAACCCCCATGAGGATCGGTTGGGTCTTTGCTGGTATCATAAATGGTTAACCCGTTAGTACCATCAGCGACATAAGCATAGTTGCCGAGAAACTCAACATCATAAGCCTGATCCTGATAGTTGAACTTTTTGACCACACCCCAGTCAGCGTTGTGCTCAAAACTGTCATCAATATGAAGTTTCATCAGGAGTGGTAAGCCAACCTCGCCCCCCCCCGCTTCAACTTCAGCAATCGGGACACGACGCATTCCGTTACCGACACTGAGTGCCCAGGTGAACTGCCCATTCGGATCGAGCACGTTGCGCACAGTATGCGACGCCGGATAGATCAATTCTCCTCCGACATCTATGGGATATTCGTCCTGAAGCGTATTGGCGACGACATGTACTTCGTCTGTCGGATACCCTTCATCATTGGTGATCTTCCAGGCCGTGATGCCGTGTGGGCCATCGGAGACATAGATGTAATTCTCGGTTGCGGCAATGCCGTCGGTGTGGCCAAGCGAAATAGTGGCGGTGGGTGAACCATCTGGAGCGGCACCGATCTCATCCGTTGACGGGAAGGCAACCGCAATATCGAAGCGATCGTCCATCAACGGAGCCTCGATATCGACGACATCAACAAAAACGAGTCCGCCGGCGGTGGAACATTCGAGAACGTCAATCTGACCAGCCGCAGACAGAAGAATGTTATCCATCAGGGCCAAGCCATAGCCATGACCGTTCAATTCACGCGTTGCCAGTTCACAGGGTGGCTGATAATAGGCCCATGGCAAAGATTCGTTGTCAACCGGGTCCCAGGGGGACATGTCGTAAGAGGTCACATCTTCGAACTCCGGGACATTGTTGTTCGGGATACCGTCGGTGTCGTTATCATACGGTGGCGCATCGCCGTGCCAGTTTTCCGGTTCTCCGGCACTGTTGAGAATGACCAAGCCAGCAAAATGGTCCGTCAGATAAAGACGGTCGCCTAATACATTGACACTTAAGACGCCGGATTCTTTCAACATGCCGGCTCCCTCATAAGGCAACAAGCTGGACGGTTGGGAACCGGTGTCGTAGGGGCCGTTGGCGGGCACTGCAACAAAATAACCCAGGTAGGAAGCGTTCAGGAAGTTTGTCGCCGTCGCCGTTTCGAAGCCGGTAATGTCTGCTGCAATGACGCCACCGAGGGAGTAGGCAATATATGCGATGGTACGATTCCCTTGCTGGGCAACATCCACATCAACCGCCTCATAATACCATTTTCCTTCGCGCTCAAAATCAGCCCAGGGGGTATTATCTTCGTCTGTTCCGTGCATGATGATGCCGATTTCATAATTGACCTGCCGATAGTCAGGCATGCCCGTGAAGTCATCGAGGAAAAGATCTCCCTCAAGGTCACGGTGTACGGTTTCACTCAGGGCCATGGTCCCGAAATAATCTTCCGTGCGGTCTTCGTCAGTATAGAGATTGTAGCGACCTGTTTGTTCGAGGGTTGCGGAATCAAATATCCCCATTCCGAGGGCTCCAAGACCGGCAAACAGCTTGCCGTCGTAGTACTCCAGCGAGATAGGGCCGCCCCAGGTGTGTTCACCGGCGTACTGAACGGTCAGCACTTCTTGGTCGATCAGTAAGGTGCCATCACCCTCTTCACGAATATCGCCGAAGAGATTGGCTAAGGATGTTTTGTGGATGCCATAATTGTTGTCGCCGATGTAAAGATCATTGCCATCGCTGGCTAAGGCTACGACGGGACCTGCATCGCTGGCAAAAATATTGTCGTAGAGGATGGAACCTCCGCCCTCAGTATAAGTTACACCGTCGAAGTAATAATTGACCGGAGCGACACTGACAAGCAACATGTTGGTCGGATCCGAGATGTTTACAACAGCAACGCCTGCGCTACCGGTAGCGACCAGGGCATAGGTTTGCGCGTTGTAATCGATGATTTCAATGTCGTAAACTATGCCGGGCAGGACGAGTTCGTAAACGTCTCCTTTATTGATACCGACGGTGGTCGCTTTGAGTGTGGTGCCGATATTGAAAAGGCACCATTCTGCACCGCTGTATTGGAAACGGGCGACGGCAGTTGTGGATCCGCCAATCTGGACATTAGGCCCTGGATATTGAAGCATATCAACTGGTTGGACGAGAACAGTGACAGTTTGTGACACAGAATTGGTGGCATCTGCAACCGTCAGTTCGAAGACCAATTCGCACTCCGCGGCAACCTCCAAAGCGCTGACATCAGCGGTTGCTGTTAAGCCTGTGCCGGTCAGAGGAACCTTAGGTCCGGAGAGTTGCTCCCAGAAATAATTGCTGGGTGTTCCCTCTACCGTAGCCGTCAATAAGATTGTTGTCGCACCGGCTTCAACGAAGGAGGAAGGTGTCGCGGTCAAGGCAGTAATGCTTAGGCCCGCAGAGAGTTTATTTAATGTAAAGTCAGTTGTTGTAGTCAGGCCCGCTGCAACCGATGCAGTTTTTGTTGCCGATTGATAACCATCCAGAGAGGCCTTCAGGCTGTAATCACCTGCTGCAACCTCCATAGAATATTGGCCCTCAGCATCCGTAAGATCGTTGTATCCACCAATGTTTGTTTCAATCAGTACGCCGCTCAGTGGTTCTCCTGTCGAGTCGGCCACTGTTCCAGTGAGGACCCCTCCTGTCAGCACAACTTCAGAAAGAGCGAAGTTGAGTTTTGTTCTTTTCCCTTCCCTGATGGTTGCGGAGAATGTCTTGTTGTTGTACCCGTCGGCGGTGGCAGTGATGGTGTAGCCGCCAGCGACCGGAAACATTGTGTAGCCCCCTTGGTTATCGGTTTCAGTGGTGTAAGTTTCGATGCCGACAGCGGTCACGGTTGCTCCGACAATGGTAGCTCTTGTGCCGGCAACTAAGACCTTGCCTGTCAGGGTGCCTGCGCCGTCAGTAGATGGGGCCGGCTTCGCTGCAAAAGATATCGTTGAGCATAAGAGTAGGCAAGCGGTGACCCAAATACCAGTTAACCTAGGTGCATTCATCGGACTCTCCTCTCTTAGGGTTGTCTTTATAAAAGCCAAAAGCACAGGGAGGGCAGAGATTTGTCATGCAACATTTAAGTTGTTTCTCTGTGTTTTCCATCAGAGCTCCCTTTTGTGTGAGCCCCGCCTTCTTTGGCCCGCATCCGTTATCTGGAGAAAAGGGATGCTGCCTTTCGAAAAAGGACTTTGGTGAAAAGAAAAGGCCGAACGTACCAACAGAACAGGTTTCGCCCGTTGGTAGCTCGGCCATCTCAAAAGCTTAAAGACCCGCCGCTTTCCGTCCCTATCTCACGATAAGTTTGGTTTTGACTGGGTATATATTTTGTTTGATTTCAAAATAGCACTAGCGGCTATCGTGTCAATAGATTCTAATGTTAAATAATTAATGATTTTGGATCAGCATCTTTATTGATGGGAATCTTCTCTCGAACGGTTTCCATGTTGAATTACGATCACCCACTCGGTTAATGCTCACGATAAAAAGGGCCGGTCCAGATGGGCCGGCCCTTGGCTTTGGCTGATGGGGGATTACCAGCGCTTGCTGCCGTGGCAGCCAGCCGTCTGGCAGGTGCCGCCCGAGTAGCTGAGTGAGCTCTTGATGGTGGTGGACGGAGCCTGCTCAAAGGCGATAGTACTCAGGTCGCTGAAGTGTCCGTTGGCGAGTTTGGCGCTGTCGTGGCAGGTGGTGCAGGCGTATCGTTTGTCGACTGCGTGCTTCTCATGCCTTCCTGAGTAGTACCCGTTGTATTCGCTGGTGCCGAAGGTGTGGCAACTGCTGCACTGGGTCGCGGAGTTCAGCGTACCACTGACCCAGTTGGGGCTGGTCTGGCCACCATGGCAGCGGGTGGCGGAGCAGCTGCTGCCGTTGCTGTTAGCCATACCGCTTTTGGCATCCCAGGTGGCCGGGAAGGCGAGGTCGACACTGCCGTTGTGGGCTGCAGTTAGGTGGCAGACGGCGCAGTCGGTGCCGACCTTGGCCAGGCTGGTGTGTATCTCGTGGGCGCCGGTGACCGGAGGCTGGCCGTGGCAGGCATTGCACGAACCGGCATACGGGTCACCCGGCTGGAAGGTGTCGAGCCAGGAACTCAGATTGACGAGCTCTTCGCTGATCAGGGAGACGCCGTTGTGACTGCCGTTGATCTTGAGCGTCGCGCCGCTGCCGTTGCCGGCGATGTCGGGGGCCGTGCCGTCGGCATCGTAGCCGTTGACCTTGTGGCAGCCGGCACATTCGACGTCGTAGACTTCCTGGCCGCCACGGGCGACAACCGGCGGCGGAGCCGGAGCGAAGGTGTCGAGCCAGTTGGCGAGGTTGAGCTGCTCGCCACTGGTGACGCTGCCGCCATGGCCGGTGGCGAGCTTGGTGAGGGCGAGACTCCCTTGACTTGCGAGATCGACGTTGCCGACCGCGTCGTAGCCGTAGAGCTTGTGGCAGCCGCCACAGTTTTCGTTGTAGACGGTTTCACCATTACGATCGACGGCCGGAGGGGGGGTGGGGGCGAAAGTGTCTAGCCAGGCCGCGATGTTGCTTTGCTCCTCGGTTGAAAGGGTGCCGCCGTGGCCCGTCGCCAGCTTGGTCAGGGCTGTGCTGCCCATGCCTGCCAAGTCGATGTTGCCGACGCTGTCGTAGCCGTAGAGCTTGTGGCAGGCGCCGCAGCTCTGGTTGTAAATGGTCTCACCGGCACGTGTCGTGGGCGGTGGCGGGGCGGGGGCGAAGGTGTCGAGCCAGCTGGCGAGAGAGGTGAGCTCCTCGGTGGAGAGGCTGTCGCCGTGGCCTGCCGCTACCTTGGTCACGGCTGTACTCCCCATGCCGGCGAGGTCGATGGAGCCGGTATCATCGTAGCCGTTGAGCATGTGACAGGCGCCGCAGATGTCGTTATAGATGGTTTCGGCGCTGCGTGCCGTAGCCGGGGGGAGAGGGGGGGCGAAGGTGTTTGCGAAGTCGGCCAGTGAGGCCAGTTCGGTGCTGCTTAGGCTCTTGCCCATGTGTCCGGTTTCGATTTTGGTGACGATGAGGATCCCCTTGGCGGCGAGGTCGATGTTACCGGCAGTGTCATGGCTGCCGAGCATGTGGCAACCGGCGCACTCCTGGTCGTAGACTTCTATTCCGCTGCGCTCCGGGATGGGAGCCGGCGGCAGGGTCTCGATTGGCAGGGCCGCGGCAATCAACGCGAGCTGCTCGCTGCTCAGGGTCAAGTAGCTCATGCCGCCGACGTTGGCGTTGATGGCGTTACTGATGCCGCTGGTCGTGCGATCGCTGATGTTGCTGGTGGCGAGGCTGCCGTGACAGCCCTGGCATTCGAGTGCGTAGAGCTCTTCGCCGGTCAGTGGGATGGCTGGAGGTTCCGGAGGAGGTGTGTTTGAGGCACCGTCAAGATAATCGCCGACGTTGGTTATTTCACTGGCGCTCAGGGTCTGCCCGTTATGGCTGCCGCCGTTGCCGAACTTGCCGGCCAGCAGGGCGCTGTCGCCGCTTAGGTCCATGGTGCCGCCGCTGCCGAGGTTGTGGCAGCCGGCACAGTTGGTGTTGAAGAGGGTTTCACCTGTGGAGGTGACAGTGACAGTATTAAGGCGCGCCGCGCAGTTGTCACGGGCGATGGTCGCAAGTAACTCGAGAGCGTTGTTGCGCAGCTGCTCGAGGCGGGCGGCAGTCGGCACTGTGCCGGAGGCGAGGTCTTGACGGAGCTGTGTCGCCACGGTGGTGTGGACCTCGACGGCGGCGGTTGCCAGGTCTTCGAAGATGAACGCTCCCCCCAGTTCGCCGGATATGCTCGCGGCGAGCTCGGCGAAGTCGGCGGCATTCAGGGTCATGTTGCTCAGCTTCACGCAGTCGTCCAGGCTGACGGACGTCGAGCCGCCGGCAAAGTCGAAGTCGTCCAGGATCAGCATCAGGGTGTTCACCGCCATGTTGGCGCGTAACAGCTGCAGCTGCTCGTCGGTGATGCCGCTGGTTGCGCCGCTGAGTTCCGCCATCGGGTCGTCATAGAGCTGGGAGTTGGTCAGTCCCGAAATGCCGGCATTTTCAAGGAGTATAAGGAGGTCGTTTTCGGACATGCCGTTGGCGATCAGGGTGGTCAGAGGTGAGACCACCAGGGAGGCTTCGTCGCTGCTGTTGACGATGCGCTTGAGCAGCCCGGTGTAAGGGGCATTACCATGTTGGCCGCGGCTCGAGCTCTTCATGCGCAGCAGCGAGCCTTCCTTCAGGAAATAGGCAAAGGAGAAGTGTCCGTTAAGGTCGCTGGGAGAAGACTGGGCCTGAATAACCTGCAAACCGTCGGCTGATAGCTCTTCAAAGCGTGCGTTGAAGATGTACGGATCGACGGCAACCCCTGAATTTACGGAACTTCTGCTGGTAATATCGAACGGCTCTGAATCCATGGAACTGCCGCAACCGGCGAGCAGCAATATGCAGACAATGCCTGCACAGAGCATGGTTTTAAATGGGCTGAAATCTGTTCGCTTGTTGTTCATTTAGGTCTCCTTTTGGACGCACGTATCCTACGACCGGTAGACCGGTCCTTGTATCGTCAAAATGTTTTCACGGAGTTGGCCCACCGGGTTGCCAGGAAGGGGGCATCGGTCAGTCGGGCCGGGAGATCGTTGGTTGGCTAAGAGAGGTTGTGTTCTTTATGGCGGCTGAAGCAAAACTCCTTGCGCTATTTGTTTACTAAATAATTCAGCAAGTATTTTGCCAGCTTCGGTTGGGTTGCGCTAACCAAGAGGAAACTCTTTTGATTATCGACGCTTGTTTAGCTAATTAGTTTCGTCGCATGTCGCCTGGGGGGCGGGCAGGTGTGGCAATAACGGTTCAGCGGTGTGTCTTACTGGTCACTTGGCGGGTTGCCTGGCGATTCCGCTGTGACCTGGCGGGATGAACCGAAGTGGGTGGAGATTTCTGCAAACGGCAGGGAGGCGAAGCGGATACTGAGGTGTTCCTGCTCATCGATCTGCTGGAAGCCCCGGGTCAGAAGTAGCTCTTCGACGGCCGGCATATGCATTGCTCCCCAGGGGATCAACACGGTGTCGTAATGCTGCAGGGCTGTGTTGAGGTGGCCGAGCAGGGCCGCGTTCCGTTTGTCGAGGATGTCACCCATGATGGTGTCATAGAGCTCGGGGGTCATGTGACTTTCCATCCAGGCGTTGTAGCTGGCGTAATTTTGCGCGAAGGGCCCTTTGCCCGTAAGCAGTTTGCCCAGCTGGTTGAGAAACTCGATGGTCAGTGGCGTAAAACTGCTCAGGTCGACATCGGCCGGGGCGATCTGGGGTTCCGCGGGGTCGGTACCTTCCCATGGGGCCTCGGCAAGCGACACCCTGTGGGCGTCGAAGGTCATCTCATTCTGGCTGGTGAGGCCGAGAACGTTGCCCAGCTCGGTGTAATCGAAGCGCGAGGTGAGCAGCCCCTGCGTGTCACTGACCCCTTCGGCGAGTACGATGCTGCGCGGGGCCTTGAGTGATTGGGTGAGATCCTGAAAGTAGTGCTTTTCACCGATATGGATCATTCCGTTTAAGCGGACGGTTTTTTCCTGCAGGCGGTAGGTGCGCTCTTTCATGTACAGCCCGACGGGGCTGATGCGCATGAAGCCGGAGGTCCTGGAATCGAGCTCCTGGTTGAGAGTGGCCAGGGCCGTGTAGCCGAGGATAAGCGGCAGCGCCAGCAGCACCAGGCTGAAGTAGCCGAGGGTGTTGCCGAGGCTGAACGACGCTCCATGGAATTCCTCCTGTGTGAGCTGAATGCTGGATCCGCTCCGGTGGCGCTGGTAGGCGAGGACCAGCCCGCCGAGCAGCAGTTGCAGCAGGGAGGCGAGCAGCAAAAGAGGCTGGGTGGCGATCAGGCCGAGTAGCGGCCAGCAGCCGGTTGTGGTCCAGAGCAGAAAAACGCACAACGGCAGGAAGATCCGTTTCGGTAGACGCCGGTCGATGCCGAGGGAAACGAAAATAAGCAGCG
Source organism: Desulfuromonas sp. (assembly GCA_002869605.1). Next base: position 37,802 of record PKUI01000226.1, on the reverse strand, counting down.
CCAGGGCCAGGGTCGCCAGGGCGTTCAGGTTGCGTAGCGGGGAGAGGGCTTCGATGCCGAAGGCGAGGCCGAGCAGGTCGTCGATGCTCGAGAGGAGCCCGTCGGCAACGAAGAAGAACAGGAACAGGTTGGCAAAGGTACGCATACTATCTCGTCGTTACGCAGGGGGGGTGGAGTCGGGGCTCAGTATCGGGCGGGAGGGGCAGACTGTCAAGAGTGGAGGGCTCCCGGAATGGTTCCGGGAGCCCATGTTCGTTGCTTCAGGCTACTTTGTCCTTGCGTTCCAGCAGGTAGCGGCCGACGTAGTTCTTGGAGAACTGGTAGGCGGTACGTCCGCAACGCTTGCTCTTGTCGTGGGTCCACTGAATCGCTTCGAGTTCGAGTTCCTTGCTCCAGGGGATCTCCGTGCCGAGCTCGCGGGCAAAGCGCTCGATGCTGAGGCGAACCGCGTCGATAAAGCGTTCCTGGGTGAAGACGTGGAAGGCTACCCACAGACCGAAACGGTCCGACAGCGAGCTTTTCTCTTCCATGATCTCACCCTGCTGTAGTTCTCCGTTGACGTAGGCGCCACCGAGCTTGTCACTTTCGAGTTGCGGGAGCAGGTAGCGCCGGTTGGAGGTGACGTAGATCAGGACGTTTTCGGGGGCCGAGTAGACTGAGCCGTCGAGGGCGCTCTTGAGCATCTTGTAGCTCAACTCGCCGACCTCGAAGGTCAAATCGTCACACAGCAGGATGAAGCGATAGGGCTGGTGCTCAACCGCTGCAAAGATCTCCGCCAGGTAGACCAGGTCTTCCTTTTCGACCTGGATGATGCGTAGCCCTTCGGGGGCGAACTTGTTGAGCAGCGCCTTGACCAGTGACGACTTGCCAGTGCCGCGCGAGCCCCACATCAGGGCGTTGTTGGCCGGCAGCCCGGCGATGAACTGGCGGGTGTTTTTGACCATGGTCTCGACCTGTTTCTCAACCCCGAGCAGTTCCTCGAGGCGGGTCGAGTCGGTTACCTTGACCGGCTCGAGAAAGCCGGAGAAGGAGTGGCGGCGCCAGTTGGCAGCGTAGCACTGCTCCCAGTTGACGTCATTGGTCGGCTTGGGGAGCAGCTGCTCGACCGAGCGCAGTACGCGGTCGAGGCGGGCAATCATGTCAGGTGTCAGGTCCATGGGAGTCTCTCTCTCGTCGTATTTTATGTTCATAAAGTAAAAAGCGCCCTGCCGGCTTTCGATCGTGCTGCCGGCGGGGCGCGAAAATCGTCGCATGCTCAAAGGGGACAGGTGCGAAGCGCGTTGGCTTCCTTTAACTGTCCGAAATACAGCTGTTTTTAGCGAGCCTAAGTGTATACGTCAGAAGCGGGGCCGCTGTCAAATCGAATGGTCGTTTGCGCTCAGCCCATCGGTCCCGACTTGAGGGATGGTCGCAACTCCTCGCAGTGATGGTAGTCCCAACAGCGGGAGTGACCGTCGTTGGTTCGTACCACCAGATGATCGTTGTTGATGCTGCAGTTGGTGACGACCCCTTCCTCGTTGGAGCTTGGGTGTGTCACGTAGCTATCTCTGCCAGCTTCGGATTCCAGGCATATGTGTGTGAAGGTCTCACGGTTCATGGATCTCTCCTCTCGTTGATCATTTAGCTTCATCTTAGCATCAAGTCCATTTTGCTTGCCGCAACGGATGCTCATGATTTTTGCTTTACAGAGAGGCGACATGCAGGGTGAGCCTAGAGTTCAGGGGGAGGGATTAACCATGCGAAAGACAAGGATTTTTTTTAAACAAGCAGATTAGCATATGCCGTTTCTGTGTTTCCTTTATTGTGTCATGTGCGTTGGGCGCCGGGGCTGCTCAGGCCGCCGGCAATACCAGGCACGATTCGTTCAATCTCGCCAAGAAAATACTCCTGCAGCAGGTTTATCACGATCATCGAACCACCTTTTATTGCGCTTCGCATTTCGGTACCAGCAAACAACTCGAACATACGCTCTACTCTCCGTTAAAAGATACTTCGCGGGCCTACCGTCTGGAATGGGAACACCTGGTCCCGGCGCACGCCTTCGGGCAGAGTTTCGCGGCGTGGCGGGAGGGGGCTCCGGAGTGTGTTGATTCGAAGGGGAAATCCTTCAAGGGGCGTCGTTGCGCGGAAAAGGTGGAGATGCTCTATCGCTACATGCAGTCGGACATGCATAACCTGGTGCCGGCGATTGGCGAACTGAACGGTTTGCGCTCCAATTACAGCTTTGCCCTGCTGCCGGGGGAAGAGCGGCGTTTCGGTGTGTGTGACATGGAGATTGCCGAACGTAAGGCTGAACCTCCCCCCGAGGTGCGGGGAGATATTGCGCGCAGCTATTTTTATATGGACATGGCCTACCCGGGAAGGGGGATTGTCAGCGGCAAGAATCGCAAACTGTACGAAGCCTGGGACCGTGCGGACCCCGTGAACGGATGGGAGTGTGAACGGCAGCGGCGCATCGCCGAGCTGCAGGGCAACGAAAATCGTTATGTCGCCCGGGCGTGCGAGGAGAAGGGGTTGTGAGAGTAGCCAAACTAAGGTTCGTCAAAATCAATTCGACAGCAACCTCACGTACCAGAAGTAGGCGGATCGAGGGGAAGCGCTTAAACGCAAACAGAGCCTTAATGTTTAGATTTCTCCAGGTTTTCTTGGCGGCTTTGCGTCTTTGCGTGAGGCGTACTTGTATTGGTCATGGGTTTAACAATTGTAAGGTTCGCTTGTAGTCCATAAAAAAAGGCTGCCGGCGGGGGGGCGGCAGCCTTTACTGTCGTGTGTAAGGGGGGCGTTCAGAGACTCCCTTTTTCCATGATCTGGGCCATCTTCTCCTCGACGGTGCCGAGATGCTCTTCCATCTTCTGGCGCGCTTTTTCCGGGTTGCGCTCGGCGATGGCATCGATGATCGCCTTGTGCTGGGCGAGCAGCGTATCGACGTACCCCTCGCGGCTGTAAAATTCGGAGAGCGCGACCATGATCGTGGTGTGGAAGAGGCTATAGATGGTGTTGAGCACATGCACCTGCAGGGTGTTGTGGGTGGCCTCGGTAATCGCCACATGGAACTGGGCGTCGACTTCGGCGTCCCAGCCACCGGTTGCCGCCTGTTTTTTCATAATGGCGTAGAGCTCGTGGAGCTTGGCGATCTGCGCATCGGTGGCACGCTTGGCCGCGAGGTAGGCCGACCAGGTTTCGAGGCCCATGCGCACTTCGACCAGTGCGTAGAGCATCTGCGGGGCTTTTTCGCCGATCAGGCTGGTCAAAGGGTCGGCCATGGCCGGGTCGGTCAGCGAACGTACATAGGTGCCACCGCCCTGGCGTGATTCGAGGAAACCGAGCGCTTCAAGGCCCATCAACGCCTCACGCACCGAGGGACGACTGACGTCGAGGGACGCCGCCATTTCCCTCTCGGAGGGGATGCGGTCTCCCGGCTTGAGGTCGCCCTTAACGATCAGCTCCTTGATCTGGTTGACGATCTCTTCGGAGATTTTCTTGGGGCGGATCGGTTTGAAGATTGTGGTCATGCCATTGCTCCGGATGGTGATTTGGTAAGGCCAATTTTTACCACACGGAGGGGGGAAACACAAGCTGCTTAGTAGTTGGACTGGTTGTTTTGGTAGCGCTCAAACCAGTGCTGGAACTCCTTCTCCTCGTGCTCGAGTTCGAAGGCGTTGATCAGCCCGCGGTGCAGGGCGACGGCGACCGCCCGATTGCGCAGGTTGAGGGCGTCGCCATGTTTTTCGCTGTGGAACTGCTCCTGGTCGACACCGAGCTTGGCATAAAGCGAGTTGAGGCGGCTCTGCACCCCGCGGCGCGAGAGGTAGCGGCGCTGGGCAATCAGGTTGTCGGTCAACCCCAGGGAGATGTCGACCAGCGCCTCGTATTCGATGTCGGAGAGGGAGGTCTGGCTGCCGCGGGCACGCCCCTGGACCTTGCGTACTTCGGGGTCGATCCAGCACTGCTCGTCTTCAAGGACCGTCCAGATCGCCGCGTCGATCTTGTCCCGCGGATTCGACTTGAGGATGTAGCCATAAACGGTTTCGGGCGGCACAATCTTGGCCAGGGAACGTACGTACATCTCGTCCTTGTACTGGCTCCAGAAGACAATGCGGGCTTCGGGGGAATGCTCCCACAGCGCGCGGGCGAACTCGATCCCGTTCATTTCCGGCATCTGGATGTCGCTGATCACCAGCGGCGCATTTTCCTTGCGTGCGAGTTCAAGCGCTTCGCGCCCGTTGGGGGCACGGACGATTTCGAGGTTGCGCCCGGACTCCTCAAGCAGGCGCTCGAGAAACTCATAATCCTTGGGATTGTCCTCGGCGATGAAGATTCGGGTGATTTCAGAACTCATGTTCGGTTCTCCTCGTCAGGTTTTGCAAGCGGCAGCCGCAGCTCGAAGCAGGTTCCGGTGGAAAACCGCGACGCGTGCCAGTTGACCGTGGCTCCGATGGCCCGGGCCCGTTCCCGCATGTTGTGCAGACCGCGTCCGCTTTCCTTGTGGACAGGTGTTTTAGGCATCCCCTGCCCGTTATCCTCGACGGTCAGGATCAGCTCGCCCTCGCGGACTTCCAGGGCCAGTTCGTAGCGGCTGGCGTGGGCGTGCTTGAGGATGTTGTGGACGGCCTCGATCGAGATCCGGTAGAGGGTCAGCTTGGTCAGCCTGGAGATGCCTGCATTTTCGACCGTCGGGGCGATATACAGGTTGTACTCGGGCATCCCGGGTCGCGCGTGTAAACGTTCGATGTGCGCCGTGATGGCGGCCCCGAGCCCCAGAATCTCCAGGGTCTGGGGGTGCAGGTTCTCCATGACTTCGCGCAGACTGCTCATCGCCTGTTGCAGTTCCTGCAGCAGGGCATGCTGTTTCTCCTCTTGGTCCTCCTGGATTTTCAGCTCCTGGAGGCCACGTTGCAGCTGCGCCAGATCTGAAAGGGTCTGGTCATGCAGGTCCATGGCGATGCGGCGCCGTTCTTCCTCGGCCCCTTCGAGCAGTTTTTCGGCCGATACCACCCGGATCAGGCGCTCGGTCATGCTGTTGATCGACAGGGCCAGGTGGTCGAGCTCGTCGTTAATCTGCTCCGGGGCCGGTGGTGGTTCAAGCTCTCCGGCGGCGATGCGTCCGGCGCTGGTCGACAGTGCCGATATGCGCCTTAGAATGCGGCGGGAGAAAAACAGCGCCAGCAACAGGCCGAGCAGGATCGCCGTAGCGAGGATGATGATCGACACCAGGGTGGTCTGGTGAACGATCTGATCGATATCGGGATTTGGCCCTTCGAGTAACTCTTTACGCTGCCGCTGAATATTTTCGACCAGTTTCACCAGGTGGGATCTGAGTATGGCGATATTGTCGAGGACCCGGTCGGGGTCGTAGGCGTGTTCGGGGTCGAGGTATTCCATCGACTGCTGGATGAGGGCCTCGCTTTCATGCGGGAGGGGGGAGGCATGGATCACATGCTGCAGCGACTCGAGCAGGTTGTTGGAAAGCTCGGACATCAGGCGCAGTTCGGCGATGTCGACCAGCGGTTGGCTCTGAAAGCGTCTTGCAAGGCTCTGCATGCGCGCCGCATTCAGATCGGCCTGGGCCAGGGCAATAAAGGCGCTGCCGAGGTCATGAGCCTTTTGCCGTTTGATGGACAGGCCCCAGTAGCTATGCTGGAGAAAGCCGAGTGCCAGGCTCATCAGCAGTAGCACCGAGGCGGGCGCAAGGAGAATTTGATGTTTGAGGGTTAGACGCATATTCGCGAAGATAGCATAACTGTTTTGTGCTTAACACCGTGCATTCGCACAGTAGATCAAGCGCGATTAACTCCTTCTCTGCGCAAGCGGTGGCCACGGGGGGGCAAGTCTGCCGAATCCCCCGTGGCCGAAACTGGCTGAGTGCGAGCTCAGCGTGCCTTCAGGGTGGTATAGAAAAGAGCCTCGCGGCGCTGTACCAGCAGGCGCAATACCTTCCCTTTTTCGATCTTAGTGAGTAGCTGGCGAAACGTCTTGCTGTCCGAAATCGCTTTACCGTTGATCTCAAAAATCAGGTCGCCGCGGTGCAGTTCAGAGTCGGCGGCGCTGCTACCGGGGGCGATGCCGGTAATGACCACGCCTTCATTGCTCTCGAGGCCTAGAGACTTCTGCAGTTCCGGGGTGATGTCGTTGACGGTCAGTCCTAGGCTGTTCTGTTCCTCAGCTGACGGAGTTCCAGCAACCTTATCATCCAGTTCACCGACGGTGACCTCGAGATGCACGGTTTTGCCGTCACGGAACACTTCAGCCGTTACCTTGCTGCCGACCGCGGTCGCCGCCACCATGCGGGGCAGGTCGTGCATCTGTTCGATCGGCTTGCCGTCGAAGCTGCGCAGAATGTCGCCGCGGCGGAAGCCGGCCTTATCGGCAGGAGAGTCGGGGACGACCTCGGAGATCAGCGCGCCGTACTGGGACTCGAGGCCGAAGGAGTCGGCCAGTTCAGGGGTCAGGGGCTGCACCGAGACGCCGAGCCAGCCGCGGATGACGCGCCCATCTTTTCTGAGCTGGGTGATGACCTGGCTGGCAGCATTGATCGGGATGGCGAAGCCGATCCCCTGGCCCTGGGCAATGATGGCGGTATTGATGCCAATTACTTCGCCGGCCGTGTTGAACAGCGGACCTCCGGAGTTCCCCGGGTTGATCGACGCGTCGGTCTGGATGAAGTCGTCATAGGGGCCGGCACCGATCACCCGCCCTTTAGCAGAAACGATGCCGACGGTTACGGTCTGTTCCAGACCGAAGGGGTTGCCGATCGCCATCACCCATTCACCGGTTCTGAGCTTGTCGCTGTTGCCGAGTCGTGCCACCGGGAGGTCCGCGTCGTCTTCGATGTGCAACAGGGCGAGGTCGAGCTTGGGGTCGCGGCCGCTGACGCTGGCCTTGAAGTTGCGGCCGTCGGCGAGGGTGACCTTGATCTCGTCGGCACCGTCGACGACGTGGTTGTTGGTCAGGATGTCCCCGCTGCTGGAGATGATGAAGCCGGAGCCGAGCGAGCTCTGGCGCCGGGTGGTGGGAGGCTGCCCCTGGAAAAAGCGCTCAAAGAAGTTGTCGAAGAACGGGTCACCTCTAAAGCGGGGAGTCTGGGAGCTGACGGTCTTCGATGTGCTGATATTGACCACGGCCGGCTTCAGTTCGTCGGCCAGGCTGACGAAATCGGGCGCAGAGGCGAATACGGATCCGGGCAGGAACAGGGCTGCGCAAATCAGGCTGGTCAGGAGAAGGTACAAGGAACGGTACATGGGCATATTTCCTCCGTGTAGTTCGATTTGCTTGCTATTTAATCATCGCCAGTTTTGTTGTCAACGAGCGGTGGCGCAGAGAGTTCGGCGCGTTTGCACAGGAAGGGGATGGGCGAACTGACAAAAAAAGCCCTGTCGGCCAGGAGGGGGCGGTCAACAGGGCGAGAGAACCGATTTTGGCCCTCGTAGATCTGCTGAGTATAGGGCTCAATTGATTAGAAAATGGTTAAATATGGATTAGAATGCGTTAGTCGGTGGGTGGCAAAAGGGGCAGCCTGATAGTGAAGGTGCTCCCCTCTCCCGGGGTGGAGACAACACTGATATGTCCATGGTGGGCCGCGACAATCCAGTGGGTAATGGCCAGGCCGATGCCTGCTCCTCCGGCGTCACGGTCGCGGGCCTCATCGACACGATAAAAACGATCGAAGAGGTGGGGGAGGTGCCGGCTGTCGATGCCGATACCATGGTCGGCAACGGCGAACATCACGTCATTGTCGACCAGGTCGACGCTCAGTTCGACCGTTGAATGTTCGTCCGAGTACTTGATCGCGTTGGTGAGCAGGTTCAAGAGGGCCTGTTGCAGGCGTGGACGGTCTGCGAGGATCTCAATGTCCTGGTCCAGGTTGCTCTCGAGATTGATGCTGATCTGAGAGGGTTCAGCGTAGATCGTCGCCTGTTCGAAGATGGATTGCGTGAACTCGCAAAGGCTGAAGTGGGAAAGGTTGAGCGGTGCCTGTCCGGCCTCGGTGCGGGAGAGCGTCAGTAGGTCCTCGATAATGCGGGACATACGGTCGATATCTTCCAGGTTCGACTCGAGTGCACGGCGATAGTCGCCCACGTCCTTCCCCCATGACAGGGTGACTTCGGTTTCACCGCGCAGGATGGCCAGGGGGGTGCGCAGCTCGTGAGAGGCGTCGGCGGTAAATTGCCGGATCTGGTTGAAGGCTCCCTGCAGTCGATCGAGCAAGTTATTGAAGTTGGTGCCGAGGCGGGTGATCTCGTCGGGGCTGTCGGGCAATTCGAGGCGGCTGCTCAGCTTGTTGACGTCGATCGATTGCATGGCGTGGCTTATACGGTCGATCGGTGCGAGCGCACGGCCACTGAGGAACCATCCTCCCCAGAGCATCGCCAGTGCCGCGATCGGACTGCTGACCAGAAGCATGCCGAGCAGGTCATACAGGATCGTGGTGGTTGGTTTGAGCGGGGTGGCGATCAGCAGCACCGCCTGCAACTGGTTGTTTTCGAACTGCGGCACGCTGATGATGCGCATTTGCTGTCCGGCGACATTGTTTTCGCTGAACCACGATTCCCTGCGATGGGCCTTGCGCAGCGCGGTCTGGCTCAGGGGGATATGTTCATGATCGTGGAAGATGTTGTCGGAATGACAGCAGATTTCTCCGCGTGCGTCGACGATCTGAATCCGTTCACCCTGGGTATAGCGGTGCACGAAGTCGTCGAGTTGTGCGGAGAAGTGGTTGTTCCCGTCCCTGCCCTGTTTGTGCGCGTGGATCGTCGCCAACTCATCGGCGACACCCTGCAGGCGTTGATCGACCTGATACAGCAGGCTCCGGGATAGGTAGAGATACCATATCGTCCCGGAGCCTGCGAGAATGATAATCAGTGCCAGCGCATACCAGAGGGTCAGGCGCAGGCGGATCGTGCCGAAGGGCAACTAGTCCTCCTTGAGTACGTAGCCGACCCCGCGGACGGTATGGATGAGCTTCTTGTCGTGGTCCTTGTCCACTTTCTTGCGCAGGTAGTTGACGTAGACGTCGATGATGTTGGTGAAGGAGTCGAAGTTGTAGTCCCAGACATGCTCGGCAATCATGGTTCGCGTCAGGATCTTGTTGGGGTTGCGGATGAAGTACTCGAGCAGGGCGTATTCCTTGGCTGTCAGGACGATCTCCTGGTCACCACGCCACACCTTGTGTGCTACCGGGTCGAGGCGCAGGTCGGAGAAGGCGATTTCGGCGCCTCGGTCCTGCGAGGGGCGACGCAGCAGGGCACGCACGCGGGCGACCAGTTCGGCAAAGGCGAACGGTTTAGCGAGATAGTCGTCGCTGCCCGAATCGAGACCCGAGACCACGTCTTCCACCTTGTCCTTGGCGGTCAGACACAGGATCGGGGTGGTGATGTCCTTGGCGCGCAGCTCCTTGACGACGGTCAGGCCGTCTTTCTTGGGGAGCATGATGTCAAGGATCAGCAGGTCGTAGGGATTGTTGGAGGCCATGTACAGCCCCTCTTCGCCATCGTAGGCGACGTCTACAGCGTATTGTTCTTCTTCCAGGCCGCGCTTGACAAAGCTGGCGACCTTTTTCTCATCTTCTACGATCAGAATACGCATAATTAGTTTCTCCTTCTTTTCTTTACGGTGTTGATCGGGTGCCGTTGTGTGCAACCGTTTGGGTTTTAGTATGTCGGGGTCGGGCGTTTGGGCCAGACCGTTATTTCAGTTTTAGCCTGACCAGGATCTCGTTGGCGGTCTCTTCGACGGCCTTGTCGGAGACATTGATCATGGCCCATCGGTGTTGGCGGAACAGGCGCCGTGTCCAGGAAATCTCCTCTTCAATCTGCTCGATATCGGCATAGGCGCTGCGCGGATACTGTCCCAGGTGTCTTAAGCGCGCAACCCGCCTCTCGGTGAGACGGTCGGTATCGATCAGCAGTCCGGCGACCTTGCTTGGGGTGGCTTCGAGCAGCTCTTTGGGCGGCTCGATCCCGTTGACCAGCGGAATGTTGGCGACCTTCCAGCCCCGGTGGGCAAGGAAAATCGACAACGGGGTCTTGCTGGTGCGGGAGACCCCCGCCAGGATGATGTCGGCCTGGTGCAGGTTGCGAACTTCCTGACCGTCATCATGTTTGACGGCGAACTCGACCGCCTCGATGCGCCGAAAATACTCTTCGCTGATGCCATGCAGCAGGCCGGGCGTTTCCTGGGGCGAGATGCCGAGGAACTCTCCCAGGCGCATCAGCAACGGGGTGATCAGGTCGATGCAGGGTAGCCCCAGAGAGCTACATTCGTCTTGTACCAGCTTGGCCAGGTCCCGGTTAACAATGGTAAAGACCACCAGCCCCTGTTGCTTGAGGGCCTCGTCAATCGCCTCATAGACATGGGTCTTGTTGCGCACATTGCTGAAGCGCCTGACCCGCGACGGTTTATCCTTGAACTGGGTGAGGGCCGCCATGACCATTTTCTCGGCAGTCTCACCCGTGGCATCCGAGAGCAAAAAAACATGGGCAATGGTGGACAATCTCGACCTCACAGAGCGTTTAATGAAGAAACTCTACCAGCATCATAGCGAGTGGGCAAGGGCTTAGAGACGGTTTTTCTTTCGATTTATCGAGCTTTTGCGCGACTTTGTTTTTGCTAAGACGAATGTCTCATTAAAATTCAAGGGGTTGCGCGGCCCGGGGAGACGTCGCCGGTTTCGGTTGTTTTGTCGCGATGGTTCTGCTAAACAACACAACATGACGAATTCATGGTTGGAAATCGCGATACAGGCACCTGCAGAGGATGTTGACCTGCTCTGTGAACGGCTCGAACGGTGTGGCTCCAGCGGGGTTACGGTTGCCGAGGCGGAACTCGATACCTTTGTGCCGCCTGACCCGGATGAGCTGTTTGTCGGCAGTCTGGTGATCAGAGCTTATTTCCCGGAGCAGGATGGCGAGCTTTTGCTCGAGCGCCTGAGGGAGGAGTTAAGTGACTTCCCCGCGGCGAGCCTTGCCAGCGAAGGGCCGCAGACGGTGAGGAATGAGGATTGGGCAGAGGGGTGGAAACAACATTTTTCAGCAGTGCGGATCGGCCCGCGCCTGGTGGTGCGCCCGAGCTGGGAGGATTTTAACCCTGGACCGGGAGACGTCGAGGTGATTCTCGACCCCGGGATGGCCTTCGGTACCGGTACTCATGGCACGACCCGTCTGTGTCTTGAAGCGCTGGCTGGTTGTTATGAATCTCAGATCCCCCCACGCCGGGTTCTCGATGTTGGGACCGGCTCGGGTATTCTGGCCATTGCCGCTGCACGACTCGGCGCCGAGCAGGTGGTCGCCTGTGACATCGATGATGAGGTCTGCCGCGTAGCACGCGACAACGTGGTGCAGAACCGGGTCGAGAGTCTGGTCGAGGTGACACGCGAACCGCTTGAAGCGCTCGGTGATGGGTTTGATCTGGTTCTGGCGAATATCCTCGCCGAAGAGAATGTGCGCCTTGCGGACGAACTGGTGAGCCGTGTGACGCCACGGGGGACGCTGGTGCTCTCAGGGATCCTGCAGGAAAAGGAGGATTTCGTGGTCGATGGTTTCCGGCGCTACTTCGCCGAACCTCCAGAACGTTTTCATCGTGACGAGTGGTCGTGCCTGGTCTATCGGGGCAAGGTGTGAGACGTTTCTTCGTCTCCGCAGAGGCGTTACACGGCGACGAGGTCGTATTCACGCCGGAGACGCTGCAGCATCTGCAGGTGCTGCGCCTGCGCGCCGGTGCTGAAATCGAACTGCTTGATGGCCACGGCGAAGTCTGCGTGGTGCGGATCGAGCAACTCGAGCGGCGTTCCGGTGTCGGGCGCATTCTGTCGCGCCGCCGGGAGGTCGACAGCGCGTTCCCGGTGCACCTGCTGCAGGGGCTGCCCAAGGGGGAGAAGCTCGAACTGGTGCTGCAGAAGGGGGTCGAATTGGGGGTGTCCCGGTTCACGCCGTTGCTTTCGGGGCGCAGCGTGCCGCGCAGCAAGTCATCCGTGGCACGGCATCAGCGCTGGCAGCGGGTGGTTCAGGAAGCCGCGCGGCAAAGTCGCCGTCCTGAAATTCCGCAACTTGATGAGGTGTGCACGCTGCAGGCGGGGGTGCAACAGGTCGAGGCCCCGCTGCGCCTGATGTTGTGGGAAGAGGGAGCGACACCGCTACGCGAGGTGCTCCCTGAGCAGACGCCCTCCGGCGCGGCGGTCCTGATCGGTCCTGAAGGCGGGTTTGCCGCCGACGAGGTCGAAGTGGCCCAGGCCGCGGGGTTCGTTCCGGTGTTGTTCGGGCCGCGGATTTTGCGTACCGAGACGGCCGGATTGGCTGCAGCGACCCTGTTACAATACCTGTATGGCGACTTGAATCGAACCTGAGGAGGTTGATTGATGATTGCACGATGGTGGCTTGTTCCGATCGTATTGCTGCTGGTGAGCGGCTGCAGTTACCCGTCCTTTAATGTGCCGGCCAAGGAATATCGCAGCAAGGTGCGTACGCTCGGAGTGCTGCCGCTACTGGTTGATGCCGATTCCGATATCCATCACCATCAAGGGGCTCAGGTGATTTCCCTGCTGGAGAGCCATAACCGTGCGGCGGATATGCCCCTGGTCGAGATGTTGCGCAACCAGAAGGGGTATTTCGACGTGCGTCTGCTGCGCGAAGATACCCGGGAGCTGTTTGGACAGCTGGTCAGTGGATCGCAGGTTTCGGGACAGGGGGCGGAGCTGCGCCTTGATTACGATTTTCGGGTGGATACGGCGGCGCGTTTGATCGACGCTCATCAGGTCGATGCCCTGCTGGTGGTTGTCCTGCATGGAATTGTGCGCACCGAGCGTCGCTGGGATCGGGCTGCTTTGGCCGTAACCTACCTCGATGCCCCGCTCAACCTGGTGACCGTTTCCGCCTATGTCGTCGATGCCCAGGGTGGCAAGCTGTGGCAGCTTTCTGCCGAGCGGGCAGGGACCTTCCTCGATCTGCAATATCCGAAGTTTGACGAGGCGTATTACAACCGCAGCGACCAGGTTGCCACGGAATATCTGCGTCTGGAAGGGCTGGAAAATGCCCTGGAGGTCAAGTCGGAGCAGGCGCTTCCGTCGGAGACGCTCGCTGAGCCGTATTGGAGTCTGTTTCGTCGTATCGTGGCCGATCTGGATCCGGGTCGGCCGGGCCTGTTCCGACAGTAACGTGCGTGTGCCCGGGTCGGGCGGGTGTTTTTCCAGTTGACAAGCACTGGCGAAGGTTGTAGAAGGTTAAGCGAAAATCCCGCCGACTCCGCAGATAGGAGTCCGACCCGTCACTCATAAGAACTCAGCCAGATTTTCACTTCATATACATTTAAAAACGACACAGATGCGGAATAGGCCGACAACAACCTACATCGACAAATTAAAGCCATACCTGTATTTGCGCATAGATCGAAAAGACATCCCATACCCAAAAAGAACAACAACATAGAGAATCAAGCCGTGTGTCCTTCCCGTGACTGGGAGAGGGCCCGGCGCGCCTGTCGCGGTAGTCTGTCCGACCTGCCACCGGGGACTGCCGCATGATCACGGGGTTTAAGGAGAACCGATGAACCTGAAAGAGTTGAAAGAGAAGAAGATTACCGACCTTAACGCCATCGCCAAGGAGGCTGGGGTCGAGGGGGCTTCCGGCCTGCGCAAGCAGGACCTGATCTTTGCCATCCTCAACGCCACGGCGAAAAACGGCGCCATCTTCGGCGAAGGGGTGCTGGAGATTCTGCCGGACGGGTTCGGTTTTCTGCGTGCTCCCGACGCCAACTATCTGCCGGGGCCGGACGACATTTACGTCTCCCCGTCACAGATAAGGCGCTTCAACCTGCGCACCGGCGACACCGTTTCAGGGCAGATCCGTCCTCCCAAGGAGGGTGAGCGCTACTTTGCTCTGCTCAAGGTCTCCGAGGTCAACTTCGAGAACCCGGCGGTTGCACGGGAAAAGACCCTGTTCGACAACCTGACCCCCCTCTACCCCGAGGAGCGGCTGACCCTCGAGGCTGACCCGGACAATCTCTCGGCTCGCGTAATCGACCTGGTTGCGCCGGTCGGCAAGGGACAACGCGCCCTGATCGTAGCGCCGCCGCGTACCGGCAAGACCATGCTGCTGCAGAATATCGCTAATTCTATCACCACCAACCACCCCGAGGTCTACCTGATCGTACTGTTGATCGATGAGCGCCCCGAGGAAGTTACCGATATGCAGCGCAGCGTCAACGGTGAGGTGATTTCCTCGACCTTCGACGAGCCGGCGACCCGTCACGTGCAGGTTGCCGAGATGGTCATCGAGAAGGCGAAACGCCTGGTCGAGCACAAGCGCGATGTGGTTATCCTGCTCGATTCGATTACCCGCCTGGCGCGCGCCTACAACACCGTGGTGCCGCCGTCGGGCAAGATCCTTTCCGGTGGTGTTGACTCCAATGCCCTGCACAAGCCGAAGCGTTTTTTCGGTGCGGCGCGCAATATCGAAGAAGGGGGCAGTCTGACCATCATCGCCACCGCGCTGGTCGATACCGGCAGCAAGATGGACGAGGTGATCTTCGAGGAGTTCAAGGGAACCGGCAACTCCGAGCTGGTCCTTGATCGCCGTCTGGTCGACAAGCGGACCTTCCCGGCCATCGATATCAACAAGTCGGGCACGCGTCGTGAGGAGCTGTTGATCGGGGATGTGGCCCTGCAGCGGATCTGGCTGCTGCGCAAGGTACTGACCTCCATGAACGTGGTCGACAGTATGGAGTTCCTGCTCGACAAACTCGGCGAGACCAAGACCAACGAAGAATTCTTCGAGTCGATGAACCAGTAGGCAGGCGTATAAAACACTTGCCTGTCTAGGTTCTTAGTGATAAAAGTAAACGTTTCTATTTGACCCCCAAAGACTGACCTGTACTCAAGGCCAGGTCAGCAAGGAGATGCAAGCCATGAAAGAAGGTATCCATCCCGAATACGCCGACGCCGTATTCAAGTGTTCCTGTGGTAACGAAGTTGTAACCCGTTCTACCAAGGCTGGTGACCAGACCACTGAAATCTGCTCGGCCTGCCACCCGTTCTTCACCGGCAAGCAGAAGCTGATCGATACTGCCGGCCGCGTTGAGCGTTTCCGTCGCAAGTACGGCCAGAAGTAAGTGTTTCGGGACGGCGTTGTCGGCCGTCCATGTCTGTTGCCCGGGGGTGCACGTTGTTTCAACGTAGCACCCCTGAGCCGTTTTTTCTGACTTGCTCCGCCGCTGTGGCGGACTGACCATCTGGTGGGGCCATGTCCGCAAAACTACTGACCTATACACCCGACCCGGAACAGACGGTTGCGGCTGCCGCACGGCTCTGTTACTCCGCGTCGTCGATCGACAGCCTGGTCGAAAAGAGTCGCTCCGATCGTGAATCGCTGCTCAACAAGATTCTCGAGATGGGGCATTTTTCCGTTCTGGAGCATGTCTCGTTCAGCTTTGGGGTCGAGGGGATCAGTCGCGCCTGCTCACATCAGCTGGTACGCCATCGGGTCGCCTCCTATTCCCAGCAGAGTCAGCGCTACGTTTCCAACAAGGAGCGTTTTGTCGCGGTGACGCCCCCCACGATCGCTGCAGATCAGGCCCTCAAGGCCCGCTTCGAGACGTTGCTGGATGATATTCATGCCGCCTATCAGGAGCTGCTGGCTGCTGGGATTCCGGCCGAGGATGCTCGTTTCGTGCTGCCGAACGCGGCCGAGACCAAGATCGTGGTGACCATGAACGCCCGTGAGCTGCATCATTTCTTTGAATTGCGCTGCTGTCGCCGTGCCCAGTGGGAAATCCAGGATCTGGCGCGTGAAATGCTGCGCGAGGTGCGTCAGGCGGCACCGCTGCTGTTTGCCAAGGCCGGACCGGGGTGTCTGCGTGGACAGTGTCCCGAGGGGAAGATGACCTGCGGACATGCGGCCGAAGTACGCGAAGAATTCTCCCGTCTTTAAGGTATAGACCTGCATGTTTCAGAAACTCGAAGAAGTTGTCGAGCGCTTCCAGGAGGTCGAGGGTTTACTTTCCGACCCCGGCGTGATTTCCGACCAGAAGCGCTTTCTGGAATTGACCCGCGAGCACGCCAGCCTGCGTGAAGTGGTGGATGTTTATCAGCGCTTCCAGAAGGTTCGTGAAGAGGTCGAGGGGAACAAGGAACTGCTGCGCGACAGCGACCTCGAGATGCGTGAGATGGCCAAGGCCGAACTCCCGGAGCTCGAAGAACAGCTTGAAGCTCTCGAAAAAGAGCTACAGCTGTTGCTCTTGCCGCGTGACCCGCGTGACGACAAGAACGTACTGCTCGAAATCCGCGCCGGTACTGGTGGCGAGGAGGCGGCACTGTTCGCCGGGGACCTGTTTCGCATGTACAGCCGCTATGCCGACCAGCAGGGGTGGAAGGTTGAGACCCTGAGTGCTTCCGATGCCGACGCCGGAGGGCTGAAAGAGGTGGTGGCGTTGATCAGCGGCAAGCAGGTGTTCTCCAAGCTCAAGTACGAGAGTGGTACCCACCGCGTACAGCGGGTCCCCGAGACCGAGGCCCAGGGGCGCATTCACACCTCGGCCTGTACGGTGGCGGTGCTCGCCGAAGCCGAAGAGGTCGACTTCGAAATCGACCCCGGCGATCTGCGTGTCGACCTGTTTCGCGCTTCGGGGGCCGGTGGTCAGCATGTCAACAAGACCGAGTCGGCGGTACGCCTGACCCATGTCCCGACCGGCGTGGTGGTCTCCTGCCAGGACGAGAAGTCCCAGCACAAGAACAAGGCGCGGGCCATGAAGATCATGCGTGCACGGCTGCTGGAGGCCCTCGAGGCGGAGAAGGCTGCCGAGCAGGCCGCCGAGCGCAAAAGTCAGGTCGGCAGTGGCGACCGCAGCGAGCGGATCCGCACCTACAACTTCCCCCAGGGGCGTTGTACCGATCACCGCATCGGCCTGACGCTCTACAAGCTTGATGCGATTATGGGGGGTGCGCTGGGCGAGGTGGTTGATCCGCTGATCGCCCACTACCAGAGCGAATCGCTGGCGCATCAGGAGAATACGCTTGGCTGACACTTGGACGGTGCTACGCATCCTCGAGTGGACCAGTGATTTTTTTTCCCGCAAGGGGATCGAGGGCGGACGCCGCGAGGCGGAGTTGTTGCTGGCAACGGTTCTGAAACTCGACCGGGTTGGACTCTACCTCAATTTCGACCGCCCTTTAAGTGAAGCCGAGCGCCACTCCTACCGTGAACTGGTCGAGCAGCGCGGGCGTCGCGAGCCGTTGCAGTATATCCTCGGTGAAACGGAATTTTTTTCCCTGCCGTTCAAGGTCGTCCCCGGGGTGTTGATTCCTCGCGCCGACAGCGATGTGCTGGTCGAAGAAGCGCTGCGCCTGCTCGATTCGCGGACGCAAGGGGCGGTTCTTGACATCGGCACCGGCAGCGGCGCTCTGGCGATTGCGATCGCGCACGAGCGGGAGTGCCTGCAGGTACGCGGCGTCGATGTCTCTGCGACGGCACTGCAGGTTGCGCGGGACAACGCCGAACGAAACGGGGTGGATGGACGCACCGAATGGCTGGAGCAGGACCTGTTCGCGCTAGCACCCGGGGCGTATGCACTGGTGGTTTCAAATCCGCCCTATATCCCGAGTGCCGACATCCCCGGGCTGATGCCGGAGGTGAGGGATTTTGAGCCGCATCTGGCCCTGGACGGCGGCAGCGACGGTCTCGACGCCTATCGCGCCCTGGCGCGCCAGGCAGGGCAGCTGCTGCAACCGGGTGGCTGGCTGCTGGTCGAGGTCGGCTTCGATCAGGCCGCGGCGGTCTCGAAACTCTGGGAGCAGGCCGGGCTGACAGAAATTTTCGTGCGCCGTGACTACGCAGGGATCGAACGCGTGGTCGGAGGATGCCTAACTGCAGAGAACCTTCACCCGTCTGCGGGTGAGGCTTAAGGATATTACGTGGACAAGATCGTTATTCACGGTGGCAAGCGCCTTCAGGGCGAGATTACCCTCAGTGGTGCCAAGAACTCAGCGCTGCCGCTGCTGTTTGCTACTCTGCTGGCCGGTGGAGACCACCGCCTGCGCAACGTGCCGCAACTGCGCGATATCGATACCGCCGGAAAACTGCTGGAAATTCTTGGGGCCGATGTGCAGCGTGAGGGCAACCAGTTTGCCATCGAGGCGGGGGGGATTCGCAGTGTCGAGGCCCCTTACGACCTGGTACGGACCATGCGCGCCTCGGTGCTGGTGCTCGGCCCGCTGGTCAGTCGTCTCGGCCATGCACGTGTCAGCCTCCCCGGGGGGTGTGCCATCGGCGCGCGGCCGATCAATCTGCACCTCAAGGGGCTCGAGGCGATGGGCGCCGAGATTACCCTCGATCACGGTTATGTCGAGGCCCGCGCCAAGCGTTTGCACGGGGCACGCATCTGTTTTGATCTGCCGACCGTCGGCGGCACCGAGAACCTGATGATGGCGGCGACCCTCGCCAAGGGGACCACGGTGATTGAGAACGCCGCCTGCGAACCGGAGATCGTCGACCTGGCCGAGGCCCTGATCGGCATGGGGGCACGCATCGAAGGGGCTGGCACCGATGTCATCACCATCGAGGGGGTCGACGACCTGGCGCCGATGGATTTTGACGTTATGCCGGACCGGATCGAGGCTGGCACCTTCATGGCCGCCGCAGCGATCACCGGTGGCGACGTGCTGATCAAGCAGATGGTTTCTGCGCACCTCGATGCGTTCTCGATCAAGCTCGAAGAGGCCGGGGCGAAGGTGTTGGTCACCCCGGAGGGGGTCCGTGTGCAGGGGCCGGAGCGGCTCGCCGCGGTCAACATCAAGACCCGTCCCTTCCCCGGGTTCCCGACCGACATGCAGGCGCAGTTCATGGCGCTGATGTGCGTGGCCGACGGTTCGAGCATGATTTCGGAGAACGTCTTCGAGAATCGTTTCATGCATGTCTGCGAACTGCAGCGGCTGGGGGCGCAGATTGCCATCGAAGGCAAGGTCGCCACGGTCAAGGGGGTGGACCAACTACTCGGCGCCCCGGTTATGGCGACCGACCTGCGCGCCAGTGCCTCGCTGGTGATTGCCGGGCTGGCTGCCGACAATACTACGGAAATTTCAAGGATTTATCACCTCGATCGCGGTTACGAAAACCTGGAGCATAAGCTGCAGCAACTCGGCGCCGATATTGAGCGGGTCCCGGCCTGAAGCGGAGAGAGATGATGAGTGACTGGATAACGTTTGCCCTGCCCAAGGGGCGTATCATGCAGGATACCATGGCGCTGCTCGAACAGCTCGGCATTACCTGCCCGGAGATGGAGTCGGGGAGCCGCAAGCTGGTGTTCGAGAACCGCGAGGATCGCTACCGCTTCATGGCGGTGCGTGCGACCGATGTGCCGACCTATGTCGAGTATGGCTGCGCTGACCTCGGTGTGGTCGGCAAGGACACCCTGCTCGAGCAGGGGAAAGACCTCTACGAGCCGCTCGATCTGAAGTTTGGCTACTGCCGGCTGGTGGTCGCCGAACCGAAGGATCTCGGCGAGGAGGACGACCCTTTGAGTTGGTCGAATATCCGCGTCGCGACCAAGTATCCGAACATCACCGAGCGCTACTTCGCCGCCAAGGGCGTGCAGGTCGAGCTGATCAAGCTCTACGGCTCAATCGAGCTGGCGCCGCTGGTCGGGCTCTCGGAGCGGATTGTCGATCTGGTCTCGACCGGGGCGACGCTGCGCGACAACGGCATGGTCGAGGTTGAGACTATCGCCGAGGTTACCAGCCGTCTGATTGTCAACCGTGCCAGCCTCAAGACCAAGCATGAGCGGATTACCCGGATCATCGAGGGTCTTGAGAAGGTGGTCGGCAACGAGAAACGGATTTCCGCCTGAGGCGGAAGGATCCTCGGAGGGGATGAACATGTTGCAAATTCTGCACAGTGACGCTCCCGGATTTGACGCCGCCCTGGAGCGGATTACGGGTCGCGGTGAAACCGAACAGAGTGGCATCGATCAGACAGTTGCCGAGATCATCGACGCGGTTCGCCAGCGTGGCGACGCGGCGCTCGCCGAGTACACCGCACGCTTCGACGGCCTCGACCTGAATGAGGTTGGTCTCGAGGTCAGCGCGGCCGAACTCGACGCGGCTTTTGAGGCGATCGCTCCCGAGGCACGCAACAGCCTGGAACTCGCCGCAAAGCGCATCGCGGCCTTCCACGAAAAACAGAAACAGCAGACCTGGCTCTCAACCGAGGAGTCCGACGTACTGCTCGGGCAGATGGTGCGTCCCCTCTCTAGGGTCGGCATCTACGTTCCCGGTGGCAAGGCGGCCTACCCCTCGTCGGTGCTGATGAACGCGGTGCCGGCCAAGGTCGCCGGTGTTGCTGATGTCATCATGGTGGTGCCGATGCCGCGCGGCGAGGTCAACCCGCACGTGCTGGCGGCGGCGCGTATTGCCGGGGTCGACAAGGTATTCCGGGTCGGCGGCGCCCAGGCGGTGGCCGCACTCGCCTACGGCACCGCGACCATCCCGAAAGTCGACAAGATTACCGGGCCCGGTAATATCTATGTCGCTACCGCCAAGAAGCAGGTCTTTGGCCAGGTCGACATCGATATGATCGCTGGTCCCAGCGAGATCCTGGTGATCAACGACGGCAGCGGAAACCCGGCACACCTTGCCGCTGACCTGCTCGGCCAGGCAGAGCACGACGAGCTCGCCTCGTCGGTGCTGGTGACTACCGATGCCGATTTTGCGGCCCGGGTCGCTACCGAGGTCGAGACGCAGCTTGGTGAGCTGTCACGCGAGGCGATCGCCCGCCAGTCCCTGGAGAGCTACGGCGCCCTGATCGTGGTGCCGGATCTGGCTGCCGCAGCCGAGCTGAGCAACCGTATCGCTCCCGAGCACCTGGAGTTGGCGGTCGCGGCGCCGTTTGACCTGCTGCCGCAGATTCAGCATGCCGGCGCAGTGTTTCTCGGGCACCACACCCCTGAGGCGGCCGGTGATTATCTCGCTGGTCCCAATCACACCTTGCCGACCGGCGGCACCGCTCGCTTCTTCTCGCCGCTGAGTGTCGACGATTTCGTCAAGAAGTCGAGCCTGATTTCGCTCTCCCGCGAGGGGTTGCGGCGGCTCGGTGAAGATGTTGTCCGGATTGCCGAACTGGAGGGGCTGCAGGCCCATGCCCGTTCGGTGTCGCTGCGCCTGAAGGATTAGCCCGGCGCCTGATTGAAGGAGGCCCTCATGGCACGTACCGCCACCATCAACCGCACTACCGGTGAGACCTCGATCGAGCTCTCTCTGAACCTCGACGGCAGTGGTCAGAGCAGCATTGCGACCCCGGTGCCGTTTATCGACCACATGTTTACGCTGCTGGCGCGCCACGGTTTTTTCGACCTGACGGTCAAGGCAAGCGGGGATATCGAGATCGATGGCCACCACACCGTCGAAGATCTCGGTATCTGTCTCGGCAATGCCTTCCGCGAAGCGCTGGGAGATAAGGCCGGTATCCGTCGCTACGGACGCGGCACGGTGCCGATGGACGAGTCACTCGCCTCGGTGGTCCTCGATTTTTCCGGGCGCCCGTTCCTGGTCTACAACGTCGAGATGGCCAAGGCCAAGGTCGGTGACTTCGACACCGAGCTGGTCGAGGAATTCTTCGTCGCCTTTGCCAACCATGCCGGGGCGAATGTGCATGTCAATCTCGCCTACGGCAGTAACCTGCACCATATCATCGAGGCGATCTTCAAGGCTTTCGGCCGTGCCCTCGACGAGGCGAGCTCTTTCGACCCGCGCGTCGAAGGGGTGCTCTCGACCAAAGGCAAACTGGAGTAGAACAGAGCGATGATTACCATTGTCGATTACGAAATGGGCAACCTGCGCAGCGTCGCCAAGGCATTTGAAAATCTCGGTTTTGCGGCGTGTGTCAGCAATAACCCCAAGGACCTGCGTTCCAGCGACAAGATCGTACTGCCGGGCGTCGGCGCGTTTCGCGATTGCATTCATAACCTGCGCGAGGGGGGCTTTGTCGAGCCGTTGCTGGAGCATGTCGAAGCGGGTAAGCCGCTACTCGGTATCTGCGTTGGCATGCAGATGCTGTTCGACGAGAGCGAGGAGTTCGGCCGCCATCAGGGGCTCGGGCTGATCCCCGGGCGTGTAGTCCGCTTTCCCCACGGCATGGTCGAGGGAGGCGAGCGGCTCAAGGTGCCGCACATGGGCTGGAATAACATCCAGATCACCCGCCCGGCGCCGATCTTCAGGCAGATTGCCGATGGTAGCTTCGTCTACTTCGTGCACTCCTACTACTGCGCGGCGGAAAACCCGGCCGATGTGGCGGCCAGCTGTCGCTACGGCGAGGTCGAGTTCTGTGCATCCGTATGGCGTGACAACCTGATGGCGACCCAGTTTCATCCGGAGAAGAGCCAGACGGTTGGACTGGAGATTTTCAAGAACTTCGGAGAGCTTTAAATGATTGTTATTCCCGCGATCGATCTGAAAGAAGGTAAGTGCGTACGCCTCGAGCAGGGGCTGATGGAAAAGGACACGGTCTACAGCGACGACCCGGCGGCCCAGGCGCTGCATTGGCAGCAGCAGGGCGCCGAGCTGCTGCATATCGTCGACCTCGACGGGGCTTTTGCCGGGGTGCCGCGTAACCGCGAGGCGATCCAGGCGATCGTTGCGGCGCTCGATATCCCCGCCCAACTCGGCGGTGGTATCCGCGATCTCGAGACCATCGAGGCCTACCTGAATCTCGGGCTTTCGCGGGTGATCCTCGGCACCGTGGCCAAGGAGAATCCGCAGCTGGTCGCCGAGGCGTGTCGCCGCTTCAAAGACCAGATCGTGGTCGGGATTGACGCCAAGGACGGCAAGGTCGCAGTGCGCGGCTGGGCCGAAGTGACCGAAATGCCGGTCATCGATCTGGCCCGCGAGTTCGAAAACGTCGGCGTTGCGGCGATCATCTATACCGACATCAGCCGCGACGGCATGATGCAGGGCCCCAACCTCGAGGCAACGCGTGAGCTGGCCGAAGCGGTGTCGATTCCGATTATCGCCTCGGGCGGGGTGTCGCGCATGCAGGATATCGAAAATCTGTTGAGCATCGAAGACGCCGGGGTGGCCGGGGTGATTACCGGCAAGGCGATCTACAGCGGCTCCCTTGATCTGGGCGAGGCCGTGGCGTTGACCCGCAACAAACGCTGATTCACACCTTGAACGGTCGGCAACCCGTGATTATGTTGCCGGATGACATGCCATGCTGACAAAACGCATCATACCGTGCCTCGACGTCAAGGACGGTCGGGTGGTTAAAGGGGTTCAGTTCGTCGAGCTGCGCGACGCCGGGGATCCGGTCGAGGCCGCCGAGGCCTACTGTGCGCAGGGTGCCGATGAGCTGACCTTTCTTGATATCACCGCGTCGAGCGATAAGCGCAACATTATCCTCGACGTGGTTCGCGAGACCGCCGAGCGGGTGTTTATGCCGCTGACGGTTGGTGGCGGGGTGCGTGAGATCGCCGATATTCGCAACCTGCTCAATGCCGGGGCCGACAAGGTTTCGATCAACACCGCGGCGGTACATCGTCCCGAGTTCGTGCGCGAGGCCGCCGAGCGCTTCGGCAGCCAGTGTATCGTGGTGGCGATTGACGCGCGGAGGGTGCCGGATAGCGAGCCGCAGGCATGGGAGGTCTACACCCACGGTGGGCGTAACCCGACCGGTATCGACGCCCTCGAGTGGGCCTCACGTATGGAGGAGTACGGGGCCGGGGAAATCCTGCTCACCTCCATGGATTGCGACGGCACCAAGGACGGCTACGATATCGCCTTGACACGTGCCATCAGCGACCGGGTGGAGATCCCGGTGATCGCCTCGGGCGGGGTCGGGAATCTCGAGCACGTCCGCGAAGGTCTGGTCGAGGGGGGCGCCAGCGCCGCCCTGGCGGCGAGCATCTTCCATTTCCGCGAGTACACCATCGGCGAGTGCAAAGATTACCTTGCCGAGAAAGGGGTTGCGGTGCGCAGGTAGCGCAGCGCAACCGGAGGACGTATGGATAAGGCACAACAGGAAATTCTTGAGCAGGTCTACCAGGTGGTCTGCGAGCGACGTCAGGCCGACGCCGAGAGCTCGTATGTCGCTTCGCTCTACGCCAAGGGGCTCGACAAGATTCTCGGCAAGATCGGCGAAGAGGCGGTAGAAACCGCGGTCGCCGCCAAGGGGGGCGATCCTTCCGAGGTGGTCAGTGAGATGGCTGATCTCTGGTTTCACTGCCTGGTTCTGCTCGGCTATTACGAGCTGCCGCCGGAGAAAATCTTCGCCGAGCTGCAGCGTCGATTTGGTGTTTCCGGGCATGCCGAAAAAGCAGCCCGTCAGGGAAAGGGTAAATAGGCATGAGTCTCAAGGCACAACTGACCCAGGCAATGAAAGAGGCGATGAAGGCCAAGGATACGGTACGCCTCACCACCGTGCGCATGGCGCTTGCGGCGGTCAAGAACAAGGAAATTGAGGCCGGTAAGGAACTCGATGACGCGGCGGTTACCGCGCTGCTCTCGACCCTGGCCAAGCAGCGTCGTGAGGCGGCCGAAGCCTACCGCGACGGCGACCGCGAAGAGCTGGCGGTCAAGGAGGAAGCGGAACTGGTGGTGATTCAGTCGTTTCTGCCCGAGCCGCTCACTGAAGCAGAGCTCGACGAGCTGATCGAGGCGGCGGTTGCCGAGAGTGGGGCCGGCTCCATGAAGGACATGGGCAAGGTGATGAAGCTGGTAAGTGCCCAGACCACCGGGCGTGCCGATGGGCGGCTGGTCAGCGAGCGGGTCAAGGCGCGTCTCTCTGCCTGATGCAGTGCTCCATCTGCGGATGGACGGAGGGCCATGAACGGCATCGATATCGCGATACTGGTGATCCTGGGTATTTTCATGCTCAAGGGGTTGCTGCGTGGACTGATCAAGGAGCTGTTCTCCCTGGTCGGCCTGGTCGCAGGTTCACTGGCCGCGTTTCATCTCCATCCGCCACTTGCCCAGTGGCTGCAGGAGAGTTTCGGTTTCGCCCCGCTGATCTGCGTGATCAGTGCGTTTCTGGTGCTTTTTTTGACTATTCTGACGCTGTTTACGGCCGCCGGCTACCTGGTCTCCCGTTCCATCTCGCTGTTGCTGCTTGATGGCGTCAATCTTGTAGCGGGGGGCTGTTTCGGACTGTTTCAGGGGGTGGTTGCGCTGGCGCTGGTCCTGTTCGGCCTCTCTTTGGGGTCGCTTCCCGATGCGCTACATGACCGGGTCGAGAGAGCCCAGCTTGCTCCCCCCTTTGTGACCCTGGGCGAGAACATGTTTACCCGCGGGCAGGAGGCGATCAAGGATCGCCTGTGAGAATCGCATGAACGGCAACCAAGAGGCGTGGCGAGTTCTCGAATATCCGCGCTTACGTGAAATTCTCGCCAGTTTTGCGCTCAGCGATCCCGGCAGACGGTTGATCGCGGCGTTGACTCCCGAGCTGCCAGTGCAGGAGGTCGCGCGCTCGCTGAGTGAAATCAGCGAGGCGCGCACACTGCTCGAGCAGCAACGCAGCATCCCGGTGACCGGCAGCGAGGAGCTGCAGCCACTGCTTGCGCTACTGCAGACCCCCGGGGCGCAGCTCGATGCACGTGAACTGTTGGCGGTCAGGCGCAGCCTCGCGGCGGCCAAGGCCTGCCACAGGCAGTTGGCCGAGCTGGCACAGGCCCCCGGGCTTGCACGGCTGGCACAACAGCTCGAGCGGCTGCCGGCGCTGGCCGCGGAGCTTGCAGAAGCCCTCAACGACCAGGGCGAGATCCTTGACAATGCATCGTTTGAGCTCGCCGATACCCGCGCCGAGCTGCGCAAGTCCCGTGAACGGGTCCGCAGCCTGCTCGAGGGGCTGCTCGGTGACAGCCGCCTGAGCGAAATTTTTCAGGAGCGCTTGATTACCGAGCGTAACGGGCGTGCGGTATTGCCGGTCAAGGCCGATTTTCGCGGGCGTCTCAAGGGCTTCGTTCACGACGAGTCGGGGAGCGGCCAGACCCTGTATGTCGAACCGGCGGCCGCGCTGGAAGTGAATAACCGGGTCGCGGCGCTGCAAAGGGCGGAACTGCGCGAGATCGAAAAAATCCTGCTGCGTCTTTCCGGACGGGTGGCAGAGGCGACGCCGGAACTGCAGCAGAACCAGGCACTTCTGGCGCGACTCGACCTGCTTGCTGCGGCGGGAGAGTTTGCCCTGCGCACGGATGCGCATGCGCCGCAACTGCTCAAGCAACCCGAAGTCCGTCTGCGCCAGGCCCGTCACCCGCTGCTGTTGCTGACTGCACAAGGGACGGCGCGCGGCATCGAGGTGGTGCCGGTCGACCTGCAGTTGACCCAGGGCAACGATACCCTGGTGATCAGCGGCCCGAATACCGGCGGCAAGACCGTGGCCCTGAAAACCTTCGGACTGCTGGCGCTGATGGTACGTTCCGGGTTGCCGATACCGTGTCATCCCGATAGCGCGATCTTTCCGTTTGCCCAGGTGTTCGCCGATATCGGGGATGAACAGAGCATCGAGGCGAGCCTCTCGACCTTCTCCGGGCATATTGAACGCCTGGTGAGGATTCTGGACGGGGTCAAGTCGGGAGCGCTGGTGCTGCTTGATGAGCTCGGTACCGGTACCGATCCCGCGGAAGGCGGTGCCCTGGCCCTGGCCGTACTCGATCGCCTGCGTGACTGCGGTGCCAGCACGGTGGTGACCACCCACCTGAATCTGGTCAAGGGATACGCGCAGCAGCGGGGCGGGGTTGAGAACGCCGCGGTCGAATTCGATCCGGAGACCCTGGCGCCATCCTATCGGCTGCATTACGGGGTGCCGGGGGCGAGCAGCGCTTTTACCATCGCACGCCGCCTCGGAGTTCCCGAGGAGGTTCTGGAGCGGGCCGGGGATTACCTCGGCAGCGGGGAGCGCGAAGGTCTGGAGCTGGTTGAGGATCTGAATCGCATGCGTCAGGAGCTGGAGCAGGATCGCAATACTGCCCGTGCCGAGCGGGAAGCTGCGCGGCGCGAACGTTCGCATCGCAAGCAGCTCCTCGAAGAGGTCGGACGCGAGAAGGGCTTTATTCTCGATAAGGCGCGCAAACGGGCAGAAAGCGTGGTGCGCAAAGCCGAGCAGCAGGTACATGCCCTGCTCGAGACGGCCCAGCAGCAACCGTCAGATAAACCGCACAGCGCACGGCTCAAGGCGGAGCTCAAGCAGATCCGCAAGGGTGTCAATGAACAGCGGGTGGCGCCGCCCAAACAGGGAGAGACTCCTGAAGAGGTGCTTGCCGGGGAGCTGTTGTGGGTGGTACCGCTGTCGGTTGACGCGGTGGTGGTCAAGGACTGCGGACGCGAGATAGAACTCGATCTGCGCGGCAAGCGCACCCGGGTGAAACGTGCCAATCTTCAGCAATATCAGCCGCGCCGCTTCCAGGATCAGAACCGGCAGGTTGTTGCCAGGTCGACGGTCGAGCGCGACGTGGTACCGACGCGCCTGGTGTTGGTCGGGGTGAGGGTCGAGGATGCGCTGCAACGCCTGGAGCGTTTTCTGGATGATGCACTACTCGCCGGCCATGTCCAGCTCGAGGTGGTGCACGGCAGTGGCACCGGGAAACTGCGTGCCGCGGTACGCGAGATGTTGCGTAGCCAACGCTCCGTGCAGTCTTTTTACGCCGCCCCGTCAGAGCAGGGTGGCGAGAATGTAACCATAGTGGACTTGGGTGAGTGATGTCAGGAAGGATCGGCGACGATACCCTGGAGACCATCCGCGAGCGGACCGATATCGTGACGCTGGTGTCGTCGTATCTGTCGCTCAAGCGCAGCGTGGTGAATCACTTCGGGCTCTGCCCTTTCCACAACGAGAAGAGCCCGTCGTTTAACGTCAACGAGGCACGCCAGACCTATCACTGCTTCGGTTGTGGCGAGGGGGGCGATGTGTTCGCCTTCCTGATGAAGATGGAGGGGCTTACGTTTCCCGAGGCGGCACGCCGCCTGGCAGAGCAGGCCGGCCTTGAGATCGCGGAGGAACAGGCCGACCCCCAGGCGGAGCAGCGGCGGCGCGAAAAAGAGCGGTTGTGGCGCATCAATGCGGTGGCGCGGGACTATTACCAGCAGGTGCTGTTGCGCAATCCCGAGGGGAAACCGGGTCGTGACTACCTGAAACGACGTGGTTACGACGGGGATACCGCGCGTGCTTTCGATCTCGGCTACGCACCGTCGGGTTGGGAGGGGCTGGCCGGACACCTGAAGGAACAGGGCTTCGACTTCGAGGAGGTGCGCACGCTCGGCCTGGTACGCCCGTCGCGCGATGGTCGCGGGGATTACGACCTGTTCCGAGAGCGGCTGGTGTTTCCGATTTACGATTTAACGGGCGAAGTGGCGGCTTTCGGTGCGCGCGTTCTCGGCGAGGGACAGCCGAAGTACCTCAACTCCCCCGAATCCCCGGTTTATCACAAGGGGCGGCAGTTCTACGGCCTTCACCGTGGCCGCGAAGCGATGCGCCGCCAGGGCGAGGTGCTGGTGGTCGAGGGCTACTTCGATGTTATCGCCCTGCAGCGGGCCGGGATTGAAAATGTGGTTGCCACCTGCGGCACGGCGATGACCGAGGAGCACGCGCGGCTGCTCAAACGCTACGTACGCAAGGTGCTGTTTCTGTTCGACCAGGACAAGGCCGGTCTGCAGGCGACCTGGAAGGGGATGGCGCAGATTCTGCCCCTGGGACTCGCCGGCGCGGTGGTGCATCTGCCGCAGGGGGACGACCCCGACTCGTTCCTGCAGCGCGAGGGCGCGCAGGCATTCCAAGCCTGTCTCGAGGGGGCCCGTCCGGTGATCGAGGTCTACCAGGAGCAGCTGCTGGGCGAGGCGGGCGATGATTTTGGTGCGCGGGCACGCTGTATCGAGGAGATCCTGCGTACCCTGCTGCTGTTGCCGGGAGAGATCGAACGCGATCTCTACCTGCAGGATCTGGCCTCCCGCAGCGGCATTGAACGTGAGCTGCTCAAGTCTCAGCTCGCCGAGTTGGCCGCCAAGGAAGCCCGCCTGAGAGAACGACGCAGTGCGGAGCCGCGCCGCGAGGCGCAGCAGGCGACAGCGCCGAGCGCTTCACCTGAGCGTGAGATCCCGCATCCGGTGGCGTCCTACGCCACTGCGCGACCGGTGGTGCAGGCGGCGCAGGTGACTAACCCGCAACGCAAAGCTCAGCGGTTGCTGCTCAAGGTGCTGATGCTGCATGAAGAGTATCACCCACGTGCCCGGGAAGCGGGACTGGAGAACCTGTTCGCCGATCAGGACTTCTTCACCCTGGCGGAGCTGTTGTTACGTGTCGGCAGTGAAGCGTTTGCTACGGCTCTCGATACGGCCGAGCTTGACGATCCGGTGCGGCAGCTGGCCCTGGAGCTTCTGGATCTCGATCCGCAAGCGGTTGGTGATGGGCACGCCAAGATCTTTAACGATTGCCTGCGCGATGGCGAATTTCGCCAGATACGGCAGCGCTTGAAAGATTTACAAAGTCTGATAGACAGGGCAGAACGTGAAGGTGATGACGAGGCACGCATAAATTATCAACGAGAAAAGACAGCTTTGAATAAACGTTTAAAATAATAAGTGATCGATGGGTCGTGAGGCCCCCCCTGCCGGAAACGCGTGGGGTGAGAGGAGACAGCGGGAATGGCAAAAAAGAACAAGATCGAAGAGGTCCAGCAACTCATCGACCTCGGCAAGGAGAAAGGGTTTCTCACCTACGACGAGGTGAACGACCTGCTCCCTGCAGATATGGTTTCTTCCGATCAGCTCGACGACGTAATGAGCATGTTCGGCGAGATGGATATCGAGATCGTCGATACCGAGCAGAAGTTGGCGGCACGCAAGGGGAATGCTTCGATCGATGACGATAGCTCCTCCGACGACGACGATGACGATAGTTCGGAAGAGGCGGAGATCGAAGTCGAGGCCCTGGGACGTACCAGCGACCCGGTCCGCATGTACCTGCGCGAAATGGGGCAGGTTTCGCTGCTCACGCGCGAAGGTGAGGTGGAGATCGCCAAGCGGATCGAGGACGGAGAGATGATGGTCGCGAGCGTGATCATGAAGACCCCGATCGCGGTCAAGGAAGTGGTCTCCCTCGGTGATCGACTCGTTAAAGGACAGATCAGTGTCGCCGAGATTACCCGCGAATACGAAGAGGAAGAGGGACACGAGGCAGAAGAAAAACATCGCCAACGGGTGCTCGAACTGGTTGAGCGCATTCGTGAGCTCGATGCCGGCATCGACGAGATTATGGCCAAGCTTGAAGGGAAAGTCGCCGCACGCACGCGCACCAAGCTCGAGAAGGACCTTGCTGCCATGCGCAGTGAGGTCAGTGAACTGCTTGGACAGGTGCGTCTCAAGGATTTCCAGGTGGCAAAGATCGTTGATCGGCTCAAGGCGCTGGCTGGGCAGGTCAAGCGTGGCCAGGCCGAGGTCGGCGCCTGCCGTGAGCAGATGGGCAACCCCGAGATTGCCGAAGATGACGTCCTTGCGCGCCTGCGCGAGAGCGAGGAGGAGGCCCTCAAACTCTCCAATGAGCTCAAGGTGCCGGTTGATACCCTGCTGGCGGTCGAAAAGCGTCTCAAGGGCGCGCAGCGCAAATTCGTGCGTGTCCGCGAAGAGTCGGGTTTTGCTCCCGAGGAGCTGCTCGAGGCCCTCAAAGAGGTGCATAAGGGGGAGTACCGCGCCAAGCGCGCCAAGGCAGAGCTGGTCGAGGCGAACCTGCGCCTGGTGGTATCCATCGCCAAAAAGTACACCAACCGCGGCCTGCAGTTCCTCGACCTGATCCAGGAGGGGAACATCGGCCTGATGAAGGCGGTTGACAAGTTCGAGTACCAGCGTGGCTACAAGTTTTCCACCTACGCGACCTGGTGGATCCGCCAGGCTATCACCCGCGCTATTGCCGACCAGGCACGCACCATCCGCATCCCGGTGCACATGATCGAGACCATCAACAAGCTGATCCGCACCAGCCGTCAGCTGGTTCAGGAGATGGGTCGCGAGCCGACCCCTGAGGAGATCGCCGAGCGCATGGAACTGCCGCTCGAGAAGGTCCGCCGGGTGCTGAAGATCGCCAAGGAGCCGATCAGCCTCGAGACCCCGATCGGCGAGGAGGAGGACTCCTCGCTGGGTGATTTCATTGAGGACAAGGCGGTGGTCTCACCCGTCGAAGCGGTGATCAAGACCAACCTCTCCGACCAGACCGCCAAGGTACTCAGCTCGTTGACGCCGCGCGAGGAGAAGGTGCTGCGTATGCGTTTCGGCATCGGCGAGAAGTCGGACCACACCCTCGAAGAGGTCGGCCAGGATTTCAACGTCACCCGCGAGCGTATCCGCCAGATCGAGGCCAAGGCGCTGCGTAAACTGCGTCACCCGAGCCGCGCCAAGCGTCTCAAGAGTTTTATCGAGACCTGATCCGGCTGATTACATATGTTGAATGGAAAACGGCCCACCTGCCAAGCAGGTGGGCCGTTTTTGTTTGGTGCTGAGTGTCTACGGCTATTCGCCGGTCAGGGTTTCGAGGATTTCGGGGTCGGTCTCATCTTCGGCGAGGAGTACGTGGCAGAGGTTGCAGTCGCCGGAGATGGTTTCGCCATTCTCGCTTTCGTGGCTGTCGTCGTGACATCGGAAGCAACCGATGTCGAAGTCTTCACCGTGCCCGATGTGGTTGACGTAGGTCCCCCAGGTGATCTTCATCTCCGGGAAGACGTTCTGGCTGTAGGCGCTGCGGACGCCCTCAACGGAGCGGTCAAGCAGCTCCGGGTGCTCCTTGGTCAGTTGCGGGTAGTTTTCCCCGTACCAGTCGCGCAGATTGCTGCTGATGGCGCTCATCGCCTCCTCGTTGGTGGCGTACTCCTTGGTCAGTAGCTCGATCGCCTGGCGCTTGATGTAGGGGAGCTCGATGCTGATTTCGCCGGAGAAGATCTTTTCATTCACCGCCGTTTCGACATCTCGGTAGATGTGGGTCGGGCGATTGTGGCAGTCGATGCAGTCCATGGCGCGTTCTTCGAGTTCTGCGCCTTCGGGGGCATCGTCGCTGCGGTAGGTGATGCTGCTGCCATCAGCACGGGTCAGGGTGACCTCCGGGATCGTCATCCGGTTGGGGTCGGCCTTGTAGGTGATCTTGTTGTCCTTTGAGACGTGCCAGTGGATGCCGTGTGGTTTCTCGGTCATGCTGCCGGCGGAGCCGATTTTCATCAACATGACGGTCTGGGTCGGGGTCGATGCTTCGTCGTCGAGGTACTTGTTTTTGACCTTCAGGGTGTCGCCGTGAAACTTGTCGGGGCGGTGGCACTGCTCGCAGGTCTCGCGTGCCGGACGTAGCCCGTGGACAGGGGTTTTGATCGGTCGCGGAACGGTATCGAAGGCGACCGCGAACAGCTGGCGGGAGCCGGAGATCTTCGACTTGACGAACCAGGTGGCGCCGCTGCCGATATGGCATTCAACGCAGTGTACCCGGGAGTGGGGTGAGTTCTGGTAGGCGGTGTATTCGGGGTGCATCACCTCGTGGCAGAATTGGCCGCAGAAGCTGTTCGATTCCATGTAGTGGTAACCGCTGTATCCGAGCATGCTGATGATGAAGAAGTTGGTGCAGGTGAGGAAGACGCCGAGAAAGATCAGTTTGCGGACACGGTTGAAGCGGGCTTCGTCAGTGAAGTGCTCGCGCAGATAGCCGACGGTGAAAACCCGGACCTCCTCTTTTCCCTTGAGGAAAAAAAGTCCGATAAACACCATGACCAGGCCAAGCATGAAGGCCGGTCCGAGCATCATGTAGACAACGGCGCCAAAATACGGGTTTTCGATGTGCCCCCAGATGTCAATCAGGATCAGTCCGAGTAGGAATGGGAAGGTCACCGTGGTGAGCATGGCGCCGATCAGCGAGATGCGGCTGCGTGCTATCCCTCTGAAGAAAGAGTCGAAGATGGATTTGAACGTATCCATGGGCCCTCCTTGGAAAAGTAGTTAACACCCAAAAGCGTTCCGCAGTTTATCAGATTAGCAGAAGTAATCAATGTCAAGTAGAGGGTAAAAAGGAGGCCGCGTCCTGGGAAGGAGCGCGGCCTCGCGGTTGAAGGCGAATGAGTTGTTAGAAGCCAATTACGGCAGAGAACCAGCCTTTGATCAGGCCGAGAGGCCCGCCTGCAGCAACAGCACCACCCATCAGGGCGGCTACTGCCCAGACTCCGAACAGGGCAACAATGCCGACCGTCATGACAAAGGAGACACGGAAGGCGATGCGCATCAAGAGTGCTCCGGTGTCGGAGATAACAACATCATGGTTGTGGGTTGCGGTCGTGGCCATTTCTTTCATGGTGACCTCCTTTCGTTCCTGGTCTAGAGAGTTTATGGGCTACCGAGACAACGGGTATTTTAATGTCTGTGTAATTACGGTAGCAGTGGATATGCACGTTGTCAACTAAAAAAACAAGTAAATTCAACTACTTATCTACAACTTCCAGTTTTCCATTTACTTAACATCTACAGTTGTTAAGTAAATGTTGCAGCTAAGCGCTCTCCCCGATTTGTTGCAGAAATTACTGCGATACGGCGTCGCGCAAATTGTCCTCTTGTACTTCTTTCATGGCCCGCAGGAAGACTTCACAGTTGGAACAATGGTCTAGGTCCTTGGCGCAGGCTGTGTTGGCGCGTTCCCAGCAGGGCTTGGTGCGGTCTTGGTAGGCCGAACACTTGACGCGCTCTTCCATGGGGCAGCCCTTGATTTCCCAACAGGGGCTCAGGTCCAGCAATTTCTTGATTCCGGGAATACTGATGCCCTGTTCGTGAATCAGGTGTCTGAGGCACTGGATCCACTCAATGTCGTCATTGGAGAAGTAACGCTTCTGTCCTTTGCGCGAGGGAAGGATCAGTCCTTCATCTTCGTAGATGCGGATGGTGCGAGGATGTACTCCCAAGAGCTTGGCTGCAACACTGATTGGGAAAATCGCCTCATCACTTTTTACTGGCATCGATTCCTCCGTTTTCGAACGGTAAATTACTTATTTCTTGTAAATCAGAATAGCAAGCCTTTCGCTATTTGTGTAGTAGAAATTTACCCTTTTTCTACCAAGCTGCTGTGGAATAGAAAATAATACCCGATTTGGTATATAGGTAAATGCATATTAGTTTTTCGTAAGGTTTAAGTATCGCAATTACAGCAAGTTGCGACGAGTATTAGGAAGGTCAAAAAAAAACAACGGTACCTGTGTCGGCAATTATTTTTTTTTAACGTGTTTATTTTGGAGGGTGTTTTAGGGAGGTGCGGTGGGGGTAATCTGGCTTTCACATTGAGATTAAAATTACATATTTGATAAACCTGAGTGGCTAGATGTGCAATAAAAGCCGAAACTCTAATTGGTAAGAAAATAAAAAAAAGTATTGCAGGGTGAATAGGAGTGTGGTAATTGGTTGTTGCAAATGCAACGCACGCTTACAACATAATACGAATCTGTACAACACACGGAAGGACGGAGGTGGCAAGATGAAAGCAGCACGCAGTGTAAACGATTATGTCGTAACTACTTTTCTGGTTGGCCTGATGACGGCAGTTGGGGTGTCGGCTGCAATTACGGTGGTGTTGGCTATGTGGCCGCCGATGGCTTATCTGGCTGCAAAGTTTTTCTAGGGCATTATTGCTCTAGCTGAAATGTAAAGAGGCCCTGTCCGAACCGGACAGGGCCTCTTTGCGTTTTTCTTCTCGGTGGCAGGGGGGCTCTAGTGTTCATGTTCCTCTTTTAGCTCTGCAAAGGCCGGGATGATCATGTTCAGGAAATAGAAGATCACGAAAGGCGTGGCGCATACCAACAGGGCGCCGCCGAGCCCTTCCTTGAAAGTCTCCATGTCGTGCGGAATGATCGGCAGGTGGTAGTGCATGAAGCCGGCAAAGGTGAGTGAGAAGGCCTGGCCGCCGATAACCACGTTCCAGCGCATCATCAGCACCCCGAACAGTACGAGGGCCGAGGCGAGGGCGGCGCGGCGCACCGAGACCCCGGGGATAAGCAACATCATGAAGGGGAGAAGGTTGCCGATGCCGTACTGCATGATGAAGATTTTTACGAAGTCATGTTCGTAGATAACCATACGCAGGGCGTCCCATGATTTGACTGCAGTGTAGCCGCGGAAAATCATGTCGAGCAGTTCCAGGGTGATTGCAAGGGTCATGAAGATCAACAGGTACTTGGAGGTCATCTTGACCTCGTGATCCTGGACGCTACGCAGGTGATCATAATTTACGGCGGCGCTACCGTGGGCGAGCGCATCCGGGAGCAGGAAGTTCTTGCCTCTGCGTGCCGCCCATTTACGGATCTCCATGAAAACATAGTAGCTGATAATGCAGAGGGCGATACCTGAAACTACGGCCGAGCAGATGAAGATGACCGGCATCAGAGGTGTCATCCACAGGGCGTTGGCCTTGACCGAACCGAAAATGAAACCGGCATAGCCGTGTAGAAAGCAGGCGACCGGAATGCCGATCCCGGCAAGGAGTTTAACTGCCTTGTGGTCAGCGGCCAGGGCCTCGGTGCTGAGATCCCGGGCGCCGAGGGAGATGATTCGGTAGATCAGCAGCAGCAGGCTTTCGGCGCCGCTGCGTGAATTTTGGGCTTCGAGGCGCAGTACTGACTCGACGAAGAACTGCCGGTAGACGAACCATATCTCGGCGCCAACGATACAGGCATAGGTCATAAACACAATGCCGAAGGCCGAGATCGCCGAGGTGAAGTGGGGCGTCATCATGACATGGATGCCGCGCAACGGCTGTTGCAGGTGAAGCATTAGTGGCATCATCGCCACCGGCAATAGGGCGAAGGAGAATACCAGGGCAAAGCGGGCTATTTCGCGCAGCTTCTGGACGCCGAAGACGTGATAAAGTGATGAGAGGACGAAGGCGCCGGCCACCAGGCCTGTCATGTAGGGATACATAACGATCTGGATCGACCAATAGACGTATTCGTTGGGTAGGACGAAGAGGTCCTTGAGGGTCCAGGCTTCTCCGTGGACCACCATCTGGGCAACTTGTTCAACCATATCAGCGCACCTCCTCGTTCAGGCCAATGTAGTAGACATTCGGCTTGGTTCCGTATTCATCGCGCAAGACACCAACCCGCTGGGTCAGAACCGCCTTGGCAACCGGATCTTCAGGGTCGCGCAGGTTGCCGATCTGGCGGGCACCAAACGGGCAGGCCTGGGCGCAGGCCGTGTTGCCACCATTGGAGATCCGGTGGTAGCAGAAGGTGCACTTGTCTGCGACATGTTCTGTTGGATGGAAGAAGCGGACCCCGTAGGGGCAGCCCATGATGCAGTAGCCGCAGCCGATGCACCACTCGCGATCTACAAGCACCGCCCCGTCGGCGGTCTGGTAGGTGGCGCCGACCGGGCATACCTGGACACAGGCCGGTGTGGAGCAATGGTTGCAGAGTTTGGGGACAAAGAAGGCCTGGGCGACCTCCTCGTCTGGAACCTCGAGCATGCCCGATTCATTCTGGTCGATGTGCTTGTCGCTGAAGCCATAGAGGGCGCCTTTCGGACTATCCATGACCACCTCGCCATTCTTTTTCATCACGTAGCGCTCAACCCAGGTGCGGGTGACGTTGGCCTCGAAGGGGATGTCGTTTTCGGTTTTGCATGCCTTGACGCAGAAGCCGCAGCCGACACACTTGTAGGTGTCGACTAGAAAGCCCCAGCGCAACTCGGGGGTGGCAGCCAGGATTTCCTTGGGGTCGAAAATGTCGAGAGCCGACAGGGAGACTGCAGCGCCGGAAACGAATACCGCCGTATGTTTCAGGAAGTCACGTCTCTTCATGGTTACATCTCCTCCAGGCTCGGGTTGTGCGGGTTGTGGCAGTCAACGCACTGTTCGCCGCTGTTGTGGCTTGCGGGGTCGATGCCGGGGATGTCGTTGCGCCCGCTGCTCGGCATGAAAAGCGCTGAGTGGCAGCGGATGCACAGGTCGCGCGAGCGGTCGATGTTCAGTCTTTCGGGAGTGTCCGGGTGGTCTATGGCTGCCCCGTGGCAGTTTTCACAGGGGATAGCGGCATGGTGCGCCGATTCGAGTTCAGCGACTTTGTCGTCATGGCATTCATGGCAGTAGTCGCTATCCTTGTATTTGGCCGGATAGTCCTTCCATTCCTGCTCATTGCTTAGGCGGTGGAAGCCAAAGGTGTAGCCGCGCTCCTGAGCGCTGAAGTCGTCGGGTACATAGACTGCCCGAAATGCCAGAATTCCGGCCACCAGGCCGATGACCACGAAGAGTGGTCGCCAGACATGATTTTTCACATCGCACCCCCTGGAAAAATTGTAGAACAATGTTTATTTATCATTCACGACTGAAATTGTCAAATTACAGACAGTCAATATTTCTTCGTATCTGTAGGCATTTGAGAGTCTTCAATGGTTTCATATACCATATATGGCTGATGCTTGAATGCTTGCTTGACGCGAATGTTGCTTAGTGTTTTTATAAAGAATATAATAGCGTTATAAGTGAGGCGGAGGGTGTTGCAGGCACATTGATCACGGTACGGCCACATACTGCTAAATGGTAACAGGTTCTGGGGCGTTTACAGGCGGAGGCTGGCATGGCGGCAGACGGGCAAAGATTAGAGCAGCAGGTTGAGGAGCTGAGCCGAACGGTTGGGCAACTCCAGGAGCGGGTTGCTGATCTGGAGGTATTGTTGGCCGGAGGTAGGGTCAAGCTGCGTGATAAGTCGCCGGAGGTTGCCGAAGAGGGACCGTCGACCCAGGAGAAGGTGCTCGCCATGGTGGGTGGGGCTTCGCTGCTGCAGCGACTGTCGGCGATCTGTTTCATCATGGTCGTGGCGCTGATGCTGCGCACGGTCACTGATAACGAGAT
>PKUI01000191.1 GCA_002869605.1 Desulfuromonas sp. | reverse complement strand
TTTCAAGCCGATCCAGAATTGTTGGCGTCGCTTCCTTCCGGTACTCCCATGCAGTATCACTTTCTCCCTTTGCGGAGAAATAATCATGGCTTGGAAATCGCCATAGACGACCCGACACAGGTCGAGGAGTTTGATGACCTCGAGACGGCCCTCGGTGAACATCTTGTCCTCAAGGTAGCATCCCGTGCGAAGATCGAAAGGCTTTTGGAGAAAGCTGAGGGATCCAAGAGGGTGCTCAAGGAAGTCTCTGAGGATTTCAAACTCCAATTGGTCAAGGAGACCGAGAAAGGCGAAGAAGTTCTCTCCATCGAGAAGCTTACCGCGGACACCAGCCCGATTATCCGTTTGATCGATTCGACGCTGTTTGATGCTTTGAAAAAACGGGCCAGTGACATCCATATCGAATCGAATCAGGACGGTGTGATCATCAAGTACCGTGTGGACGGTGTGCTGTATCGGGCTACCGAGCCACTCGATCTGCGTTTTCAGGGACCGATTATCTCCCGTATCAAGGTCATGAGTGAGCTCGATATTTCCGAGCGACGCATCCCACAAGACGGCCGGTTCAAGGTACGTCTGGGTGAAAAGTCGATCGATTTTCGTGTTTCGATCATGCCGAGTATTTTTGGCGAGGATGCGGTCATCAGGATCCTCGACAAGGAATCGATCGCTGCAGACCTCAAGGGCTTGACCCTCGAGGTTCTCGGCTTCCCCGAGCGAGAACTTCCCAGGTTCAGGCGTATTATACGTGAGCCCTACGGGATGGTTCTGGTGACCGGTCCGACCGGTAGCGGTAAGACGACTTCCCTGTATGCCGCCTTGACCGAGATCTTCAACGAGGAAGACAAGATCATCACCATCGAAGACCCTGTCGAGTACCAGTTAAAGGGGGTCGTGCAGATCCCTGTCAACGAGAAAAAGGGGCTGACCTTTGCTCGTGGTTTGCGTTCCATCCTTCGTCATGACCCGGATAAGATCATGGTTGGCGAAATACGAGATGCCGAAACGGCCCAGATTGCAGTTCAGTCGGCGTTGACCGGTCATCTTGTCTTTACGACGGTACATGCAAACAACACTTTTGACGTCCTGGGGCGTTTTCTGCACATGGGGCTAGATCCTTATAATTTTGTCTCTTCACTGAACTGCGTACTTGCCCAACGTCTTGTCCGTCGTCTGTGTGACCACTGCCGTGAGGAGGTCGAATACACCGCCGATGAGCTGATCGAAGCCGGTGTGTCCCCAGATGACTTAACCGGCCGCACGCTTTATCGGGAAAAGGGTTGTCGTGAATGTAATGGTGTCGGTTATCTAGGGCGGAGTGCCATCGTCGAGTTACTGGAACTGGATGATGAACTACGTGAAATGATTATGCAGCGCAAGCCGATCTCTCAACTTAAACAGACGGCGCGGAGTAAGGGGACGATTTTTCTGCGTGACTCGGCTGTTGAGAAGCTTGCTGCCGGGTTGACCTCACTGCGGGAGGTCAACCGGGTTACATTTGCGGAGAAGGGGTAACGTGAAACGTCGTACTTTTTTGGGTCTTGACCTCGCTGCTCATAGTTTCCGGGCTGCTGCACTAAGACGGCAGGGACGCGAAATCGAACTTGTCGGTGCTCGCATGTTAAGTCCCGCCCCAGAAGTCATCCGTTTTTCTGCTCATGAGCCTAATCTCCTCGATCGCTTTCGTTTTGTCTCGCAAGTTCGTGAGATCTTAGGCCCGCTCGCCGAGCGCGAGGAACGTATAGCCTTGACGTTGCCGGAGTCTACAGGGCGTATTTTGCTGACGGAAGTTGAGGCAGGGTTCAAGACTCATCAGGAGGGGGAAGAGATCCTCAAGTGGCAGTTGAAAAGCAGCCTGCCGGGCGATCCGGCTGCAACACGCATCGATTATCAATTTGTCGGCCAGACGGAGTCTGGGAAACTGCGTGTTCTTGTTGCAGCGATACGCCAGGATATCCTGGCGGAATACGAAGACGCACTTGAAGAGGCCGGATTCGGGGCGGTGTTGATCGATTTTCATGCCATGAACCTCTATAGCTACTATCTCCCCCGCTTCAATCTGGATGAATCGTTCGTACTGGTTTCTGTCGATGGTGGCGCGTTGTCGGTACATTTCAATGTACAGGGGCACCCGGTTTATTTAAGAGCGAAATCGGTTCTCTGTGAGGTCGAGAGTATATTCCAGGAACTGAGCAGGACTCTGGTGTTGGTCAACAAATCTTTCCCCCAGTTGAGAAAGGCTGCCGTTTTCATGCACTCGGACTGGGAGCAGGAGCAAGCACTTCGCCAGGCACTTGAAGTTTGTTTTGAGAAGGAAGTCCAGATCCTGGATTTGCATAAGTACGCTGTGGCCACAATGAGCCATGCACAGCCCCAGGTGATGGCTGCCGCCATTGGTGCAGCTGAAAGGTTGATGTGATTATGAAGCTTTCGCTCAATCTATCGACCCGAACCTATATCAACCGCCGGGCTTTGCGTACCGGGCTTATCGCGAGCCTCGCTGCATTGTTACTCTGGTTACTTGTCGGAACATTTCTCCTGGTAAGAGAGTCGACGCATCTGGTTGACGTGCAGGATAAAATCGTTGTGCTCAACGCCCAACAAGCGGAACTGCGCGGTCAGGACGGCGAGATGATCGGCAAGGAAAGGCTCAAGCAGCGCTGGGAAGAGGTCGCGTTTATCAATCAACTTCTTGAGCGGGACAGCTTTCGCTGGACTGACCTGCTAGCCAAAATTGAGCAGCAAGCGTTTAGTGGAGTGGTTGTAAGAACGATCGAGCCCGATTTTAAAAACAACACGTTGTCCTTAAGCGGGTACGCGCGCGAACTTAATCACATGCGTAAATTTATTGACAACCTCATCATGTCCGGGGATTTTGCCGAGGTCTATCTGATGAGGCAGAGCCAGGAGTCTGTTAAGGGTCATGGTGGTCAGAAGAGAAAGGCCATTGCCTTTGAACTCTCGTTGGTTCAGGGGAATTGAAAATGCGCTATTCACAAATGCGACAACGCGCCATCACGATATGGCAGACTGAACCTAGACTTTTGATGTCCACTCTGGTTCTGGGGCTACTCAATCTGTTGCTGTTCTCCCTGATGTCCTATTATGTCTCTCCGGAGATCAACAGTGCGGAACGGGATCTGATCCAGTTACAGTCGGAGGTGCGTCACATGGGGGCCGAGGGGGCTCCGATGTCCTTGCCGCAGTTGTATCGCAAGGCCGGCGATGATATTTCCAAGGTGCATGAACTGATACCGAGTCGCACCGAACTATCCGTCTTGGTTCTGGATATTTCCAGACTGGCTGAACAGGCCGGTTTCGAAATCAAAAGCGTTTCGTATAAACCTAAAAAGGTCGAGGAATTTGCGTTGCTCAGTTACTCGCTGTCGTTTACCGTCGATGGACGCTATCGGCAGCTGAAAAAGTTCGTACACCTTTTGGAGAACTCACCACGTATTGTCATTCTCGATGGTATCAGCCTGGTTGAAAGCGATGATGATCAGGTTTCTATGCGCATTCATCTCACCACCTTTTTTCGCGAGGAGGGGGGGCGATGAATCGCAAGAAAGTCATTTTGCTGATACTCTTGTTTGTGTTGCTGTTGGCCCTTGTCTATGCGTTTTGGGCTACGCCGACAGTTCAACATGTTGAGTCGAAACGTACTAAAAAAGGTTCGATCGCTGGGAGTGTGCCAGCGGAGATGCACAACCGGGTTGTCAAACTCGAACTTCTGGATAAAGAACCACAACCCTTCGAAGGGATCCAGCGGGATCTTTTTGGTGACCTGTTCCCGAGGCCGAAGGTTGTCAAAAAAACACCACCACCGCCAAAGCCAAGGCCGGTGGTGAAACCGCTACCAGTTCAGATTGAAAAACCGACCCCGGTTGAGATTGTGCGCCGTGACCTTGCACGATTTACTTTTATGGGTTATCTGCGCAAGCAGGAACGTTGGACGATGTTCCTTTCAGCCAATGACGAAATTTTCCTGGTCCAGGAGGGGGACAGGTTCGGTCGTAATGATCAGTTCCATGCCGTTGAAATTACTCCGGAACAGTTGGTGGTCGAGCAGGCTACACAAGGTCGGATTGTTGTCCCGTTGGTGGAAAAGCAAGCGCTGGTGCCCTCGAGCTTTCCTGCTGAATCGTCCACTAGAGGGGACGTTCGTTCTTCTGCGCGTCCCTCGATCGTCCCCGAGGCGACTGGCCAACCCTCTTCCGCTGCACGTCCTTTCCGTAGCAATCCATTTGGCGGGAGGAGAACGTTGCCCGCAGGGGCCCCTGCAGTACACCCTACGACTCCAACGACGTCTCCGAACAACGAGGTATCCAATGAATAAACAAAGTCATTTTCTTCAGCTGTTGATCTTGGTTTCTGTGACCATCCTGCTTTCGGGCTGTACCGGATACTTTGCCTATCAGGAGGGTTTGGACCTCGATGAAGAAGGACGTTTCGGGGAGTCGACGACCAAGTTTTACGAGGCTGTCAAGAAAGATCCCGAAAACCTTGAGTATCGTATCCATCTCCAGAAATCGCGAGAAATGGCAGCGTACGAGGCCATCAAGGAAGCTGAACAGCTCGAGGCTGATGGACGCTTGCAAGAAGCC
The DNA here is from genome assembly GCA_002869605.1 of Desulfuromonas sp. The sequence goes on along the minus strand of PKUI01000191.1, from coordinate 43,601 downwards.
CTGGATGCCTATGACAGAGCTTATTCCTTCGATCCGACACAGGATGTTGCCCGTCTCAAACATGTAGAAATTCAACGGCTCATTGATTGGCAACAGATGGTCAATGAAGGCGAGCAACTGTTCAGGGAGCGGAAGATTGCCCAGGCACGTCAACTGGTGAGCCAGGTTCTCAATACGGCACCAGACTTTGAGCCGGCTCTGGAGCTTTCAAAAAGGGTCAGTGCAGTGCATCGGACGATGGTTGCCGGTCAGGAACTTGCTCTTAGCTCGAGCGAGCCGATAACCCTGAAGTTTAAGAAAACCGACATCAAGGATGCCTTCAGTGTCATCTCCCGTCTGTCAGGCATCACGTTCATTTATGACGAGGATATCCGCAGCAAATCATTTACCGTTTTTCTCGAACAGGCGACCTTTGCTCAGGCTCTGGAGCTGTTGCTTAGACTGAATCAGCTCGAGATGAAGGTTCTTAATGCCAAGACCATCCTTATCTACCCGAATACCCGCGATAAGAAGAAACAGTACGAAGATCAGTTGGTGCAAATCTTCTACCTGTCGAACATCGACGCCAAGAAGGCGGTCAATTTACTACGCACCATGTTGACCCTGCGCAAGGTCTATGTACACGAAGAGCTGAATGCCCTGGTGGTGAGAGATACACCGGTGGCGATCAACCTGGCAAGACAGATGCTTGAGGCTGCTGACCGGGCAGACTCTGAAGTTGTTTTTGAACTGGAACTGCTTTCGGTTTCTGCGTCGGACGAGATGGAATTTGGCCCTGAGCTTTCTCAATATGGGGGGCAGATTGGCATCGTGAATTCAGCCGGTGAGCTTATTTCCGACACGCTAAATACAACGGTTGGAGAAGCCATAACGGGCAACTTAATTAATTCGTTCAACGGGCTCGAAGGCTTTTATACCTTGCCTAATGCTTCATTCGAGATGAAAAAAGCTGCTAATGACACTGAATTGCTTGCCAATCCACGAGTTCGTGTAAAGAACATGGAGAAGGCAAAGGTCCACATTGGTACACGCGAACCCGTTATCACTGTTACTACCACTGGGACGGATCAGGTCTCAGAAAATGTCCAATATGTTGATGTCGGTATCAAGCTGGATGTGGAACCGGACATTCAGCTGGATGGCACCATTGTTACGAAAGTTTCACTCGAGGTCAGTGAAGGAACGGCTGTCGATTACCCTGGTATCAATTCGGTACCTTTACGCATAACAACAACCAATGCATCCACTGTTTTGACGTTGAAAGATGGCGAGCAAACAATCATAGGTGGCTTGTTACGTAAGAGCAAAAAAGAGGGTAAGACGGGCCTGCCATTTTTGAGCGATATCCCCTTGATTGGCTGGTTTGTGTCAAAGAATTCCGACAAGGACGTTAAGGAAGAGATCCTTCTTTCGATCACGCCGCATATCGTGCGTAAGATCAACCTTCCCAGCATCGAATTAGCCAGCATCTGGTCGGGAGGCGAAGAAGACCTCAAGGATGGACCCAATTTCGGTTCTTTTGCCGAGCGTTTTGTTGATGAGTCAGAGCAGCCTTCGATTCCGGCGGAAACTCGTCCGCAACCTTCGATACCACGTGCCGAGCCGCAAGAAGAGGAGCAGCTGCCGGCAGAAGAGTCTCTGGTTGAGGCGTTGACAGATCCTGCCGAGCCGCAGATCGAAAGCATTATCGACGAAGCACTACCGGAAGTTCGCCCGGAGGAGGTGGAAGAAGTACCGAGCGAGGTGATGAGTGGCGAACAACCGGGGGATCTCCCCGAAGAATCTCTCGTTGTGCCTACGGAGTTGCCGGCTGTTCCGCAACCCGCAGAACCGTCGTCGGAGCTGGCAGCTGATCAGCCCGAACCGGTTGTAGAACCTACGGAGTTACCGACTACTGCGCCACCAGCAGAGTCTCCTGCGGAGCAGGTTGTTGATCAGGCCGAGCCGGTCGAAGAGATTGCTCTACCGCCACTTGAAATTCCTGCAGCTGCGACCCAGCCGAAACTTTTCTTCAATGGATCGACGCTGGTCAACCTGGATGAAACCTTCACGCTCACGGCGGATGTTTCCGAAGTCGAAGGACTCTACAGTGCGCCGATGTTTGTTACTTACAATCCTGAAGTCATTGAGTTTGTAGGAGCAGAAGAAGGTGCGCTTCTAGGGAGAGACGGGGTCTCTACGATCTTTACAGTCAGTCCGAACCCTTCACGTGGTCAGTTGATTGTCGGTTACAAACAGGGTGTCGAGGGGAGCGGGGTTTCAGGCAGTGGAGAGCTGTTCCAACTGCAATTCAAGGCGATCAAAGCTGGGAACGCCAAGGTGGTATTCGAGCGGGTGAATCTGCGCGATGCCGTTGGCACACGGATCGATGCTCAAACTGAAACATTCGATCTCGAGGTACGCTAGGAACCGTTGATGTTTGATCTGCGCTCCAACAAGGGGCTTACCCTGCTTGAACTGGTACTGGCCATGACGATTCTGGCCGTGCTTGCTTCGGCTGTGATTCCGGTCGCCGAAGTGACCGTCAGGCGTTCCAAGGAGATCGAACTGCGCCAGGCCTTGAGGGCGGTACGCACGGCAATCGATGACTACAAAGCCGATTTTGACCGTGCAGTTAAAGATAAAAAGATCACGACCTCAATCAACGAGACCGGGTATCCGGAGGATCTCGAAATCTTGATAACTGGTTCCGATTGGGGAGGTCTTTATCCCTACAAACGCAAATACCTGAGGCGCATTCCTAAAGATCCCTTTGATCAGTACGATGAAGGGTGGGGCATGCGTTCTTATGCCGATGACCCTGATACGACTGTCTGGGGCGGTGGAGATGTTTACGATATTTATTCGCAAAGCGAGTCGTTTGCGCTGGACGGCTCGACCTACAATACCTGGTGATGATGATGCTGTTATTTTTTAAAAAACTTTACACGGAGCACAAGGGCTTCACCCTGATCGAACTCATGATTGTCATGACGATACTCGGTATTCTGGCGGCCATTGCCGCACCGAACATGCGTATTCACTCCATACGTGCACGTGAGGCGGTGCTGATGGAGGACCTCTATCAGATGCGCCAGAACATCGATGCCTTTTATGTGGATCGCGCCCGTTACCCTGATTCCCTTGACGAACTTATCAGTGAGCGTTATTTAAGGGCTCTGCCACGAGACCCGTTTACCAGGAGTACGGATACCTGGGAGGTGTTGCCCCCGGAATCCAGCAGTGAAGGTGAGCTTGCTCCTGGGGGTGTTTTTGACGTGAGGAGCGGCAGCAATCAAGTGGGGCTTAACGGTATCCCTTACAGTGATTGGTAGGTAAGATGGTCAGGCTGTTTGGGGTCTCTAAGGCGTATCGTAAAGAAGCTTCTGCCTTGCACAATGTTACTTTTCGGATTTCCAAGGGGGAGTTCGTTTATATCAATGGGCCTTCGGGGGCCGGTAAGTCGACCCTTCTGAAGCTGCTGTATTGCGGTGAGCGCCCCTCGCGGGGGCAAATACTTCTCGATGGACAGAATGTTTCGCGCCTTCCTCAGCGCAAAATCCCCTATCTAAGACGGCGTATAGGCGTGGTCTTTCAGGACTACAAGCTTCTGGAAAACCGTACCGTGTTTGAAAATGTCGCCTTTCCTCTCGAGGTGCAGGGTCTCAAGCGGTATGCTGTAAGCCGTAAGGTTTACGATACGCTGGAGCTTGTTGGTATGGAGCACAAGCTCAAGTCGCGCCCCCTGGAACTGTCCGGCGGTGAACAGCAGCGGGTTGCGATAGCACGTGCTTTGATTGTCGATCCTCTGCTATTGATCGCGGATGAACCGACCGGTAACCTCGATGCCAACATGTCGCGTGAAATTGTCGAATTGTTCAGTGCCGCTAATATCAAGGGGACCACGGTATTGCTGGCCACCCATGATCGGGATATCATGAATCACATGCCCGGGCGCGTCTTGTCCCTCAAAGAGGGCGAACTTGTAAATGACTCCCAACCTCTCGAAATCAACAGTCTCTGAGGATTATCTGTGTTTACACGTTTAGGATATCTTCTTGCCCGTGCTCTGCGAAATGTCAGGCAGACTCCGTTTCTCTTCTCTGCGACGGTGCTGACGGTGGCCGTTTCTCTGGCCATGGTTTCCATTTTTATCTTGCTGGTGATCAATCTACAGCGTGTCGGTAGCGGCTGGGGACAGGAAATCCAGATTGTGGCTTATTTTGACAAGCTTCCATCTCAGACCAAGCGCTTGGAATGGCAGGCACTTTTGTCTAAACGCCCCGAGGTGGCTGGGGTCGATTATATTGATAAGTTTGAGGCCTATGAAATATTCTCGGACCAACTCGGGGCTGAGAAGTCGCTTCTTGAAGGCATTAAACCTGACGTGTTGCCGGCGTCTCTACAGGTCTCCCTTAACGAAGATTATCGAAGCACCGAGGCGGTTGAACAATTGGCCACGTTTATGCGTAAGGAGCTGGAGCTTCCTGAAGTGCACTACGGACGTGAGTGGGTCGAGCGGTTTGAAACGGCGGTATCCGTGGTGCGTCTGGTGGCATTGCTTCTTGGTGCGATCCTGGTGCTGACCGCCCTGTTCATCGTTGGGAACACTATCCGACTGGCACTTTATTCCCGCCGTCAGGAACTTGAGATCATGACCCTGGTGGGTGCGACTCCGTTTTTTATCCGAACCCCGTTTCTGATCGAAGGAGCTTTGCAGGGGGTTTTGGGAGGTCTGGCTGCCTTGGGGAGTATTTACCTGGTTTACTATTTCTACCTTCTCGAAAACCTGCAGGTCCTGCTGTTGTCCATCGGAGATTTTGAAGTTCTTTTCCTGCCTTTACCTGTTCAGGGGGGAGTGTTGCTGGCCGGGTTATTACTCGGTCTGCTTGGAAGCTCTCTCGCCTTGAGGCGTCTTATCAAGGTCTGACATGACGGGTCAAATTCTTTTTGGTCGCTTTGTGGTCTTTATCCTGTTCGCGTTGTCTGTAGGACAAACGGCCTTAGCTGACGAGCTATCTGCAAGCCGCGAGAGGCTGTTGCGCATTCAGGAACGGATAGAAAGTACCGACAAATCACTGCAGCAGAATAAGACTAAGGTTCGTTCATTGCGTGACGAGTTACGTGCTGTTGACAAGGAGCTGTTTAGCCTCGCGCGCAAAGAGAAAAACCTGAAAAAGAAACTTGCCGATAATCAACGCCAGCAAGATGAATCCCGTAAACAGATTTCTTTATTACGGAAGCAGATTGAAGCTCAACGGCAAACCCTGGAGAAAAGAATTGGTTCTCTCTATAAAGGGGGAGGCGGTGGGGTCATCAAACTGTTGTTCTCCGGGATGGGACCCGCGGAGCTCGATGGTCAGTTTCGCAATATGCTGCGTATTGTGCATCATGACCAGAAGATTTTGAATGATTACCGGCAGCAACAGGAAACCCTCAATCGTAAACTGGAGTCTCTGGAAGAACTCAAACAGCGCCAGCAGATGGACTTGGCAGAGCTCAAGAAAAGCCGCAAGGTTCTGGCCCGTGCCAGCAAACTGAAAGTGCAGATTCTCTCCAAGGTGCGTAAAGACCAACGTTTACTGACCTCGCTGAAGAAAGAGCTGGAATCGAAGGCTTCGCGTCTGTCTGGCCTTCTCAAACAACTTGAGACCGCTGGCGATCAGGACAAGAATGACTCTCCCTTAGCCAGACAACGTGGCAAACTCCCCTGGCCCGTAGAAGGTAAAGTCCGTATTAGTTTCGGACCTCAACGCCATCCTGATCTGGGTACGCTTTTTGACAGCAACGGTATCGAAATCAACACAGAGGAACAGACGCCGATCAAAGCCTTGTGGAAGGGACGGGTGGCCTTTGCCAGTGCTTTCAAAGGGTACGGCAACCTGGTTATTATTGATCATGGGAGCGGCTATCATTCCCTGTATGCCCACGCCTCACGCATGGTGAAACGTGTTGATGATCATGTAAAACAGGGTGAGGTCCTTGCTTTTAGTGGCTATCCCGGGACCTCGGGAGTCTATTTCGAAATACGACGACAGGGTAAACCTGTCGATCCGGAGACTTGGTTGTCTCGTCGGTAGTAACGGAGGTTTGAATGATCACCTACTGCAAAAAAATTCTTTTTATTTTGGCGCTGCAGCTGAGTCTGTTGATGTTGTTACCTTGTGGTGTTATGGCCGAGGATGCTTCAAGGAGGGGTGACGAAGCCTATCGGGAGCTTGAGCTGTTTACGGACGTGTTGGCCCTGATACAGCGTAACTACGTGGAAGAGGTTGAGCTTAAGGATCTGATTTATGGAGCGATCGATGGTATGCTCGCTACGCTTGATCCGCATTCCTCATTTATGCCTCCCGAGGAGTATGTCGAACGTCAGGTTGATACACAAGGGGCTTTTGGCGGGTTGGGCCTTGAGGTCACGATTCGCGATGGCGTGTTGACCGTAGTCTCGCCGATCGACGATACGCCTGCTTTCCGAGCGGGGCTCATGGCTGGGGATCAGATCGTGCGCATCGAGGGAGATTCTACCAAGACACTCGATATCATGGATGCCGTACAGTTGATGCGTGGCGAACCTGGGACAGTCGTGAGCATCGAGGTGATGCGTGAGACCTTTGAAAAACCGCAACTGTTCGAATTGACCCGCGAGGTCATCAAGATAGCCAGCGTGAAGTCACGGAGTCTGGCCGAGGGGGTCGGCTATGTACGTCTGCTGCAGTTTCAGGAGAAGACCGCCGAGGACCTCAAGAAGGCCCTGAAGGGACTGCGTAAAGAGAATGAGGGCGTTCTTAAGGGGCTGGTCCTTGATTTGCGTAACAACCCTGGCGGCTTGCTTGATCAGGCGATTCAGGTCAGTGATCTGTTTATCGACGAGGGTCTGATTGTCTATACCGAGGGACGCGATGAAGAGAGTCGCATCAGTTCCGAGGCGACTAAAGAGGGCACCGAGCCATCTTATCCTATGGTAATTTTGATCAACGCCGGCAGTGCCAGTGCTTCGGAAATCGTTGCCGGAGCCTTGAGGGATCATGAACGTGCCCTGCTGTTGGGTGAGCGCAGCTTCGGCAAAGGCTCCGTACAGACGCTGATGCCGCTTGGGGATGATTCCGGTTTGAGTCTGACGACCGCTCGATACTTTACCCCTAAGGGGATCTCGATCCAGGCTACCGGAATTGAGCCGGACATTCTGGTTCCCCAAGCCGAACTGGTGGTCCGAAAAGGTGCTCATTATCGAGAACAGGACCTCAGTAACCATATTCTTAACGGCAACGGCGATGCCGTTAAAGGGCATGAACAAACATCTCCACAATTTCATTTGAGCCCGGAGGATCTGCAGGACTATCCGTTGATGCGCGCTCTTGATCTGCTGCAGGGGTGGGAAGTGTTCCGTCAATATGAGCCGGCACTACAGGGATAATCGTACCTAAGAAGGGTGTAACATCCGTTATATGAGCAAGAAGAAGAATTTAAGAGGCAAAAAGCGTTCAAAACAGAAAAAATCGTCGCGGCGCAAGGTGTCAGGCGTTCCGTTTTGGCGTCAGCCGGTTTTTCTCGGGCTGCTGATAGCACTTTCTGCTTTTATCGGCATGCTTCTGTTTTCTAGGATTCCGTCACCTGAGGAGGTTGCTCCAACACCTCAAATTGTGAAAGAGATTTCTCTGACGGATTTGCGCGTCGAGGTCGAGAGCCTGCTCTGGCGTCTCGGACTTAAGCCCGAAGATGTCAATCAACAGCCCTCCGAGGGCGTGCTCGATCTGCGGGTAAAGGGGGATTTTCCTGATGAGCAGCAGGTTATAGGGTTTGATGAACGCTTACAGGCGCTCTCGACCCAATTGCGCGTGGAAAGTTATCCGCCCCGCAGGGAACTGCGGGTTTTTTCTGGGCCGGCCTTGACCGTTCGTCTCCGTTTTCTTGCTCCGTCTTTGCAGCCTGCGGACCCGGGACCGGCGGTGACGATCATCATGGATGATATAGGACGCAGTCTGGACAAGGTGCGCCGGGTGTTGGCTCTCGAACAGCCCGTGACTCTTGCAATCCTCCCGTCGACGCCATATGCACAACGGTCTGCGGAGTTGGCCCATGATGAGGGGCGAGAAGTGATGGTACACATCCCTATGGAACCCCAGGGGTACCCGGCCATTGAGCCGGGACGTGACGCCCTGCTGCTGGAACATTCAGCATGGGAGATCGAGCGGCGACTGAAGTATATGTTTCAACGGATCCCTTACGCTGTCGGAGGCAATAACCATATGGGGTCACGTTACACCGAGTACGACGCTGGTATGCGGAGCGTCGGGGAGTTCCTGCGAGAGCGGGGTTTCCTGTTTGTCGATAGCCGCACTACCGGCAAAACCTTGGCTGAGCAGACCATGCAGGAATTGGGTGTGCCGTCCGTATCTCGGGACGTTTTCCTGGATAACAATCAGGATGTGGAGCTGATCCGGCGTGAAATCAGGCGTCTGGCCACGTTGTCAAAACGCTACGGGCTGGCTGTCGGTATCTGCCATCCTCATCCAGAGACCATCGAGGCACTGCAACTTGAACTGCCGCAGTTGGCGCATGAAGGCGTTAGGTTCGTGTCGATTACAGAGGCGGTCAGGGTAGCTCAGTCGCGTGGAAACTGACGCGTGATCTTGGCGCTCACCTGCTCGAACTGTTTACGGTTTTCGGGCATCAAGATCCCCTCAGGAAGGTCTCGTGATATGCGGCGCAGTATCAGGAAGGGCTCTTCCTCATTGGTGCCGGGGGTCGGGAGAGACTGTTTGAGTAAGTCGACGAAACCGTCAGTCGGTGCTTGCTTTTCGAGCGTGATGGTCTGGTGGGATATCTCGAGCCCTTGGTCATCAAACCTGTAGAGGCTGAGGTGGGGGACCACATAGCTACGGGTCTTCGGGGTCCGGCGCAACACAAAATAGCACCGTCGATAGGACTCCCGTAGCAGCTCAATCATCGATTCGGGGATATCGTCGATATGATGGTTGAAAAAACGCGTGTATATCATGCGGCTGACGCACAGCTCGTGCAGGAAGGCCGAGTAGCTCTGCGTTGAGTTTTCCGCGTAAAACGCAGCTCCTTGGGTGATTCCGTTGTGGTCGACCAGTTGCTCTCCGCAGAGCGGGCAATGCTTCTGCAGGTTTTCCAGCCTCTGTTGATAGTCTTGCCTGCGGACCTCCTGCTGAGCGTTAAGGTGCGCTGCGATGAAAGAGAGACGGCGGGAGGCCGGCGACTCGATGTCAACGAGAAGCTCTTGGGCCAGAGTCGCGAACTGCTGGTGGACATCGGTTCCCTTGCCGTACGTCAGGACCGGGAAGATTTTACCTTCGGGGTTGGTGTTGAGTGACTCAACCTTGGGGCTTTTAGAGATGCAGTCGTCGAAGCAGCGGTAACCGCGGTTGATCGCAAAGGCCTTCATCAGCTGGTGCGGGTTTTTGAAGGGGCCTGCATACTGAATACGGAAATCGACCAGGCAGGGGAGAATTTTAAGTCGCTGGCGCGGTATATTCTGACTGTCGGCAAAGTCGAACAGGTGCCTGCAGTTTTCGAGAGACGGGGTGTCCTTGACCGGAACGATGACCCGGTCTGCACTGGTGATAGCGTTCTGGGTGAAGATGTCGAGGTCAGGTCGGGTGTCGATGATCAGCACTCCTTCGAGTGCCGACTGGGCCAGGGCTTTAGCAAGCGTTGTCGGGGAGGAGAGCCGCTCCTTCCAGGGGCCTAGTTCGCGGCACGAGGGGATGTACTGAACACCGAACTCACCGGTCTCTACCAATTTTTCGGCGGGGATGCCGGAGAATAGGTCACCAACGTGCCCGCTTCCGCTTTTCTGCCCGATGCGAAACATACGGTCGACGGAGAAGTGGTTGTCGAAGCTAAGCAGGGTGACCGGGAGGTCTTCACGCAGGGCCTTGAGGAAGATCGCCAGGTTGATGGCAATGGTTGTTTTCCCCACCCCACCTTTTTCGCTGGAGACAGTAATTACATAGGGTTGCGTCATTTAATCTCCCCTCGATGCGCTCGCTAACCTATAGGTTAATTAAACAAAAGAGTCAATCGTTAATCGGGTTGTAGACAAGGACATAGTTGGACATGTTTCAAGATCAGGTTCTGAGTGTTTCTAGGTTAGTTGAGCTGCTGAAGGAAGTTGTCGAAGATAATTTCCTCGAGGTTACGGTGGAGGGAGAGATCTCCAACTGTGCGACGCCCTCTTCGGGACATCACTACTTCACCCTCAAGGATAACCGTTGCCAGGTGCGCGCGGTCATGTTCCGTCAGTACAACCGCCTACTGCGTTTTTCTCCTGAAGACGGGATGCAGGTCCTGTGTCGTGGGCGCCTGACAGTTTATCCGCAGCGCGGTGAACTGCAGATGGTGGTCGAACATCTTGAACTTTGCGGTGAGGGGGGACTCCAGGCCGCCTACGAGGAGCTCCGTCTGCGTCTCGAACGGGAAGGCCTGTTTGCACGGGAGCGTAAACGGGCTCTGCCGACGTATCCGAAGACTGTCGGCGTGGTTACTTCGGGCACCGGGGCGGCGATTCGGGACATCCTGCAGGTATTACGACGCCGAGCTGCGGGGGTGCGGGTTGTGATCTGCCCGGTACGTGTTCAGGGTACAGGCGCTGCCGAAGAGATCGTTCGCGCGGTCGAACTGTTCAATCGTCACCAGGCCGCCGATGTATTGATCGTAGGGCGGGGAGGAGGAAGCCTGGAAGATCTCTGGGCATTCAACGAGGAACCTGTGGCGCGTGCCCTCTATGCTTCGCACATCCCGGTGATCTCCGCCGTCGGACACGAAGTCGACACCACGATCGCCGATTACGTCGCCGATTACCGCGCACCGACACCGAGCGCCGCGGCCGAGGTTGTGGTCCGCAGCTGTCAGGAGATCGAGTCCCATCTGGATCATTTGCAGCAGCGTCTGAAGGTAGCTCAATCGAGTCGTCTCCGGCATAGTCAAGAGAAACTCGAGGCCCTCGCTGATCGGCTCCGTTCTCCCCGGCAGTTAGTGGCCGATATGCAACGTCGCTTGCAGGTGGCCGAGGAACGTTTGCGGCGAGCCATGAAACATACTCACGAACGAAAAACAGCGGCGTTCCAGCTTGTCTCGGGGAGACTCGAGGCCTATTCACCGCAGGCGACACTGCAGCGTGGTTACAGTATTGTCACCCGTGCGGATGGACGGCGTGTCGTAACCGCTGCTGATCAGGCTTCTCCTGGGGAGGTACTGGGTATCCGTTTTGCTCAAGGGCAGGTCAGGGTGACTGTCGACGAGGTCGATGCATGAGAACGCTGCTGATTATCTTGGGCCTGCTGTGGCCAGTTTGTTGCTCGGCGGCCGAGATGGTGATTGTCCCGCGTGTGGTCAATGCCGGAGAGGTCGCATGGGTGCGCTGGAATGGCCCAAAGCTATCGGCCGCTGCGCTCCGTTTCGAGGAAACTGTCGTTCCTCTGCAGGAGCGTAACGGTCGCTGGGAGGCGCTGTTCGGCGTCGATGTCGACACTGAACCGGGGACGTATCCGTTGTACGCCTTTGCTTCGACACCGGACGGTCACAGTTACAACCTCCGCATCGACCTGACCGTGCGTGGGGTCAAGCGCCCCACGGAGCATCTGAACCTGCCCCCAGCAATGGTCTCCCCGCAAGATCCCGAAATCCTCAAACGGATTGGCGATGAGAACCTGTTGCTCAAGAACCTCTGGAAGAGCTGGAGCGGGCCGTTACGCGCCGAACTCTTCGAGCGGCCGGTTCCGCATACGGTCAGCAGCGTCTTCGGCAAGCGCCGGGTTCTTAACGGGATTCCAAAGTCACCTCACTCGGGGACCGATTTTCGCAGTCCTGCAGGAACTTTGGTTGTAAGTCCTGCCCGTGGAAAGGTGGTTCTGGCGACCGACCTCTACTATACCGGCCAGACGGTTATCGTCGACCACGGTGGTGGGCTCTATTCACTGATGGCACACCTGAACGAAGCCCTGGTCAAAGTCGGAGATGAAGTCGATCGGGGTTCACCGCTGGGAAGGGTGGGGAGCACCGGTCGTTCCACCGGTCCTCATCTTCACTGGACAGTCAAACTGCATGGTGTTCGGGTTGACCCCATGGCTGTGATCAAGGCATTTGCTGTCGAACCCTCTTGACCGCCATTTCGGCACAATGCGATAATTCGCGATTCAGGACAGGTGTATGAATAAAGAAAATTTTGAAGAGCAACTCAAACAGTTGGAAGAGGCGGTTGCAAAGCTCGAGAGCGGTGAACTGACCCTCGAGGAGTCCCTGCAGGTATACGAGAGTGGCATGCAGCGCGTTTGCAACTGTCGCCACGCCCTGCAGGAGGCTGAACAGCGCGTTGAGCGCCTGCAGGAAGGGGCAGACGGGGAGTCTGTACTGGTACCTTTTGAGTCTCCAGTGGAGGGGTGATGGAGCTGTCGGCTTATCTGCGCGAACGTACGGCGCTGGTCGAACGCAGCCTGCTGCAGGTGCTTCCGCCAAGGGAGACTCGTCCGCGACGCCTGCACGAGGCCATGCACTACTCGATGTTTGCCGGCGGCAAGCGGATTCGTCCGATCCTGATGCTGGCGGCCTGCGAGGCGATCGGCGGGGACGTGCGGAAAGTGCTCCCGGCTGCTTGCGCCATCGAGATGATCCACACCTATTCGCTGATTCACGATGATCTTCCGGCGATGGATGACGATGATTTTCGCCGTGGAAATCCGACAAGTCACCGGGTCTACGGCGAGGCGCTGGCCATTCTGGCCGGCGACGCCCTGTTGACCGAGGCGTTTGTGCTGCTTAGCGACCCGAAATCGTGGCCGGAGGTCGATAGTCAGGTCGTATGTCAGGTCATGCACCTGTTGTCCGCGGCCTCTGGTGCGGCGGGGATGGTCGGCGGTCAGGTCGTCGATATCGAATCAGAGGGGCAGAGAATTTCGCAAGATGAGCTCGAATATGTTCATCGGCATAAGACCGGGGCCCTGATTCTTGCCGCCTTGGAAGTTGGCGGGCTGATCGGCGGCGCCGGTGAGGCGGCGATGACGGCGTTGCAGGATTACGGGAAGGCGGTAGGTTTGGCTTTCCAGGTTGCCGACGACGTTCTTGACGTTGTTGGCGATCAGCAGGAACTCGGTAAGGATGTCGGTAGCGACGAAGAACGTGGTAAGGCGACCTATCCGACCCTGATGGGGCTTGACGGCGCGTGCGACTATGCACAGAACCTCAAGCAGAAAGCTCTCGAGGCACTTGAGCCGCTTGGAACCGAGGCAACGCCACTGCGGGAAATAGCCCGTTATATCGTGGACCGAACCTCTTGATACGGAAATGAGCAGATGGCTGAACCGATTCTCGATACATTGACCTCGACCGACCAGATTCGCAGTCTCGACTACCGGCAATTGAAGCAGTTGGCCGGGGAGCTGCGTGAGGATATCATTTCCACCGTGTCCCAAAATGGCGGGCATCTTGCCAGCTCCCTCGGGGTCGTCGAACTGACCATCGCTCTGCACAGGGTCTTTGATACCCCCAAAGACAAGCTTGTCTGGGACGTCGGGCATCAGGCCTATGCGCATAAGCTGCTGACTGGCAGGCGGGAGCAATTCTCCACCTTGAGACAGTTAGATGGCATCAGCGGCTTCCCCAAGCGTTGTGAAAGCGACTTCGACTGCTTTGACGTCGGTCATTCGAGTACCTCGATTTCAGCGGCTCTCGGCATGGCGGCCGCACGCGATGCCAGTGGCGGGGATGAGCGTATCGTGGCGATTATCGGTGACGGGAGCTTGACGGCCGGACTTGCCTTCGAAGGGCTAAACCATTCAGGGCACCTGAAGAAGAATATGGTCGTCATTCTCAATGATAACGAAATGTCGATCTCTCCAAACGTCGGTGCGGTCTCTTCGTTTCTGAGTCGCAAATTATCCTCGGCGCTGTTTGTTCGTTTCAAACGCGAAACCGAAAATTTCCTCAGCAACGTGCCCGGTATCGGCAAGGATCTCCTGCAGTTTGCCCAGCGTGTCGAGGAGTCGGTCAAGGGGTTCATGACTCCGGGAATGCTCTTTGAAGGCTTTGGCTTCGATTATTACGGCCCGATCGACGGGCACAATCTCGAGGATCTGGTCGAAACCCTGGAGAATGTGTCAAAGCTTAAAGGGCCAGTGCTGGTACATGTTGCGACAAGAAAGGGGCGTGGTTATCCTCCTGCCGAGAGTAAACCCTCGCTGTTTCACGGGGTGGGACCCTTTGATCGCGAAACCGGGAAGGTTTTGGAATCCAAGGGGGGCGAAGCGTCTTATACCGGGATTTTCGGTTCTACGTTGGTCGAGCTCGCTGAAAAGGACGAGAGGATTGTCGCCGTAACCGCGGCGATGAAAGCAGGGACCGGGTTGAAGGCGTTTGCCGAGCGCTTCCCAGAGCGTTTTTTCGACGTCGGCATCGCTGAACAGCACGCGGTGACCTTTGCCGCCGGTATGGCCTGTCGCGATCTGCGGCCGGTGGTGACAATCTATTCGACCTTCCTGCAGCGGGCCTACGACAATGTACTGCACGATGTCTGCTTGCATAACCTGCCGGTCATTTTCGCCCTGGACCGTGGGGGACTGGTCGGCGCCGATGGTCCAACGCACCACGGGGTGTTTGATCTCTCTTTTTTACGGCATATCCCGAACCTGACTCTCGCCGTGCCGCGCGACGAAAACCAGCTGCGTCGTCTGTTATTGACCGCAACCCGCCACAATGGCCCGTTTGCCCTCCGCTACCCGCGCGGGAACGCCGAAGGGCTGGTTCTTGACGAACAGCTCGAAGAGCTGCCGATTGGCAAAGGGGAGAAACTTCGGGACGGTAAGGACGGTGTACTGCTTGGTGTGGGGGTCGGTCTTCAGGTCGCCCTGCGGGTTGCCGAACGGCTTTCCGCTGAAGGGGTAGAACTTGCCGTGATTGACGCCCGCTATGTCAAACCGCTCGACGAGACGCTGTTGCTGGCCGAACTGACCAACGACAAACCGCTGGTGACCTTTGAGGAGAATGTTTTGCAGGGGGGCTTTGGTTCGGCGATTCTCGAATTTTGCAGTGATCACGGACTGAGTCAGCGTCACCTGCGTCTCGGGATCCCGGATCGTTTCATTGAGCAGGGGAGCCAGGGACAGTTGCGTAAGCTGCTGGCCATCGATGTCGATGGGGCCTGCGAGCAGGTACGCACGTTTCTGCGTTAATCGAGTAAGGCCGGTCTGTTCTGGCCATTGATATGTGAGTTTGCAGTACCGGAACGTCCACCTTGTGTGGGCGTTTTTTACATCTATTCGTCGAGTTCGAGGGCCGAGATAAAGGCTTTTTTTGAATAGCCACAGATCACGATATCGTCAATCACCACGACCGGCACACCGGTTCCTGGTGCGAGCTGTTCCTTTTTGGCTGCCGCTTCGGGGCTTTTCTCGATGTCATAGACAATGTAGGGAATATTGCGTTCATCGAAGAAGGCTTTCGCCTTGAGGCAGTAGGGGCACCATGCGGTGGTGTAGAGTTCGATGGTTGGCCATTGGTGTGCGGCGTCAGGTTCGCTTAATCCTGGAGTCGCCCCAATAAGACATGCGAGTGTCAACAGGAGCAGGATCGTGACATGTTTGCGCATCATGTTACTGCTTCGATTTACGCTTAAGTTGATAAATGGTACCGGCTTTTTCCAACGCCATGGCGGCGTGGTGGGCAAGCTGGATCAGGAAATTGAGCTCGGTATCACCGTAGGCGAGCCCCTTTTTCTGCTGCGAAAGGACAATGATGCCGACGTTGCGCCCCTTAAACTCCAGTGGCGCAGCGAGCAGGCCGGGGCCGGCCAGCAGACCGTTGCGTTCAGTTTCAGAGGCCATGGAGAGCAGCTTCTTGGGGAAGACACTGTTGACGACAACCGGTTTGCCCCGTTTGACTGCTTCGGTAGTGAACCCGGACGGCATGCGTGTGGAACATTGCTGAATCAGATCCGCAGGGATCCCCTTGCCCGCCTTGATGGCGAGTTTCTCTCCGCTTTTGTCGTAAAGCGCGATGAAACCCCTTTGAGAACCGAGTGCCGCCATCGCAGAGGTCAGTAGCCCGAGCAGCAGTTCTTCGATCTCGTTGGCGGAGTTGACCTGCTCGATCGATTCGTTGAGCGCTTGCATCATCTTTAGATGACGGGTCAGATAGCGGTTTTTTTCCTCAAGTTCCTTGACCAGGGTGGCGTTATGGCGACGCAGTTGAATGGTGTAAAAGGCCCGATCCAAGGTGTTGAAGAGGATCTCGCCAGTATCGATGGGGCGCACGATGAAATCGTAGGCATCGTTGCGCAGTGCCTGTAGCACGTTGAACGACGAGGCATTGGAGGTGATCAGGATGACCTCGATGTCGGGCAGCGCCTCCTTGGCTTCCTTGAGCAGAAACAGACCGCTTTTCGAAGGGAGCTCGGTCTCGGTCAGGATCAGGTCGATGGTGTTGCGTGACAGGATCTCCAGGGCATCTTCGCAGGTGGTCGCTTCGATGGTCTGGTATTCTTTGCTGGTCAATAGCTCGGTAAGGTATTTACGCTGTTGGTCGTTGTGGTCGACAATCAGGACCCGCTCGTTGGCCATAGTGCTCCCCGGTAAATAAAACTTGATTAAAACCTTGTAAGTCTACAGGTTTACTTGTGAATATCCAAGCAAAAATTCACCTGTCAGGCGACTTCCGGGTGTTCGCCTCGCCTGCGCTTGCCGTAGTAGGAGAGCAACGCCAGGCAGATGCCGATAGCCATCAAGATGCCGCCTGCTGCCGCAAGGGGTGCTCCCGGGTCAAGATTGACGTTCAGTAGCGACAGCGGGGTGGTCAGCGGGGAGAGTGGACGAACCCTCAGCCCCGCTGCTTGCAGGCGCTCAGGAAGCTCCTCGCGCAGCAGGTACCAGCCCCGCCAGACCGGTTGCCCCTGTTCAACGAGTTGTAGCAGGAACGCGGGGTTGCCTAATTGCTGCCCGCGCGGTATGACCCTGCCATTCGGCAGGCGCGTGACATGTGGATAAAAGTCGAGAGTCTGCAACTCGAGTCCCTTACCCAGTTGCAGGTGTGAATTACTTTTCCAGGTGAGGGTCTCCTGTTGCGACGTGACAAAGCGGAAACCGTTGACCTCCGGTCTGTAACTTGAGGGGATGATGACGATATCGTGCCAGGTCAGAGGATGGTTTAATCTCACCTGTTGCGTGGTCAGCAGGGTGTCGCCACGGTAGAGGCTGAGCTGTTGTCGGAAGTCGAGAGGGCGACCGCTCGGATCGATCTGTGGATTGAAGTCATCCAGCCTTAGGTAGAATCCCGGCCGTTCCGGTAGTGCACGGGTATCGCCAATCGCCAGCTCCATCTCGAGTGCGCGCGCACCATCGAACGCCCCCCAGATGTAGGCCACCAGGACCAGGCAGAACCCGAGGTGCAGGAGGTATTCGCCGCTCTTACGCCAGCGCGCCTTGATATGCAGGAGCCAGTCGCTGAAGCAGCAGAGGGTGTTGATCCCGAAGGCGACGATGCACGCACTGGCAAAATAGACCCACCAGCTGAGCCCGACCTGTTCAGCCCCAGGGCCCGAGAACCAACTTCCGAGTGGCATGGTGTCGAGCAAGCCGAAGAGCTGCATGTTGCCGGGCATCCAGAGTGAGCCGAGCATAATCGACAGCGTCGCCAGCGAGGCGAGGACGATGGCCAGCTTCAGAGAACAGAGCAGATTCCAGATTCTTTGCATCGCCTCTCTCCTCAGTCCAGCGGGTGGTTGCTCTCGAGCAGTAGGCCGATGCCGAGATAGGTGAAGAGTACGACACCGAAGCCGACCAGTGAAAGAAACGCATAGCCGCTCCCTTGCCAGCGGCGAACAAACTTGGCGTGGCACATTCCTGCATAGAACAGCCAGACCAGAAATGACCAGATCGCCTTGATGTTCCAGCTGAAATAGTAGCCCCAGGCGACATAGGCCCACCAGCAGCCGAACAGCATGCACAGCGTAAACAAAACAAACCCGAGCAGGATGGCTTCTTCGTTCATACGTTGCAGCTGGCGCAGATCTGGCAGCAGGGGAGTAGCAAGGTGCTTTTGCAGCAGGTACAGCACCCCGAGGCTAGAGGCCATGGCAAACAGGGCGTAGCCTTGAAATGAGAAGATAATATGCAGGGTGAATAGCGGCGTGTCGAGGGCCGGAATCAGCGGTCGTAGCGCCGTGTCACGGGGCAGGGCGAAGCCGAGCAGCAGCAGGGTGACGAACATGACGAACAAGCCACTGGCGTGTATCCGATAGCGCAGCTCGAAGTAGAGGTAGGTCAGGGTCAGCGCCCAGCTGAAGAAGAACAGGGTTGAGAACAGGTTAGTCACCGGAAGATAGCCGGCGGCCTCCCAGCGTAGGGCGAGGCAAATCGACTGCAGAATAAAGCCGGCGGTCACCGCCCAGAACGCAGTGCGTAACAGGAGGCGGTTTGGGTGGCGGAGGTGAACCAGGTAGAGAGGTGCCGAGAGGGCATAAAGGATAAAGGCCCCCCAGATCAAAGCGTTTTGCACGGGTATGCTCCGATGATGGTATGTGTTGCGCGAGGGAGTGTAGCACAGCAGTCGAAGAACTGAAAGTTTGCTTGTTAACCATGTCTTGCGATTGGTTGACAACCCTGGTCGCGCGTGATAATTTCCCGCCGTTATGAGTGATGACCTTTGCAGTATCCGCATGCACGCCAGCAGCCACGGGGAGCACCTCTCCGGCGCTGAGCAGCTGGTCGGTTTCGATGAGCTTCACGGGCAGGCGGTGGCCCTGCTGCAGCGCGCCCTACAGCACGAACGGGGTCACGCCGACAGCGTGCAGATTACCATCGATCCTATCTCCAGCCGGGAGCTGGTTTGCGGACGTTTGCCACGGATGACGAATCGTCGCTTGGAAAGCGTAGCGGCCGCACGATCTGCTGCTGTCGAGCTGCTCACAGGTGCCGGGGTCACCGAGTCTGCTGCGCAGAAGGCTGTGCTGGAGTTGGCCCATGGCGCCGCTCCGGGGCAGCGTGTGATGCGTGGTGCTATGCTGATAGAGAGCGATAGCGGTGTCCGTCTCGAAGTTGACGCAGCGCGCGGAGTACGTGTCTCGAGGCTGGGAATCTCGGCGGCGAAACGGATCGAGTTGCAGTCCCTGCTGCGCAGCACAGGTCTTGAAGCGTCGCGGGTTGCCGAGGCGCTGACTCTCGCGTCCAAGGTGCAGAGCCATCCGAACGTGGTCGCCGAGCTCTGTTGGTCGGATGACCCGTCGTATCAAACCGGCTACGTGGCGACTCAGACAGGCTATACCCGTCTGACGCCACTCAAGGAGTCGGGCGACCCCTTGGGCGGAAGGGCTTTTTTCGTGCGCCCCGGGTGTGACCTTCTGGCGTTGATTGCGTATCTCGAAAGTACTCCCTATCTGGTGACCGATCTCGGCCACCTGGCGGATGACCTGCGAAAGATAACATGATGGATCAACGTAAATTGCAACAGCGCCTCGATCGGCTCGCTGAAGTCGGCATGCTGCGCACTCTGCGTGAGGTTTCGGGGGCCCAGGGCCCTTGGGTTACGATCTCAGGGCGTGAAGTGTTGCTGCTCTGTTCCAATAATTACCTCGGGCTGGCCAATCATCCGCTGTTGGTCGAGGCATCTATACGTGCGACGCGTGATCTCGGTACCAGTTCCGGTGCCAGCCGCCTGGTCTCCGGGAGCATGAGCCTCCACCACCTCCTCGAGGAGCGCATCGCGGCCTTCAAGGGGACCGAAGCGGCGCTGGTGTTCAATTCCGGGTACGCCGCGAACACCGGGATTCTGCAGGGGCTGCTCGGCCCGGACGACCTGATCTTTTCCGATGCCTTGAACCATGCCTCGATTATCGACGGCTGCCATCTTTCGACGGCGCGCTGTGTGGTTTATCCGCACAACGACTGGCAGGCTCTCGAAGCGTTGATGCAGAGCGAGGCGCCTGCGCGTAAAGGGCACTGGCTGGTGGTGACCGACGGGGTGTTCAGTATGGATGGCGATATAGCCCCTCTGGCTCAGTTGTGTGAGCTCAAGGACCGCTATGACGCCTGGCTCATGGTCGATGATGCCCACGGTACCGGGGTGCTCGGTGAGCAGGGGCGTGGCAGCGGTGAACTCTGTGGCTGCCTGGAGCAGATTGACCTGCACATGGGGACTCTTGGCAAGGCGCTCGGTGGCTTCGGGGCCTTCGTCGCCACCCGTCGCGCGGTGGTCGAGACGTTGGTCAACCGCAGCCGCAGCTTCATCTTTTCGACCAGCCTGCCGCCAGGGGTGATGGCCGCCGGGATTGCTGCCTTCGATCTGGTGGAGAGTGACGAGGGTGCCAGGCGACGTGAGTGGCTCGAAGATAACCGGCAACTGTTTGCCGGTTCGGTCGCTCAGGCCGGTATCGACATCCTCGGTAGCCCGACGCAGATCGTGCCGCTTCTGACCTACGATCCGGAGATCACGATGCGCAGTGCCACGGCGTTGCTTGAGCAGGGATTCTTTATTCAGGGCATCCGTCCACCGACCGTCCCGGAGGGACGCTGTCGCCTGCGTGCCACCCTGATGGCAGATCATGCACGTGCGGATATTGCCGCGGCGGCCGCTGCTGTCGTCAAGCTGCTTGGGGAGAGCGCATGAACCACCAGACACTGCAGCTCGATGATAACCGCACGTTTGCCTGGCGTGAGACCGGGGAGGGGACACCGCTGGTGCTCGTACATGGCTGGAGCATGTCGTCGGCGGTATTTGCCGAGGCACTCGCCGAGCTTTCTTCAGATTTCCGGGTACTGGCTCCCGACCTGCGGGGGCATGGATTTTCATCACCTGGTGATGTCTATCATCTCGAGGCGCTCGCCAATGATCTGCTGCAGTGGTTAGATGCGTTGGGGATTTCGCAGACGCATCTGCTTGGCTGGTCGCTCGGCGGGCAGGTCTGCATGCAGCTTGCGAGTAGAGCTCCGGAGCGTGTAGAGAAGCTGGCGCTGGTTTGCTCGACGCCTCGCTTTTGCTCCGGTGACGACTGGGAAGGAGGTCTCTCTCCGACCCAGGTACGCGCTATGGAACGTAACCTCAAACGCAACTTTCTCGGCACCATGGGCGATTTTTTCTTCTCTATGTTCGCCGGTGAACAGCACCCCCCCGAGCGTTATCGCCAGATCCTCAAGGAGAGCGTGCGCAGCGTGCCGCAGATTGACCCGAAAGTGAGTGTCGGCGGGCTGCTGACCCTGCGCGACAGCGACCTGCGTACTGTTGCCGCACAGCTTAAGCTTCCGGTCCTGGTGCATTATGGAGCCCTCGACACGATCACTCCGCGGCTTGCCGGCGACTGGCTGGCTGAGAATATCCCCGGGGCGACAAGGGTTTGTGACGATCTCTGCGGGCATGCGCCGTTTTTCAGCCGTCCAGGCGAGACGTTCGCCATGTGGCGGGAGTACTTCGCATGAGCGGTTCCCCGGCCATTGACCGTACCCTGGTGCGGCGTAACTTTTCGCTGCATGCCGCTGACTACGACCGTTATGCCCGGGTGCAGAAACGGGTTGCTGGTCACGTTCTTGATCAGGCTCTGGCGGCCGGTTTTCCCGATGGGGCGGTGCTCGATGTCGGCACCGGCACCGGAGAGCTGGCACGGCATTTCTCACGAGAGAAACCTGACCATCCGCTGTTGATCTGCGATGTTGCCCACGGCATGACCTGTACCGCGCAGCGTGCCCTGCCGCAGGCTCTGGCTCTCGACGGCGACGCGCATCAATTGCCGCTAGCCAGTGATAGCCTGGCGATGGTCCTCTCGTCCTCGGTATTCCAGTGGTCCGACAGCCTCACTCAGGTCTTTTCTGAGTGTGCCCGGGTCCTGCAGCCGGGAGGGGTGCTGGCGTTTGCCCTGTTCGGCGAACAAACCCTGTGGCAATTGCATGAGGCCTTTCGCTTGGCGTGCGAAAAATACACATCAACCGCGCCAGACTATTTTCATAATTTTCCCGCACTGTCCCAGGTCGAACTGGCCCTGAGCGCGTGCGGATTTTCCGAGGTCTCCTGTCGCTCTGAAGAAGAGCGTGACTATCATCCTGACCTGCGTGAGCTGCTGATCAGCCTCAAACAGATTGGCGCCCAGAATGCCTCTCGGCAGCGTCCTCGCGGGCTCTTTCCGCGCAAAGTGATGCTTGAAATGGCAACACTTTATGGTGAGCGCTTCAGTGACAGCGACGGGCTCCCCGCCAGCTACGAAGTCATCTACGGTTTCGCTCGCCTTCCTGCATAAAAATACCCATTTCATTTGTTTCGACCTTTTGTCCGGGCTGCCGAATTGATTTCGTGTATGCTTGATCTCGAATGCATATCGAGGAGCGCATTATGGCGGTTTATCTGGTAGGGCAGGTCCGGATTATCGATCACGACAAGTGGCAGCAGTACGTGACGGGGGTTGCTGAGTCTCTTGTCCCGTTCGATGCGCAGATTGTGTTTCGCGGCAAACGTCTCGAAGTGTTGGCTGGTGAACATGACCGCGACCTGAGCGTGGTAATCCGCTTCGCCGATCAGCAGACGCTGGAGGGCTGGTTCAATTCTGAGGCATATCAGTCATTGATCGAGCTGCGCGACAGTGCGGCTGAGGTTACGATCATCACCTACGAGGCTGAAGACGAAGTTTCCTCATAGGGGAGGGGGATGGACGCACAGATGATGTTGAAACTGCTTGGCTGGTCGTCTTTGCTCAATATGGCGATTCTGCTCTACTGGTCGGTGATGATCGTCTTTGCTCGTGATCTGGTTTGCCGCTGGTATACCCGCTGGTTGCCGCTCAGTCAGGAGCGGTTTGCCGAAATCCATTACCAGGGGATGCAGTACTTCAAGCTGGGGCTGTTTTTTTAACCTCGTTCCGTTTCTTGCCCTGAAGATCGTGCTTTGACGAGATGACAATTCAGGTGCTAAGCGCATGTTCCAGTGCCTGCTGCATCGATACCGAGGTGAATAACTTTCTTACCGATGGGTTTCTCAACTTTCCATGCGTACAATGCGATTAAGTTGCGGGACGTTGGAGTTAATTCACCAGCGTTCCTGCTAGCTTGAGTACCATATCGTCAATCTTGCGTCGTTCTGAGGTTAGCACCGTCTTCAACGGTGTAAACTGCAGCCCACCACAGGAGAGTCCGACCATGGTTCCGTGTTCTCCCTTGAGTAACTGCTCCACGGCTCCAACGCCATAGCGCGCCGCCAACAGGCGGTCGAAGGTGGAAGGGGAACCGCCGCGTTGGTAGTGGCCCAGTACCATGACGCGGGTCTCAAAGCCGATGCTGTCCTTGATCTGGGCTGCGATCTCGTCGGCCTTGCCGGCCCCCTCGGCGACCATGATGATCGAGTTGTCACGTCCTTCGCTGAAACGTTTGCGTAGCTCCCAGCAGATCGATTCCAGCTCGAAGGGTCGCTCGGGGATCAGGGCGAATTCGGCACCGCAGGCGATCGCCGAAACCACCGCTAGGTAGCCGCAGTTTCGTCCCATTGTTTCGACCACGAAGGCACGGTCGTGGGAGGATGCCGTGTCTTTGAGGGCGTCGACGGCGTAGCGGATGTTGTTGAGCGCGGTGTCGACGCCGAGCGACATGTCGGTGAACGGGATGTCGTTGTCGATCGATGCCGGGATGCCGACGACCGGGACGCCGATGCGATGCAGGGCCAGGGCGCCATTGAGGGAGCCGTCGCCGCCGATCACCACCAGTCCCTCGATTCTCTGTTTTTTCAGGTTGTCATGGACCTGCCGTTGAACGTCCTGCTCGTGCATTTTTTTGCAGCGCGCACTCTGCAGCAGGGTGCCGCCGCGCTGTAGGATGCCGCTGACGCTGCGGGTGGTCATGGGCTGCATCTGCCCGCGCACCAGCCCGTCGTAGCCTTTCTGGATTCCGATGACCTCTATGTCGGCCTGCAGCGCCGTGCGCACTACCGCGCGGATGGCGGCATTCATGCCGGAACAGTCGCCACCGCTGGTAAGTACGGCGATTTTTTGCATAGCAAGGACTCCTGGGTTTGTGTAAAAGGTAGGTCGTCTGAAAAAGTGCTCTAGAATTATCCCTGCTGATTCCGGCTTGTCAAAGTGTGCATGTTACGCTTGTGCAATTTGAGACGGCCTCAGTAAGCTGTATGTGACATGACACGATGGAGGTTTCTGTGCAACGCAATCGGATACTAAAAGACGCGGGATTGGTCGTCTTCTTGATACTGTGGGTAATGGTTTTGCCAGCCCTAGCAAACGGTCTTGAGGGGGCGGTTAAGGAGTATTCTCTCGATAACGGGCTGCAACTGCTGGTGGTGGAACGTAGTGGCTCACCGACCTTTTCGGCCTATATCACCATCGGCGTTGGCTCGGTGAACGAACGCAGCAACCAGCGCGGCGTGGCGCACCTGCTTGAGCATATGCTGTTCAAGGGGACCAAGACCCTCGGCACCAAGGACTTTGCCAAGGAGAAGCCGTTGCTCGACGAGATCGAACACGTCGGGTCGCGCCTCGACCTGCTGCGCCTGCAGACGTCAGAGAAGGCCGACGAGATCGCCCAGCTCGAACAGCGCCTCGGTAGGCTGCAAGAGGAACACCGCCAGTGGGTGGTCAAGGATGAATTTTCTCGCGTTTATTCCGAGAACGGCGGGGTTGGCTACAATGCCTTTACCAGCAAGGACCTGACCACCTATCTGGTCAGCCTGCCGTCGAACAAGCTCGAGCTGTGGGCGGCCATCGAGGCCGATCGCATGAAAAACCCGGTGTTACGCGAGTTCTACACCGAGCGCGACGTGGTGCGTGAAGAACGGCGACGCTCCTACGAGAGCAGCCCCGGCGGGCTGCTTTACGAGAACTTGATCGACACCGCATTTACCATGCATCCCTACCGCAATCCGATCATCGGCTGGCAATCGGATATTGCCAACCTGACCCTTGAAGAGACCCGTGACTTCCTGCATCGTTATTATGCGCCGGTCAACACCGTCATCGCGCTGGTTGGCGATATAGATGGTGATGAGGCCTACCGCATGGTCAAACGCTACTTCGGCGACATTGCCCCGGGAGAACCGGTGCCACCGGTTGCGGAAGTCGAGCCTCCCCAGCAGGGCGAGAAACGACGCACGATCCGTTTCGACAGCGAACCGGTGGTGGCGATTGCCTACCATAAACCCGCCCTGCCGAGTCGCGACGATTATATCTTCGACGTGATCAGCGAAGTCATCGGCGAAGGACGTACCTCGCGTCTTTACCGTTCTCTGGTGGAAGAGCAGCGTCTGGCGACTTCGGTATCGACCTACATGGCCCCCGGTTCACGTTATGACAACCTTTTCGTGATCAACGCCGTGCCGCGTTATCCGCACACCGCGGCGGAGGTCGAAAAGGCGATCTACGCCGAGTTACAGCATCTAGCGTCCGAGCCCGTGGCGGATAGCGAGCTCGAGAAGGCGCGCAACCAGCTGCGCACCGGTCAGTTGCGCATGCTGCGTGGCAACGGCGGCTTGGCGAGGATGCTTACGACCCTGCAGAGCATCACCGGCAGCTGGCGCTACCTGCTGGACTATGACAGCCAGATCGCATCGGTTACCAAGGAAGACGTGATGCAGACAGCAGCACGCTACTTTGTGCCGGATAACTGTACGGTGGTGACTCTGGCTCGCGACGGGGAGGGGGCATGATGCGCGGCAGATGGTGGTTGTTGATCGTTATGACCCTGTTTTTAGGTGGTTGCCTACAGGCTGCGCCGCGCCCCGATGCCTTGAGCTTCCCGCCGCTGGAGTTTAAGGTGCCACAGGTCGAACGTTTCGAAACGGCTAACGGCTCCCGGGTCTATCTGCAGGAGGACTTCGAGTTACCGCTTGTTGAGCTGACGGCGGTCATCAGCGGTGGCACGCTCAACGATCCGGCGAACAAGGTCGGCCTGGTGTCTGTGTTTGCCAGTACCCTGCGCGCGGGCGGGGCGGGTAGCTATACGCCGCGTGAGCTCGATGAACAGCTTGAACTGATGGCTGCCAACCTTGCCGTCGGTGCTGATCAGGGTGCCGTGACCATCAGCCTGTCGCTGCGACAAGAAGATCTCGACCGGGGGATGGTGATCCTTGCCAATCTGCTGCGTCGCCCCAGGTTCGACGAGCAGCGTTTCGAGCTGGTACGCAGCCAGGCACGCGAAGGTATCCGCCGCCGTGACGATGAACCGTCAAGTGTGGCTCACCGCAAGTTGACTGCCGCCGTTTACGGTGATCATCCGCTCGGACGAGAGTCGACTCTCGAGACCATCGACAGCCTGAGCCGTGCCGACCTACTCAGCCATTACCGGCGTTTCTTCCACCCCAATAATCTGCGCATTGCGGTCTCCGGGGCAGTTACGCGTGAACGACTTAGCGCGCTGCTTAAGCAGCACCTCGGCGACTGGTTGAAACAGGACTTTCGTTCCCAGCAAAACCCGCCGCTACAGCCGCCAGAGTCGACACGGCTCTTTGTGAACGATAAGCAGATTCCCCAGACCACGGTGCTGATGGGACACCTCGGGCTCAAGCGTTCCGATCCTGATTTTTTTGCCGTGCGGGTGATGAACTACATCCTCGGTGGCGGAGGGTTCAATTCGCGCCTGATGCGTGAGGTTCGATCCAATCGTGGGCTCGCTTACTCGGTCTACTCCTATTACATGGGTGGGCAGATCCTGCCGGGGATGTTCATTGCCGGTTGTGAAACCCGCAACGACGCAGTGATCGAGACCGTACAACTGATCAGGTCCCTGATGGAGCAGATGCGTGAACAACCGGTTAGCAGAGAGGAGCTGTCCCTGGCCAAGGAGAGTATCATCAACTCATTCGTATTTGCCTTTGCAGATAGTCATGACGTGGTGGAAAGGACTCTACGCCTGGAAATGTTTGACTACCCTGAAGGATACCTCGAGACTTTCCGTGACAAGATCGCATCGGTGACCATTGAGGATGTGCAGCGGGCGGCGCAAACCTATCTGCGTCCCGATGACATGCAAATAGTGCTGGTAGGTGATCAGGGTGCTTTTGCCGCGCCGCCTGAGCTGCTTGGGTTGCCGATACAGCGTAACTAGGACATGTGGAACCTATTGAAACCGACACGGCATGTGCTTTACTTGAAGAGAGCTAACAGGGTGTTCATGGGAGAGATATGTTGCTGGAAATCATATGGATTCTTATCTTGGTGCTGCTTGCGGTTAGTGTCGGTTTTCTGATTCCGCTGTTGCTCCAGGCGCGTCGGACTGCCCGGGAGGCGGAACGTTTCATGGTGGAAACGCAGTCCGAGTTGCTGCCGTTGTTGAAGGATCTGCGTGAGACCAGTGAGCGCGCAGCCAAACTGTCGCGTCAGGCCGAAGAAGACGTCGCCCGTCTGGAACCGTTTTTCAAGTCTCTCGGGGAGGCGGGTCAATCTTTGCACGCTTTGACCGAATCGTTCAACGCCGATATGTTCCGCTATGCGGGCAGCGCTCTTGGGTTTTGGCTTGGTATGCGTAGCATGAAGAAATCATGTTCGACCCCAAAACAGCAAGCAGAGGAAGGAGAGTAGTCATGGCCGATGAATGCAAAGGACAAGGTGGAGCCCTGCTGATGTCTTTTTTCGCCGGGGCTGTGATTGGCGGTGGGCTGGCCCTTTTAATGGCGCCCCGCAGCGGAGAAGAGACCCGGGAAACGTTGAAAGTGGCCGGGGATGAGGCGCGCGAGCGCTTGCGTACCATGATGGATGAGGCCGAGCAGCGGCTGCGTGAGCCGCTTGATGAGATTCAGACGATGCTCAAGGAGAAGAAAGAGGTTTTTGTCGCGGCAGTTGAAGCGGGTAAACTCGCAGCACAGGAAGAAGCGCAGCGGCAGACGAAAATGTAAAAGAATAAGGGCCCGGAAGGGCCCTTTTTTTGGTGATATGGCAGCTACGGACTTGCATCGGGAACGACATCGACGTTTAATGATGTCGTTTGAATTTTTTATGTGGTGAAAGATGATGGCTGGTATCGGACATAAAATTCGCAACTTTTTTCTTGTCGGGATCTGGGAGCTGGATCGGGATAAACTCTCGATTCTGCAGCGCGTTGTGCTGCGCTTGTTGCAGATCCTGGTGGTTGTGATCTACGATTTTCGTCGCGATAATTGCCTGATGCGGGCTTCAGCGTTGACCTATCCCAGCCTGCTTTCTTTCGTTCCTCTGTTGGCGATGATGTTTGCCATGCTCAAGGGGTTGAACGTACAAAACACCCTTGAGCCGTTCATTCTCGAGAAGCTGGCCGTCGGTTCAGAAGAGCTGGTGTCCGCGATTATCAGTTACATCAACAATACTCACTTCGGACAGCTTGGAATAATTGGGTTGTTGGCCTTGGTGGCGACTGTTATCGCGCTGCTCTCCAATGTCGAAGAGAGTTTCAACCATATCTGTGGCGTGCGTGAGACGCGCACCCTGTTTCGCAAGTTCGCCGATTACTCGTCGGTTATTCTGATCGGCCCGATCCTGCTGGTCGCTGCAATTTCCATGACCACCACCCTGCAGTCACAGGTTTTTTTGCAGAAACTGTTGGATATGCTCTATCTGGGCGATGCAATTTTTTTGCTGTTCCGCATTGCGCCCTTCGTCGTGATGTGGCTGGCGTTTACGGCGCTATACATCTTCATGCCGAACGTCCGTATCCGTTTCGATGCGGCCCTTATCGGTGGGATTGTCGGTGGCACCCTCTGGCAGTTGGCGCAGTATGGCTATGTTAACTTCCAGGTTGGGGTCGCACGCTACAATGCCATCTACGGAACCATGGCTGCTCTGCCGATCTTCATGGTCTGGGTTTATCTTTCATGGGTGATTGTGCTTTTTGGTCTTGAGATCACTTATGTGTGTCAGAACCTTAGGGCTATTCGCCGTGAGCGCCAGGGGCGCGATTTTACCATGGTAACCCGCGAGCTTGCCGCTCTTGCCATGCTATTGAAGGTGTGTGAGGCTTTTCACCACCATCAGGATAACTTGACTCTCGATCGGCTGTCCGAAGAACTGCGACTTCCTCTGCGCTTTGCTCGTGGGGTGATGGATGACTTGGTGACCCTCGATCTTGTGGTACGGGTTCAGGATGGCGTGGAAGAGGGGCGCCTGCAACCGGCGCAGGCTCCCGAGACACTGACCGTGTCGAAGGTGCTAGAATTGTTGCGTGATCGTCGTGGCGATGGCTGCTTGCCGGTCGCGTCAGAGATCTGGTTGCAGGCCAAGGCTCTTGAAGGGCGTTTGCGTAGGGCCGAGGAAGAGGCCCTCGATGGTACAACCCTGCGGGACCTGGTAGCGCTGGTTGGAGATGACGAAGAGGCTAGCCCGGAAAGTTTTTGAGGGTGAAGACGCCGTCATGATGTTCGGCGTAGGAAAAGTCGTGGATCCAGTCGCCAAGAGCGATCATGGTCCCTCCGTCCAGCTGCCGACAGAGAGGAGTGTGGTAGTGGCCGGTGATGACGGCCGCAGCCCCGGCATCGAGATGTCGTGTGGCATGTTTGTTCAACAGCGGCAGCAGTTCAGCCTGACGGTCGTAACTGCGCCGTCTTTTTTTGCTTTCATGTTTCATGCGTGCCGCGATGTAATCGAGCAGTGCCAGAGGCAGGAAACCGGAAAACAGGGCGATCAGGGGAGAGCGTAGAATGCGTCTCAGGCGCAGGTAGCTATGGTTGTCGAGGTCAACAAGGTCACCGTGGGCCACATAAACAGATGTGTCGCCTAACTCAACCATCCCGCCATCGGGCAGGATGCGAAAGTTTTTGTGGCGGCCGAAGTAGCGCTGCAGGTGAAAGTCGTGGTTGCCTTCCACCCAAACGATCTGCGCTCCCAGCTCAGCAAGCTCTTCCAGGAGGGTGACGAGCGGCTGGTATGCGTGAGGCGGACGCTTGAAGTTTCCCCAGAATTCGAATATATCACCCAGCAGGAACAGGGTGCGAATATTACCCTTCAGGTTGCCCAGGAAGGTCATCAGGTACTGGTAGTTTTGGTCGTCTGGTCTGCCCAGGTGGGCATCTGCTAGGAAAATATCTGTCATGATTCGGCATTATCCTAGGGCCGCGCGCGTGAGTCAAGCAGCCAGTGGCATGGCTTTGCGGGGCCCCTTTCTGCTATAGTTAGGGTGAATTCAAGCACATAGGACTGACAACAATCATGATGATGGAAAACGATCAATCTTTTGAAGATTTCATGGGCGACACCTATCAGGAGAGTGTCGAATTGGCTCAGACTGCCCTCGACCGTGGGGACGATCAGCTCGCCTTGGAACTGGCCGAGGAGTGTCTCGAGGAAAAGCAGTTCGATGTCGAGGTTTTGAATATCTGTGCAGTGGCGGCGACCAACCTTGACGACCTCGTCAAAGCTCAAGGACTGTTCGTCAAGGCTCTGCAACTTAATCCCCGTAACGGTGCCCTGCACCACAATTACGCGGTGTTGCTCGATCGCAAGCGTGATTTCGGGGCGGCGGTCAAACATCTTCAAAAAGCCTTGGAGCTGCAACCCGATTTCCCTGAAGCCTATATCAATCTTGGAAATGTGCTGGATGAACTTGATCGTTCCGATGAAGCGTTGAACTGTTACCACGAGGCTCTGCACCGCATGCCGGACTCCCCTGATGCTTTTTATAATATCGGCTATGCTTGCAACCGGCTTGGTCGCTACGAGGAGGCGCAGAGTAATTTTCTCCGTGCGCTCGAACTGCGCCCGGATGATGCGGGTAGCCTGAACGGCGTCGGTTTTGCCTTGGCCAATCAGCAACACCTCGATGATGCCCAGGGCTACTATGATCGTGCCATAGAGCTCGACCCTGCCAATGCGACCTACCTGTTCAATCGTGGCCTATTGAAAAACCGTCTTGGACAATATCCGGAGGCGCGCACCGATTTCTTGAAAGCACTGGAAATCGATACCGATTTTTTTGAAGCGTTGATCGAACTGCTTTCCGTTCTGGTCGAATTACAGCGTTACGATGAGGCCACTTCCTATCTGGAACGTGCAGAACAGCTCGATCCCCAAAGTCCGGAGCCCCCTTTTTTCAGGGCTCTTCTGTCAGAGAGGCAGGGGAATGTAGCGCAGGCATTGGAATATTTGGACGTCTGCCTGCAGCGTGACCCCGGTTCGCTCCAGGTCCAAAATAACAAGGGCAACATTCTGCTCGGGCTCAAACGTTTTGATGAAGCGTTGGCCTGCTTTGACTGTATCCTCGAGAAAGACCCCGATTACGCATTGGCGCACTTCAACCGTGCCTGCGTTCTCGCTCAGCGTGGTGATCTGGACGGCTCCGTTATTGCCCTGACACGTGCTCTCGAGCTTGAACCGGATCTTTCCGAAGAGATTTCCGAGGATCCTGATTTTGCGCCATTGAAGTCCGATGCTCGTTTTGAAAAGCTACTGCGTACGGCGGAATGAGTCGATGAAGTACCAAATACCGGTTTTCGGAATGTCCTGTGGCAAGTGTGTCGCCAAACTCACGGCGGCTTTTGAAGAGCTCGATGACGTGCAGACGGTTGATGTCTCTCTTGAAAAGTCGCTGGCCGTGGTAGAGCTTAAGCCGCATGCCGGCCTCAACCAGGAGGATTTGCAGCAGGTTGTTGTCGCGGCAGGTTTTCGTCTGGCCCCGGAAAAGAATGACCATCCTGACGAGGGGGCGTCGCTCGACGCTCCCGTCTCACGCACCTTGACGACCGAAGACAGATACCGCATCCGTGGCATGAGTTGCGCCAACTGTGCCAGCATCCTCGAGAAAGGGGTGGCAAAACTCGAGGGCATCTCTGCGGTCTCGGTGAACCTCGCCACAGAACAGATGCAGGTGAGCTATTCTGAAGCCGATCTGTCTGCAGAGGCAATCCGTCAGAGAGTCGCCGAACTCGGTTATGAAGCGATCGCCGATGACCAACAGGGGCATCTTGTCTGTCTGATTGATGGAATGCATTGTGCGAACTGCGTTCAGACCGTGGAAAAAATCGTGCAACGCCTGTCCGGGGTGACTCAGGCATCTGTGAATCTAACTGATAACCGTGCCACTATTGACTATGACCCCGGACGGATTACTGACGAGGCCATCTTTGACGCCCTTGCTGCTGCCGGTTATCCGGCACGCACCATCGATTCAACGGTCGATGATTTACACCTGGCACGCATCGAGCTGGCGTGGCTGATCTGGACTGCCGTCCTGGCGTTACCGATCATGCCGTTAATGTGGCTCAGGCCGTTAGGGGCGCTGACCCTCTGGGTTATTGTGGCCCTATCCACCCTGGCACAGTTCAGTGCCGGCCTGACGTTCTATCGTGGCGCATGGAAGTCCTTGCGTAACCGTGCGGCGAATATGGACGTGCTGGTGGCACTCGGCATCAGTGCGGCCTATGGCTATTCGCTGGTTGCTTTGCTGCCGGGGTTGGGGCTTGCGGAAACGGTCTTTTTCGAGACCAGTGCCATGTTGATCCTGTTTATCCGCTTCGGTAAATGGCTCGAGGCGCGGGCCAAGGGGAAGGCGAGTCAGGCGTTGCGCAGTCTCCTGAACCTACAGCCCGAGATGGCGATTCGATACAGCTCCGCGGGGGAGGAGGAGATCCCTCTCGAGCGAGTTAAGGTTGGCGACCGGTTACTGGTACGAGCCGGAGAAAAAATTCCCGTTGACGGGGTGGTTCTCGAGGGGCATGCCGCCGTTGACGAGGCGATGGTGACCGGTGAGCCACTCCCGGTAGAGAAAGGGCCCGGGGCGCAACTTACAGGGGCCACTATCAATCGCAACGGACGGCTGATGATGCGGGCCGAACACATTGGCAGTGATACTCTGCTGGCGCGCATCGTCCAGATGGTGTCCGATGCACAGGCTGACAAGGCCCCGATTCAGCGACTGGCCGACCGTGTGTCGGGAATCTTCGTGCCGCTGGTGGTTGCGTGTGCCGTTCTCACCTTTTTGATATGGTGGGGAGCGGCCGATGCGCCCTTTCTGTTCGCTTTCCGCATGGCGATTGCGGTGCTGGTTATTGCCTGCCCCTGTGCTCTTGGGCTGGCGACACCGACGGCGATCATGGTCGGATCCGGGGTCGGTCTGCGCTCCGGACTACTGTTTAAGAGGGCCTCGACGCTCGAGGTGGCGGCGCGAATCGACATGGTGGTGTTCGACAAGACCGGCACCCTGACGGAAGGGCGCTTCGAGGTGACGGATGTCGTCGGGCATGGATGCGATGACACGCACCTGCTGGAATTGGTCGCCAGCGCCGAGTACGCCAGTACGCATCCGCTGGCCGAAGCGATCGTGGCTTACACAAAAGTACGTAGCGGCGAGCTGTTCGTTCCGGAGGATTACCGGGAACAGGGTGGTCTGGGAATTGCCTGTCGCGTCAATCGTCAGCAGCTGCTGGTTGGCAGCGAACGCTTTATGGGGGAACAGGCGGTTGACATTACTCCCCTGTCCGTAGACGTCGAGCGGTTGTCGCAGGAGGGGAAGTCGCTGGTCTTTGCCGCAATCAATGGGACGTTGGCCGGTGTCTTAGCTCTGAACGATACGATGAAGCCGGATGCGATCGTAACCTTACAGGCGTTGCACCGGATACGCGTTGAAACCGTTATGCTTACCGGTGATCGGGAACTGTCTGCACGTGCCATGGCCAGAAAACTCGGTGTCGACCAGGTGCACGCCGAAGTGCTCCCCGGGCAGAAGCAGGAGGTTGTACGGGCGTTGCAGGAGCAGGGGCGACGTGTCGCGATGGTCGGTGACGGAATCAACGACGCGCCGGCCCTGGCGCAGGCCGATGTCGGGATAGCCATTGGCTCCGGTACCGATGTGGCCAAGGAGACCGGCGAACTGGTCCTCGTCCGGGGACAGTTGCTCGACGTCTGGCGTAGCATTATGCTCGGACGCGCGACACTGAACAAGATCCGGCAGAACCTGTTTTGGGCATTTTTCTACAATGTCATCGGTATCCCTTTAGCGGCCGGTCTGTTTTACCCGCTCTGGGGGGTGGCGCTGAAACCTGAGTACGCCGGGCTGGCGATGGCTTTTTCGAGCGTATCAGTGGTAACCAATAGCCTGTTGCTTAGAGGTTTTTCAAGCAAACCGCTTGAGCGGGAGGGGTAGACACATGGCAAAATGTCTCATCGGTGTAATCGGTTCGGCATCACCGACCGCTGCCGGGTACGACCTGGCACGTGACGTGGGGTCACTGCTCGCCGCGGAAAGACTCGATATTATCTGTGGCGGTTTGTCCGGAGTCATGGAAGCGGCGAGCCGCGGCTGCAGTGAATCCGGGGGGTCGGTGGTCGGTCTGTTGCCGGGAGCGGAGGCCGTGAGTGGTAATCCGTATTTAACCTACGCCCTGCCGACCAACCTGGGGCATGCGCGTAACGTTCTGATTGCCCATGCGGCCAATGCTGTGATTGCCGTTGAGGGAGAGTATGGCACCCTGTCTGAAGTGGCGGTAGCGCTCAAACTTGGACGTCTGGTGGTTGGGCTACGTTGCCCCTGGGATGTCCCGGGGTTGACCCCTGCCGACGATGCGGTTCAGGCTGTCCAGATGATCAAACAGCACTTGGAGGAAACCTCATGAGCCATCGCCTCGATTTGGGACGCAGTTGCCTGTTTTCTAGTGCTGTGATCGAATGGATCCGTGGCAAGGGGCCGGTTCTGATTGTGACCCACAACAATCCCGATCCCGATTCACTCGCTTCGGCCACGGCGCTACGGCACCTGTTGCTGGTTCTTCTCGGGGTGGAGAGTGTTATCGCTTTTGGCGGCAAGATCGGGCGCAGCGAAAACCGCTGTATGGTCGAGATGCTCGAGATCGCTGCCGTCCCTCTGGAGGGTCTGGACCTCGATCAGTTTCAGGTGGTTTGCATGGTCGATACGCAACCCGGAACCGGCAATAATGCGTTCCCGTTGGATCGCGAAGTTCACGTGGTGATTGACCATCATCCCCTTAAACCGCTTACCCACAATGCCCGCTGGGTTGATGTCCGTGAAGGTTATGGGGCCTCTGCGACCATGCTCTACGAATACCTGGTTTGTCAGAATGTCTACCTGGCGACACGTATGGCCACGGTATTGTTTTACGCCATCAAGTCGGAGACCCAGGACCTGGGGCGCGAGTGGATCAAGGCCGACCGTCAGGCGTACCTTGCTCTTGTGCCGCTGGCCAACAACAAGGTGCTCTATGAAATCACCCATCCCGAGGCTCCCAGGGAATATTTCCGGGTATTCGGTGCGGCCATCAACAGTGCCATGGTCTACGGCAGGGCTCTGGTGTTTAATCTGGAAGATGTCGACAACCCTGACATGGTTTCTGAACTCGCCGATTTCTTGCTCCGTGTTGAAGGAATCGACACGGTGCTGGGTGTGGCTCGCTTCCGGGGAGAGGGTGTGGTTTCACTGCGGACACGTGACCATACCCTGCGTGCAGGGCTTGCTGTTCAGCGCCTGTTGAAGGGGCTCGGAACGGCGGGGGGGCACGGTTTGATCGCCGGGGGGCAGGTGCACAACCTCCCCGAAGGACAGCAGGCGATGGACGACCTGGTCGCTAAACTGACACGTCGACTGCTTGACGTCCTGAACGTGGAAGACCACGTTGGTAATTTACTGGTGGCGAGTGAGGCAACGCCGGCGTTCGATTGACACTGTTGTAGTGCTGGGGGTATAAAGCACACCCAAGATGAATTCCATTTTTTAGCATGTTGATTTCGGAAGGTCCCATGAAAAAGTTTCTGTTTATATGTGTGCTGTTACTGCTTGTGCAGCCGGTTTGCGCAGTCGTCGAGGTGGCGCGCCAGGGTGACCCGGTGATGCGTATCGAGGAGGTTTATAACCTCGATGGAGTGGCTTACATATCCCTTGATGACGTGCTTGAATACCTTGAGGTTGAAGGGCGCTGGGATTCTGTGGCGCATCTCTACCACCTCCCGACGCCGGGTGGTGATGCTGTGTTTTTCCCTGGTGGGCGCTACATCCGTCGCGGTGAGCGCTTTATTCCGTTGCGTTATCCGGCTCGTTTTATCGACGGGCGTTTGAGGGTGCCGCAAACGTTCCTCGTCAAGCACCTCCCGAGTTTGCTGGGTGAACAAATCGTGTATCGCAATCTCGATCCGCCCTCGGTCAACAAGGCACACAAGGAGGGGGCAATGGATAGGCTCTTTTCTTTCCTGTTGCGTCGCAAGAAATCCCCCTCCGGTATGCAGTTGCGGGCGGTGGCCATCGACCCTGGCCATGGTGGGGAGGACGTTG
Source organism: Desulfuromonas sp. (assembly GCA_002869605.1). The sequence continues at coordinate 7,461 of PKUI01000191.1, read as the reverse complement.
GCGTTCTTGGACCTAAAGGGGCCAAGGAGAAAGATGTCAATTTCTCCCTGGCATTGAGACTTGAAAAGCTGCTCAAGATGCAGCTTGGCATTCCGGTTTACCTGAGTCGTGATGGTGATTATGGGTTGACGACCGAACAGCGTCTGCAACCGGCCCAGCGAGAAGATGTCGATGCCTTGCTGTTATTGCATGCACAGAGCTCCTTCAGCCCTCAGCACCATGGCATCAAGCTGCTGGTGCGCGCAGAGGAGTCGGAACGGAATGTTGTCGAAGGGGAAGAAGGCTTAACCGCCGAAGCCGTCGCGCCGGTAGAACCAGCACGCCCCAACGAGAGCCGCAGGCTGGCGGGGAGCCTGAGAAAATCCCTGGAACGTGCGGGCTTCATCGTGGCGGGGGTCGAAGAATCACCACTGTTCCCGTTAGGGCGAGGAGACTTGCCGACGGTTCAGGTTGAAGTTGGCTACATGAGTAATCCAGAGGATTTCGCCGACATGCGTGAGGGTCAAGCTCAGGAACGTTTGGCTCAGGCACTGTTCAAGGGGCTCAAGGGGTATGCTGATCTTGGCAAGGGAGGAATGTGAACCATGACAGACTCATGGATTCGTGAAGACGGTCGGAAGACCGACCAGTTGCGTGAAATCCACTTTGAGAGGGGTTTCACCAAGTATGCGGAAGGTTCTGTTTTGGTTTCCTTTGGCGACACCCGGGTGTTGTGTACGGCCAGCGTCGAAGATTCTGTGCCGCCTTTTCTGCGTGGGAAGGGCCAGGGCTGGGTCACGGCAGAATACTCCATGTTGCCACGTGCTACCCACACCCGCTCCGGGCGTGAAGCGACTCGTGGCAAGATTGGCGGTCGAACTCATGAAATTCAGCGCCTTATCGGCCGTTCATTGCGTGCTGTTACCGACCTGGAGGCACTTGGTGAGCGGAGTATTCTTATTGACTGTGATGTCATTCAGGCGGACGGTGGCACCCGCACTGCCGCGATCACCGGCTCCTATGTTGCTCTTGCTGATGCTGTTAATTCGCTGATAGCTCAAGGGGTGTTGAAGAACTCTCCCTTGATCGGTGCGGTGTCGGCGATCAGTGTCGGCATGGTGAGTGAAAGACCTTGTCTTGATTTGAATTACCGCGAAGATTCCGGTGCAGCTGTGGATATGAACTTTGTCATTACCGCTGATGGTCGCTTTGTCGAGGTGCAGGGGACTGCCGAAGAGGTCCCTTTTACAATGGGTGAACTGGACGCTCTCAGGGATCTCGCCCTGAAAGGGTGTGCCGAGCTGCATATACGCCAGCTTGAGGCGCTTGGAGCCTAGAGTGGAACTGTTGGTCGCGACAGGGAATGCCGGTAAGCTTCGTGAAATTCGCAGATTGCTTGCCGACGAACGGGTCACGGTTTATGGCCTCGAAGACTTTTCCGAACTTCCGGAAATTGTCGAGGATGGTGAGACGTTTCAGCAGAACGCACTGAAGAAGGCGCGCACGATCGCAGAACATACCGGCAAGCTGACCCTGGCGGACGATTCGGGTTTGGTGGTTGAGTTCCTGGACGGGGCTCCCGGTGTTTACTCTGCTCGCTACTCAGGGACCGATGCTGACGACGCCGTCAATAATCGAAAATTGCTTGCCGAAATGGCTGGAGTGCCACTGCAAAAACGTCGTGCGGCGTTCTGTTGTGCGATGGCACTGGTAACACCCCTTGGAGAGGTGCATGAAGTTTGTGGCCGGGTTGAAGGGGTGATTCTCGAAACCCCTCGCGGTGAGGGCGGCTTCGGTTACGATCCTCTGTTCTGGGTGCCTGATTATCAGCAGAGCATGGCGGAGATTCCGCTCGAGGAAAAAAACCGTATTAGCCATCGTGGTCAGGCTCTAAAGTTGATGTTGCCTATCCTGCATCAGTTGAATCTTACGCTGACGAATTAATTTTTTGGCTGGATTTTGTGCTCGTCTGTGTCATAATCGGTCTCTAATGATCGACTGAAAATGGCCGCAGGGCCTTAACTTTGAGGAGGAGATCCCATGAAACGATTTTCGATTTTGGTTGCCGTAACTGCTGCAATGCTGACCATGGCTGCTTGCACCCCGCCCATGACTGCTGCGGATAAGGCCAGGATGGACCAGGCGATTGCTGCTGCTGCGACCACCCAGGCTGACGCGGAGCGTGTCAAGGCTGACGCCGACCGGGCCGAGGCAGCTGCAGATCGTGCAGAAGCGGCTGCTCAGCGTGCCGAGGACGCCGCACTGAAGTGTGAGCGCTCCTTCGAGACGTCGGTAATGAAATAATCGACAAACAGAAGTTTAGCTGTGTATGGCAAAGGCGACCCGAATTCGGGTCGCCTTTACTGTTTGGGACTGGGGATGTCGGGTTGATATGCCAGTTCCCCAGAGTGTGATGAGACGGCCAACGGGTAACCGAGCCGGTTTTCCGTGGCAAAAAGGATCTGGCTGGTGTCGAAGACGCCTGGGCAGCCTAACTCGTCACAGCGTTGGTGCAGGGTCTCGTCGACCGTGAGAGCGGTGTTGAGATAGTCGGGATGGACCTCGAGGTAAACAGCTCCGTTGACGAACCCGACCTTGACCGGCTCATAGATGACATGCACCGGGGTGCCGATCGGTGCACGCCGATAGAGGTCCTTGATGTCCTCGGGGTAGAGACGGATGCAGCCATGGCTGACGCGGCGTCCCACGCCGTAGGGTTCATTGGTGCCGTGGATACCGTGACGACGGCGGGTGAACGCCATCCAGTAATCACCCAGGGGATTGTCCGGTCCAGGACGAACTCTGCGGGGTAGGGAGGGGTCGCGTTTGCGGATTGAGGCGGGCACGTTCCAGGTCGGACGGGGGGTCTTGTGCAACACCTTGAAGTCGCCAAGCGGGGTCTCCCAACCCTCGACGCCGATGCCGACCGGGTAGATGCGTACGGATCGGTTATGCTTGTGTCCCTGCACCAGGTAAAGACGGTAGTCAGCCAGGTTGATGGTGATCCCGGGCTGCAGGTCGCGAGGGAGGATGGTTGCATAAGGCAGGACCATGGTTTTGCCGACGGTCGGTAGCCACGGATCGAGTCGTGGGTTCGCTTGCGCGACGTTCGTGTAGCCGAGGCCGAATGCTCGCGCGAGCTGGATGAGGGTCTCCCCTTCTGCGATCTGGTAGTAGCGGTTCACGCCGATAACAGGTGCGGGCCCCTTGTCGGCAATCGAACGTTCCTCGGCGGCACGGGGGTACCAGGCATAGAGAGGGGTTGCACTGACAATGAGGGTCACAAGAACCATGAATGAAGTTATTGACATCATGGTGCAGCATGTTAGCCATTGTCCCCAAATCTGCCAAGCACAAACTGCTTGGGCCCGAAGCGCGAAGGAATAAGCCTTGACATGCACTATAGCGGGTGGTAAAAAGCGCGACGTTTAGCGTGAATAAACCATTTAAAACATAGAGGAGGAATATCATGGCTGTTGAACAAACCTTCGCCATTATCAAGCCGGACGCATTTGCTGCAGGTTACGCAGGGAAAATCCTGGCTCGTATCTATGCTGAAGGCTTCAAGGTTGTCGGGATCAAAAAGCTGTACATGAGCAAGGTCGAAGCAGAGGGCTTTTATTATGTGCACAAGGAGCGCCCCTTTTTCGGTGAACTGACCGATTTCATGAGCAGCGGCCCGTGTGTCGTTATGGCTCTGGAAGCCGAAGGCGCTATCGCCAAGTGGCGTGACCTGATGGGTGCAACCAATCCCGCCGAGGCCGCCGAGGGGACCCTGCGCAAGGAGTTCGGCGCTTCGATCGGCGAGAACGCAACACATGGTTCTGATGCGCCCGAAACGGCTGCGTTTGAACTCGGCTATTTCTTCAACGGCCTGGAGCTGCTGGTCTAATCTCGATTCATTATAGTATTGCTTAAAAGGTCGGAGCATTGTCTCCGGCCTTTTTTGATTTTGTGCGCCATGTTGAAAAAACAGTCACTTTGGGATAGAGTCGCCCGATTGACTTCAAGAGCGGTATGGATTGATGAGTGAACACCCCCTAATTGATATCAAAAACCTTTCGCTTGCCGATTTGGTCGAGCAATTGACCGGTCTGGGGAAGGAAAAGTTTCGGGCCAAACAGATCATGCAGTGGATCTACGTTCGCAAGGCGACGTCGTTTTCAGAAATGACCGACCTGGCGAAGGTTTTGCGCGAGGAGCTGACTCGTCGCTATTGTATCTCGGAATGGGAGCCTGAGCACGTCGAGGTTTCGCGGGACGGCACCCGAAAGTATCTGTTTCGGCTCGAGGACGGGGAGACGGTCGAGGCGGTGCGTATCCCGATGAAAGGCGACCGCGCAACGTTGTGCGTATCAACCCAGGTCGGTTGTGCGATGCAGTGCGAATTCTGCCTCACCGGAACGTTCGGACTGACGCGTAACCTGTTACCGTCCGAAATTGTCAATCAAGTGATGGCTGTAGAGAAAGAAGCCCCGGTACAGAACATCGTCATGATGGGAATGGGGGAGCCGCTGCATAATCTCGATAACGTGGTCAAGTCTCTGGAGATTCTCTACATGAACCCGGGGCTTGACTTCGGGCCACGCAAGGTCACCCTGTCAACCAGTGGTCTGGTTCCGCAGATGGCAGAGCTTGGACGGCGCATCGAGGTTAATTTGGCCGTCTCCCTGAACGCGACGACCGATGAAGTTCGCGACCAGTTGATGCCGATCAACCGCAGCTACCCGATTGCCAAGCTGATGCATGCCTGTCGTGAGTACCCCTTGAAGCCGTGGCAACGCGTGACCTTCGAGTACATCCTGATCCGTGAATTGAATGACACGCTTGCCGATGCTAAGCGGTTGGTCAAGTTGCTGCATGGCGTTAAGGCCAAGGTTAACCTGATTCCTTTCAACGAACACGAGGGGTCATCCTTCAGGGAGCCATTGCCCGAACAAATTGAGGCGTTTCAGACTTACCTGCTTGATCGCAATATCGTCGCGATTCGCCGGGCGAGCAAGGGGCAGGATATTTCTGCGGCCTGCGGTCAACTTAAGGGGAAGTTGGAGAAGCTTAGGCAGACGTCTGAACAGTAATACCTTTAAATCATCTATTACGACGGGAGACAATGATGAGTGATATGGCTATCGGAGTTATCGGGGGAAGTGGTCTGTACGAAATCGAGGGTTTGACCAATATCCGCGAGGTGCGGATTTCGACCCCTTTCGGCGATCCCTCAGACGCCTATATCTGCGGTGAGCTTGATGGCGTTAAAATGATTTTTCTTCCCCGGCATGGTCGTGGGCATCGACTTCTGCCCTCGGAGGTCAACTACCGTGCGAACATCTACGGGATGAAAAAACTCGGGGTCGAGCGGATCATTTCGGTTTCCGCTGTAGGCAGTATGAAGGAAGAGATTGTTCCAGGGCATATCGTTATCCCTGACCAATTTTTTGATCGTACTCAGGGGAAGAGGGCGTCGACGTTTTTCGGCGATGGTATTGTCGGCCATGTCGCCTTTGCCGAGCCGATCTGCTCCTGTCTAGCTGATGTCCTCGACAAGGGGGCGCGTTCAGTCGGTGCGACGGTCCATCGTGGGGGGACCTACATCTGTATTGAAGGGCCAAATTTCTCAACCCGAGCCGAGTCGAATATTTTCCGTTCCTGGGGGGTCGATATTATCGGTATGACAAATCTGCCGGAGGCGCGCCTGGCGAGAGAGGCTGAAATCTGTTATGCCACCTTGGCACTTTCAACCGACTATGATTGCTGGCACGCAGATCATGATGCAGTAACGGTGGAATCGGTGATTGCGATTCTTCAGCAAAATGTCGATACGGCCAGAAGTATCATCAAAGAGGTCGCTTCCCAGGTGACCAGAGAGCGGAATTGTCAGTGTGCAACGGCTCTTGAAAATGCCGTTATGACCTCCCGTGAGCTGATTCCTGAACAGACCCGCAAGAAGCTCGAACCGATCATGGGGCGTTATCTCGGCTAAAACGCGTTAGGACGATGCGCGCATTTCTGCTGACGTATCGCACATAACTATGTTAACATGTTGATTTTACAGGTGGAGGTAGTATGAGCGTCCTGGTTGTCGGCTCCGTGGCCCTGGATTCAGTTGAAACCCCGTTTGGCAAAGTAGCCGAGGCTCTTGGTGGGTCAGGTACCTATTTTTCGACCTCTGCCAGTTTTTTTACGGCGGTACAGCTGGTCGCGGTAGTCGGTAAAGATTTTCCTGCGGAACATCTCGCGTTTCTACGCGAACGGAAAGTCGACTTGGACGGCCTGCAGGTTGTCGAGGGCGAAACCTTCCGCTGGGAGGGGCGCTACGAGTACGATCTCAATGAAGCCCATACGCTCGATACCCGTTTGAACGTTTTTGAGAGCTTTCATCCCGATTTGCCGGAGCACTACCGGGACGCGGAATTCGTCTTCTTGGGGAACATCGATCCCGAACTGCAGCTCGAAGTTCTGGGGCAGGTCAAGTCACCCCGTCTGGTAGCTTGCGATACCATGAACTTCTGGATCGATGGCAAACGTGATGCGCTGGTCAAGACGCTTTCTCATGTCGATATGCTGGTGATCAATGAAGCTGAAGTTCGCCAGTTGGCGCAAGAGCCGAACCTGGTCAAGGCCGCACAGGCGATTTCTGCCATGGGTCCGAAGACACTGGTCATCAAGCGGGGAGAATACGGGGTGTTGATGTTTTCTGAGGGGCAGGTCTTTTCGATCCCGGCTTACCCTCTTGAATCGGTCTATGACCCGACAGGCGCTGGAGATACCTTCGCCGGCGGTTTGATTGGCTACTTGGCCCATAGCGGCAAGCTAGACAAGGATACCCTGCGGCAGGCGATAGTCTTTGGCAGCGTCATGGCCTCCTTCAATGTCGAACAGTTTAGTCTCGATCGTCTGCGCGCCCTCGACTTTGTCGAGGTTTGCGAACGCTATAACCACTTTCGTGAATTGACGACCTTTCAGAGCCTGGCCTGAGCCAGGAAGAGGCGCCGATGTTCCAGTGGAACAAGGAGATTGATAGGCTTGATCTGCCTGTTGAGTCGATCGTTCATCTCGAAAGATCGTTGGGGGATGAACAGATCGTTCATCCCGGCTACGAGTCGCAACAGACTCGTGCCTATCTGGTTGTTTATTCTAAGGGGGGCCGCTACGGAGCCGTAGCGGCTTTGCATCTTGTTAAAGACGACAAGGTTCTTTTTTACTTCTCAGAAAAACAGGTTGGTAAATCCGAAGTCGAGCAATTGATCTCTTCGGGGAGTGATTTTGTCGAGTCGATGGGTTTTTTGCTCAGCGATGAGTGGTTCATGACACAGGCTCTGGCTGAACGCGAGGCACTTTGGTCTTCTCTGCCTCTGCGAGAAGGTTCCCTTTATGGGCATGACGACTTCGTAGAAGAGGTAGAAGAGGTAGAAGAGGTAGAAGAGGTAGAAGAGGTAGAAGAGGTAGAAGAGGTAGAAGAGGTAGAAGAGGTAGAAGAGGTAG
>PKUI01000048.1 GCA_002869605.1 Desulfuromonas sp. | reverse complement strand
ATCAGCAGTTCTTCAGCCGAAATCGCATATTTTTTCTTCTGGTAGTTTCGGAAGCCATCAGCCACCGGTTCGAGCACGGAGAAGGATGCGACGTCGGTCTGTTCCTGTGTGGCGTCGGTGCGCCCCGGTGTAAAGGGGACGTTTGCTTCGACCCCGGCATTTTTTGCCGCCAGTTCGACAGCTGCACATCCGCCGAGGACGATCAGGTCAGCCAGCGATACCTTCTTGCCACTTGATTGTGATGTGTTGAACGTCTGCTGGATCTCCTCGAGAGTTTTTAGTACGGTCTCTACCCCGGTCTTACGGTTAACCTCCCAGTCCTTTTGCGGGGCGAGCCGGATACGCGCCCCGTTGGCGCCGCCGCGCATGTCGGAGCCGCGGAAGGTAGACGCCGATGACCAGGCCGTCGCGACCAGCTGGGAGATACTTAACCCGGAAGCAAGAATCGTTTTTTTAAGCTCGGAGATATCTTGAGCCTCAACCAGTTTATGGTCGGTTGCCGGTACCGGATCCTGCCAGATCAGCTCCTCCGCGGGGACTTCGGAACCAAGATAGCGCGAACGAGGTCCCATGTCGCGATGGGTCAACTTGAACCAGGCGCGGGCGAAAGCATCGGCGAACTTTTCGGGGTTCGCAAGGTAGTCTCGAGCGATCGGTTCATAGATTGGATCGTAGCGCAGCGAAAGGTCGGCCGTGGTCATCATTGGGCGATGTTTTTTGGCGGGGTCATGGGCATCGACGACCATATCCTCTTCGTCGACATCTTTTGCCAGCCACTGCCAGGCCCCGGCAGGGCTTTTGACTTTCTCCCACTCGTACTTGAACAACACTTTCAGATAGCCCATGTCCCACGTGATTGGATTTGGTTTCCATGCCCCTTCGATGCCGCTGCTGATGGTGTCGCCCCCCTTGCCGCTGCCGTAGTTGCTTTTCCAGCCGAGCCCCTGTGCTTCGAGCGGAGCAGCTTCAGGCTCCGGGCCGACCTGGGCGGCATCGCCGGCACCGTGGCATTTACCGAAGGTGTGGCCGCCGGCGACCAGGGCGACGGTCTCTTCGTTGTTCATGGCCATGCGGGCGAAGGTCTCCCGAACGTCAAGACCCGAGGCGACCGGGTCGGGGTTGCCGTCCGGACCTTCCGGGTTGACGTAGATCAGTCCCATCTGCACCGCTGCCAGCGGGTTGTCCAGGTCTCGGTCTCCCGAATAGCGGCTTTGGGGCTTATCACTCGTGGCCAGCCACTCCTTTTCGGCGCCCCAGTAGACGTCCTCTTCGGGTTCCCATATATCGACCCGCCCGCCACCGAAGCCGAAGGTTTTAAAGCCCATCGACTCCAGCGCACAGTTGCCGGCGAGAATCATCAGGTCGGCCCAAGAGATCTTGCGGCCGTATTTTTGCTTGATCGGCCATAATAGACGACGCGCCTTGTCGAGGTTTACGTTGTCGGGCCAGCTGTTAAGCGGAGCAAAACGCTGGTTGCCGGTCCCGCCTCCACCGCGGCCCTCGCCCAAGCGGTAGGTGCCGGCGCTGTGCCACGCCATGCGGATCATGAGGCCGCCGTAGTGACCGTAGTCGGCTGGCCACCACTCCTGGGAGTCGGTCATAAGGGCGTAGAGGTCCTGCTTCTCCGCATCGAGGTAGAGGCACTTGAACTCTTCTGCGTAGTTGAAGTCTACGTTCATGGGGTTGGACTTGGAAGAATGCTGATGAAGGATGTGCAGGTTCAACTGGTTCGGCCACCAGTCCCGATTTGACGTACCGCCACCGGCGACCTTGTTGCTTGTGTGACCTGTGACGGGGCATTTGCTTTGTTCACTCATGTGATGACCCTCCGAATTTGGAATATTTTATGAATTATATCGAATTGTTCCGTTTTTGCAGGGAAGGACAAAAAGAAACGGGTGCAGGAAATCACCTGCACCCGTACATATCATCGATGGTCGTTGAAATTCAGCCGAGGATCGCCTTGAGGTCCCCTTCGGCGTCACCGATCGGGCCGATGTTGAAGTTTTCGACCAGGAAGTTGAGCACGTTCGGGGTGATAAAGGCCGGCAGGCTCGGTCCCAGCTTGATGTTCTTGATCCCGAGATGCAGCAGGGTGAGCAGGATCGCCACCGCCTTCTGCTCGTACCAGGAGAGAATCATCGACAGCGGCAGGTCGTTGACCTCGCACTCGAAGGCGCCGGCGAGGGCCACAGCAATCTGGATCGCGCTGTAGGCATCGTTGCACTGCCCGACGTCGAGCAGGCGCGGGATGCCGCCGATATCACCAAGCTCCATGGTGTTGAAGCGGTACTTGCCGCAGGCCAGAGTCAGGATCACGGTGTCCTTGGGGGCCTTCTCGACGAACTCGGTGTAGTAGTTACGACCCGATTTGGCGCCGTCACAGCCGCCGACCAGGAAGAAATGCTTGATCTGGCCACCCTTGACCGCCTCGATGACCTTGTCGGCGACGCCGAGCACGGCGTTGTGGCCGAAGCCGGTGAGGATCTCCTGTCCCGGTTTCTCTTCGAAGCCTTCACCTTCTTGCGCCTTGGCGATGACCTCGGAGAAGTCCCAGCCGTCAATATGCTTGACATCGGGCCACTGTACCAGGCCCCAGGTGAAGAGCCGGTCCTTGTAGCTGTCGGCCGGGCGCTGGATGCAGTTGGTGTTGAAGATGATCGCGCCGGGGAATTCGGGGAAATCCTTGGCCTGGTCTTGCCACGCGCCACCGTAGTTACCGGCAAGGTGACTGTACTTCTTGAGTTCAGGGTAACCGTGGGCGGGGAGCATCTCGCCGTGGGTGTAGATGTTGATCCCCTTGCCCTCGGTCTGCTTGAGCAGCTCCTCGAGCATTTTCAGGTCGTGGCCCGAAACCAGGATCGCCTTGCCGGCTTTGGTGCCGAGATTGACCGGGGTCGGCACCGGGTGTCCGTAGCTGTCGGTATGCGCCTTGTTGAGCAGCTCCATGGTCACCAGGTTGATGCGACCGCACTCCATGGCGAGGCCGACGAAATCCATCAGGCCGAGGCTGCCATCGAGCGTGGCGGCGAGCGCTTTGTGGGTGAAGGCGTAGACCTCGTCGCTTTCGCGCCCCAGGATCAGGGCGTGATCGGCGTAGGCGGCGTAGCCCTTCATGCCGTAGACTAGGATTTCCTGGACCGATTTGACATCTGGATCGATCGCCTCGCTCTTGACGCCGTGGGCCTCGCCCTGGGCGATCAGCGCGGCGGTGTCGCCGGCAGGCTGCCACTGGGCGGCTGCAGGGATCTCATCGGCGACCGGGCCTGCCAGTGCCTTGGCCTTGTTCAGTACTTCACCGGCCTTGTTGAGGGTCTTGGCGATATCCTCGGCGTCGAAGTCGACGTTGGTGACGGTGGTGAACAGCCCCTCGATCATGAAGCGGTCAATGTCGCTCTCTTTCTTGCCGGCAGCGCGAGCCTTGTCGGCCCAGAAGCCGATCCCTTTCAATGCGTAGACCAGCAGATCCTGCAGGGCCGCGACATCAGGCTGCTTGCCGCAGACCCCGATCTTGGTGCAGCCGCCGTTGGCTGCTTGCTCACACTGGTAACAGAACATAGACATGTGACTTCCTCCTTGACTTAAGTTGTTAGAATTGTTGTGATCAGGGGGTCGGTAAAGGATACCTTGTCCCCGCCCGGATGCAACGCCGATGATGTTGTTTGTCGGTCTGCTGCCGGGTGAGTGTTACGCTATACTGGTTTCGAATCGAAAAACTTGACGCGGGTCAAAGGCGTTGATTTTTTTTGCAAGGAGTTTCGATGCGACGTTTCTGGTTGATGAAATCCGAGCCGAACTGTTTTTCCCTCGAGGATCTGAAGCAATCTCCCGGGGGGATCACCCCCTGGGACGGTGTGCGCAACTTCCAGGCGCGCAACCTGCTGCGCGATGAGATCAAGCCGGGCGACGGGGTACTCTTTTACCACAGCAATATTCCCAAGCCGGCGATTGTCGGCGTGGCGCGGGTGGTGCGCGGCGGCTACCCCGACCACACCGCACTCGATCCGCGGCAGGATCATTTCGATCCGCGCGCTAGTGAAGAGAAGCCGATCTGGTACATGGTTGATGTGCAGTATGTCGCCCCGCTTAAGGCTCCGCTGAATCGTGACGACCTGCGGCGTCATCCCGACCTGGTCGGCATGGGGGTGCTGAAGAAGGGGAATAGGCTGTCGGTACAGCCGGTCACCGAGCAGGAATGGAAGACGGTCCTCGCCATCGGTGGGGTCGAAGATATCGGTGCCTAAACGGCAAGTAGAGTCTAAATATGAACAAGCCGACCAAAGTCCTCGCGATTGGCGGGTCTGTCGTTCTGGTAGCGCTGATCGTCCTGGTACTTGTCGTCAAGATTGTGATCACTCCCGAGCGGGTGCGCGCTACGGTTTTGCCGTTGGCCGAAGAGCAACTGGATCGCAAGGTCGATTTCAGCGGTCTCGGGGTGAGCATCTTCTCAGGGATCACCCTCGAGGGGTTTACCGTTTTCGAGGCCGATGGCAAACAGCCCTTCGTGTCGCTCGACGGGCTGGTGCTGCGTTACCGACTCCTGCCGCTGTTGACCGGCAAGGTAGTGGTCGACGAAGTGAGCCTGGTCAAGCCGCGTATCGTCGTGGTGCGCAACGCCGATGGCAGCTTCAACTTCAGCGGCATCGGCAAGACGGGCGAGGGTAAGCCTTCTGAAGCATCGACCAAGTCCGCACCGCAGGGTGAAGACGGTGGGGGGATTGATCTGCTGGTGGCGAGCGTCACGGTTCGGGATGGCGAGGTCATCTACCGGGACCACGCGCTGCAGCCGGGTAAGCCGTTCGAGCTCACGCTGGCCGCGATCGAGGTGCAGGCGAGCGACATCTCGCTCGATAAAAGCTTCCCGGTTGAGCTGACGGCGGATCTGGACGGGGCGCCGTTGACGGTCACCGCACAGGTCGACCCGCAACAGAGTGCCGGGGAGGGCACGTTGACCCTCAAGGGGCTGGCCCTGAAGAACTTTCAGGCGCTTGCCGGGGACGGTTATCCAAAGCACCTGGAGCCTTTGACGCTCGATATCACGTTAAACGGGTCGGGGAGCGCCGAGCAGGCCGCGCTTAAGGGGGACTGTACCCTCAACCTGGCCGGGGAGCGCCTGGCGGTCCGTTTCGATGCTCCCGGGCTGTTGAAACAACCTCTGCCGTTGAACGTCGATGTCTCCGCGGACCGCTTGCAGCTCGACAAGCTACTCCCCCCGCAGCAGGCGGACACCCAGAAGGCGGCCCCCCAGAATGCCACCGGGAGTCGTGCGCAAACCGCTGCGGCAAAAGCGTCCGAAGAGCCGGGGCCTTTCGATATCCCGCTGAAAGCAAAGGGGCAGGTGACGGTACAGAGCCTGGCCTACGACAAGCTGGATATCGAGAAATTTCAGCTCGGTTGGACTCTGGTCGATAACCTGTTCAATATCGAGAAGCTCAGCGGCCTGGTGGCCGGCGGCGATTTCGTGGGAGCCGGGCGTGTCGACCTGCGGCACAAGGGCTTGCGTTACGCGACCGACCTCAAGCTGAATCGGGTTCAGGCGGATCCGCTGGTGAGCGCCTTTTACCCCGATTATCGCAACATGGTTCATGGCGGCCTCGACCTCGGGGTGAAAATCTCCGGGCGGGGAACTCAGGACGAGACCCTCAAGCGCAACCTCAGCGGTAACGGCCAATGGTTGATCAGCGAAGGTCGGGTCGAGGGAGCACCGTTGCTCGAAGGGTTGGTGACGTATCTCGGCAGCGAAGAGCTGAGGGTGCTGAGCTTCAAGGAGACCCAAGGGGCGTTCACCATCAAGGATGGTGCGCTGCAGTTTGATAGCCGCATCGATGGTTCACGGGTGCGCATGGCCCCCAAGGGAAAGGTGGCTCTCGACGGTGTCCTCGACGTGCGCCTGGATATGCGTCTGAATCCCGAGCTGACCCGTAAGGTGGCCGGTAAAGGGGAGTTTGCTTCGGCGTTGACCGATGAACAGGGCTGGGGCGTGTTTCCGTTGCGGGTCAAGGGGACGATGAACAAACCGCGCTTTACCCTCGACAGCAAGACGGCACGCTCTCAGGTCAAGAAGAAGGTCATCGATGAGCTGAGCAAGGAAATTTTCAAGGATGAAGATCAGAAACAGGGAGAAGATGCGTTGCGTGACGCACTCAAGGGGCTGTTCGGGAATTGACAGTTCTGCTCTGCCCGCGTTATCTTCTTAAAATCATTAGCTCAGGGAGTGAGCATGTCTGGAACGCAAGATTTCAGTGGTTTTGAGGTTGTACGCGCGGCAATGGAGGTCGAGAAGAGTGGTCACGACTTTTATGCCGCGATGGCCGAAAAGGCACTCAACCCGCTAGCACGTGAACTGTTCGCCCTGTTGGCCCAGGATGAGATCGGGCACCTAAAAACCCTCGAGCGGCTGCTGCCGAAATATCAACAGGGCTCCTACTGGGACAACGAGGAGGAGTTTCTACCCTACCTGCGGCGTTTTTCGGCAAGTGAAATCTTTCCCTCGGCACAGCGCCTGGCCGCGGTGCTGCAGAACGAGGCCTTTGATGTCGAGGGGCTCGACCTGGCGATCGCCGCCGAGGAGCAGTTTGCCACGTTTTTTCACAAGGCTGCTGCCAGCGCACGTGATCCGGAAGGTAAGCAGGCCTTTGCCTGGCTTGCCGGTGAAGAGGAGTCTCACGCGCGGATGCTGAAAGAACGCAGGGAGAAAGTGGTCTCGTCTGGGGCCTGACCCTGTTTTCGCCTTAAATGAATCGATTGCGATGAACGGTTGTCTACAATAGTCTGCGTTGGTGACTGGAGCGGTTACCATCAGGAGGAGTGAGCATGAGTGAATCACAGGCGGCAGAAACGATCCAGTTTTTGACCTTCAAGCTTGGCGACGAAGTTTACGGAGTCGATGTTCTGCAGGTCCGCGAGGTCCTCGACGCCGTGCCGGTGACCAAGGTGCCTCGAAGCCCGGAGTTTATGCTCGGGGTAATCAACCTGCGCGGCAGCGTGGTGCCGGTGGTCGATATGCGCTGCAAGTTCGGCATGGAGACGGCCGACAAGAGTCGCGACACCTGCATCGTGGTCATGGAGATCGCTGTTGAAGGGGAAACCACGGTGATCGGTGCCCTCGCCGACGCGGTCGAGGAGGTGCTGGAATTGACAGAAGCACAGATCGAGCCGGCCCCCAAGCTCGGTACGCGGCTGAATACCGAGTTTATCCGCGGCATGGGTAAACGCGAAGAGCAGTTCATTATTCTGCTTGAAGTGGACAAGATCTTCTCCGCGGATGAGCTATCGGTGGTCACCGGGGCCGCGGATCAACCGGCCAAGGAATAGTCAAAACCAAATAGTTTCAGGTAGATGACGGCCATCCACTCGGGATGGCCGTTTTTTTGTAGCATCCTCTTCCATCATTAGGTACACTCTCCCGTTTTGAAACTGATGAGGAGAAGTACCAATGTCTGAAAATATCCGCAATATTGCGATTATTGCCCACGTCGACCACGGCAAGACCACTCTTGTCGATGCCATGCTGATCCAGTCCGGGGTGTTCCGGGAAAACCAGGCGATCACCGAGCGGGTCATGGATAGCAACGATCTTGAGAAGGAGCGGGGGATCACCATTCTTTCCAAGAATCTCTCGGTGCAGCATGACGGGCTGACGATCAACATCGTCGACACCCCGGGCCACGCAGATTTCGGCGGCGAGGTAGAGCGCATCCTGAAGATGGTCGACTCGGTGCTGCTATTGGTCGACGCCTTCGACGGACCGATGCCGCAGACCCGCTTCGTGCTCAAAAAATCTCTCGATCTGGGGCTGAAGCCGATTGTGGTTATCAATAAGATCGACCGCCCCGGCGCGCGGCCGGAAGAGGTGGTCGACATGGTCTTCGACCTGTTCTGCGAGCTCAACGCTAACGAGGACCAGCTTGACTTCCCGATCGTCTACGCCAGCGCCAAGAACGGTTACGCCAAGCAGGAGTTGGAGGACGACTCGGACAACCTGGAGCCGCTGTTCAAGATGATCCGCGACAAGGTCGATCCGCCGCAGGTTGATGTCAATGCACCGTTCCAACTTTTGGTGACCAACATCGCCTACAACAAGTTCATCGGCCGTATCGCGACCGGCAAGATCTTTAACGGCAGTGTGACCTCGGGCGAGACAGTCGCCTGGATCGACAAGGACGGCAACATCAAGAACGGTCGGATCACCAAGCTGCTCGGCTACCAGGGACTGCAGCAGGTGGAGATCGATGAGGCATTTGCCGGTGACATCGTGACCATCGCCGGTTTCGAGGAGCTTGGGATCGGCGAGACCCTAGCCAGTGCCGAGAACCCGGTGGCGCTGCCGTACGTGGCGATCGATGAGCCGACCCTGTCGATGAACTTCATGGTCAGCAACTCTCCCTTTGCCGGCCGCGAAGGGAAGTTCGTCACCTCGCGTAACATCCGCGACCGGCTGATGAAGGAGCTGCGCACCAACGTTTCGCTGCGCGTCGAAGATACCGATAACACCGACACCTTCAAGGTCTCCGGGCGGGGTGAGCTGCATCTGTCGATCCTGATCGAGAACATGCGCCGCGAGGGCTTCGAGATGTCGGTCTCCAAGCCGGAGGTTATCATGCGCGAGATCGACGGCGCGCGCTGTGAGCCGATGGAGTATCTGACCATCGATGTCCCGGAGGAATACCAGGGGACGGTGATCGAGAGGCTCGGTACCCGCAAGGCGGAGATGGTTTCCATGACGCCGATGGAGGGGATCAACCGGATCGAGTTCATTATTCCGGCCCGCGGCCTGATCGGCTTCCGCACCGAGTTTCTCACCGAGACCCGTGGCACCGGGGTGATGAATCACACTTTCCACGAGTACGCCCCCTACAAGGGGCCGATTGCCGGGCGCAAGAACGGCGTGCTGATCTCCATGGACAACGGTGAGTCGGTCGCTTATTCCCTGTGTAACCTTCAGGATCGCGGCGTCCTCTTTATCGGCCCTGCCATTGAGGTCTACGAGGGCATGATCGTCGGCCAGCACGCCAAGGAGAACGACCTGGTGGTCAACGTCTGCAAGGGTAAGAAGCTGACCAACGTGCGTGCCTCGGGGAGCGACGATGCCATCCGCCTTACCCCGGCGACCATCCTTTCACTGGAGCAGGCGCTGGAGTATATCGACGATGACGAACTTGTCGAGGTAACCCCCAAGTCGATCCGCTTGCGGAAAAAAACCCTCGATGAAAACCAGCGTAAAAAGGATAAAAAGAGCAAGTCTCTCAGCTGAAGCCGTGGTGCTTTGACCTTGATCACGGAATCGTCTATAAAGAACATTCCTCGTCAAGGACACTAACCCCCAGGTGCAGGTTCGAGCATGGCAAACGGCTACATCAAGCGTCACGGACAATCCCTGTTACACGGCTTCGAGTGGAATGGGCGGATTCTTAAGCCGTTCGGCAAGAGCGCCAATTCCGGGTGGGAGTTCGATGGCAAGTTGCTCAAGCCTTACCAGAGCTCGATGACCAAAGGGTTTGAGTGGGACGGCCGGGTGCTCAGGCCATATGGCCGTTCGGCATTTGCCGGCTACGAGTGCAAGGACACCACCATCAAACCGTACATGCAGTCGATCGAAAAGGGCTGGGAAAAACGCGGGGGGAGCTGGGCTCCATCCGGGATGTCGGTTGATGCCGGCTGGGATATCCAGGGGCACGTGCCGTTGCCGTTGCTGGTGCTGGTGTTTACCGGGTTGTTTGAACAGCACGGTGGCTAAACGAGGAATTTATCGGATATTAAAAAGGCGTGCCTTGGGGCGCGCCTTTTTTTGTTCGTTCTGATGGCTCCGGGGATAAACCACAGGGGTTGCGCCCCCTGACGACACCTTACTCTTTTGCGACGCCCCAAAAGAGTAAGCAGAAAAGGGCGCCCGGGCTCCTTGCCCGCCATACTAATGGCGGGTTCCCTGCGCAGCAACGCTTCCCGCCGGGCCTTCGCCATTCGCTAACGCTCAACTCTTCGGCCTGTTTCGGCGTGAGTCATTGCCGCTCCGGCGGCGTCACACGGGAAGAGTGGCAAAGTCTTTGACTGTTTCACGGCCTTTCCGGGGCCCCGTGCGCAGTCACCGAGTGCGGGATTTTAATCTTGCCGTCTGGCGAGCACGCGAGCCGGCTGGATTAAAACTTCCGGACAGCGAGGGCACCCGGTCGTCGGGTGACGGAGTTCGGGGT
>PKUI01000047.1 GCA_002869605.1 Desulfuromonas sp. | reverse complement strand
CTCGCCGATATGCTGCTGACCGTCAATTGGACATTTTCGGGCAAATTCTTCGAGGAACAGGGCCGCCAGTACAAACGGCTCTTCGGGGGGGGGGCTGCCTCTACGGGTGCGCTGATCAAACTGGTCGAGCAGGGTAAAGGTTGCCTCTTCGCCGTGGTAGCCGGCCAGCAGCGGTGCCAGCAGTCCCATCGCCTGGGCGTCGCGCAGGACCGTGCCGCCGACCTTGTGGCGGAATAGCTCCATCAGCTCGTCACGCAGCCGTGACGGGGCTGCCTCGGCGATCAGCGGAGCGCGCTGGTAGATCGCTTCGCGGGTCGCTTCGTCGACGGAAAAGCCGAGTCGGGCAGAAAATTCGAGCGCTCTGAGCATGCGTACCGGGTCTTCGGTAAAACGTACCAGCGGGTCACCGATGACCCGGATGCGTCCCTCCTCGAGGTCCTTGAGCCCGCCAACGTAATCAATAATGCTGAAGTCATTGATGTCGTAAAACAGCGCGTTGATGGTGAAGTCGCGGCGGAAGGCGTCCTCAGCCGGAGAGCCGAAGACGTTTTCGACGAAGCCGAAGTGGTCGGCCGGGTCTTCGGGGAGTTCTCCCGGTTCCGGCTGGCGGCGGAAGGTGGCGACCTCGATCAGGTTCTCTTTGCCGAAACGGATATGCGCGAGGCGGAAACGCCTGCCGACCAGGAAGCAATTGCGGAACAGCTTGCGCACCTGCCCGGGAGTGGCATCGGTGCCGACGTCGAAGTCTTTTGGTTGGCGGCCGAGCAGCAGGTCGCGTACACTGCCGCCGACCAGGTAAGCCTTGTGCCCGTTACGATTGAGACGGTACAGCACCTTGAGCGAGTCAGCATCGATCTGCTTGCGGGAGATACTATGGTTGGAGCGGGCCAGGACGGTCGGGGTGATCGTCTTGGGGTCCGTTGAAATCATGTCATTCATATAATGCGCATTCTTGAGGTTGTAATTGCGCGCCAAATCTAGCAAAAATATGATCAAAAGGGAAGTTGTCTGTTAGGCTGATGATAGCTCGGGCTTATCCGACATGGTCAAGGCGAGGTGAATCATGAAAATGAAAAAGCTGTGGTGGCTGAGTGTGATGTTGATTATTGTAGTGCCGATGGTGGCGGCCTGTCTCGGGGGAGATGCGCGTTATCGCGGTAGGCTTGTCGCACCTGAGCATCGGGTGTCACTTGCGGACGACCGCGGCACCGGTCTTTGGGAAACCTTCGATATGGCGATCCGTTACGAGTACCTCCGGGAGGGCGATTCCATGACGTTGTCAGGTGTTGTCACGCTCTCCGAGCACTACCAGCTCAGCTACGATTTCCTGAAAAAACTCGACCTCGAGCTGGTGCTTCTCGATCGCGATTCTCGGGTGGTCATGACTCGGGACCTTGACGTCGGGCGTCCTCTCGGCGTGGACTGGCAAGTGAACTTTACTGAGCAGGTGCCTGTCACCGAGACAGTGGCGGCCTTTTCTTTTGCCTACGACGGGGTCGTGCGCGGTGACGGAGAGGATCATGGTGGAGCCGTGAACTTCTGGTTGATCCCCCGTGCCGCGGCCAAGGAGTAGGGACGTCTGCAAGGCGTGTGTGCCTTTAACTCAACCGTAGTGATTCCATGAACGACATTAACCTTATTGTGATACTGGGCCCGACGGCGTCCGGCAAGACCGGCCTCGGGGTGGCCGCCGCACGCCTGCTGGGCGGCGAGGTGGTCTCGGCTGATTCTCGCCAGGTTTTTCGGGGAATGGACCTCGGCACCGGTAAGGATCTCGATGAGTACGGCGAGACACCTTGCCATCTCATCGACATCGCCGATGCCGGCGACGACTATAGCGTGTTTGCCTTTCAGCGCGACTGCTACGCAGCCTTCGAGGATGTCTGGCGTCGCCAGCGGATGCCGTTGCTGGTCGGAGGGACCGGGCTCTACCTGGAGGCGGTGCTGCAAGGGTACCGCATGGTTGAGGTGCCCGAGAACCGGGCCCTGCGTGACGAATTGGCCGGGTTTGACGATGAAGCGCTGCGTGCTCGCCTGTTGCAGGTGCGTCCCGGGCAGCACAACCGTACCGACCTCGAGGATCGCGAGCGGCTGGTGCGTGCCATCGAGGTTGCCGAGGGGAGCGTTGCCGCTGAAGCCGAGCTGCCGCCTCTGCCGGAGGTCCGCCCCTTGGTCTACGGGCTGCGCTGGCCCCGCGAGCTGCTACGGCAGCGCATCACCGCGCGCCTGCGAGAACGGCTTGAACAGGGGATGGTTGACGAGGTTGCGCGGCTGCATGCCGAGGGGGTGGCATGGCCGGACCTGGAATTTTACGGTCTCGAGTATCGCTTTGTCGCGCAGCACCTGCAGGGTCAACTCAATCGCAACGACATGTTTCAGAAGCTCTGCAGTGCCATCCACCAGTTTGCCAAGCGCCAGGAGACCTGGTTTCGGCGCATGGAGCGGCGGGGTGTTTCGATTTGTTGGCTCGACGGCGAGCGCGATCCCTTGGCGCAGCTGCATGGCGACCTGCTGCGGCGAGGAGTGGCTGGCTCTGAGGTTGGGGGTGCCTGATGCCGAACCTGGAGGGCTACCTGACCAAGCGGGGTGTCGCTGGCGACTGGCGCATGGAGGGGGTTTTGCCCGAAGCACCGCTCGGGGCGGTGGTTATCCCGTCGTTGAACGAAGGGGATGAGCTGTTTGTCACCCTCGACAGACTCGATGGCTGTGCCCCAGAACTGCGTCGCTGCTTCGCCGTGGTGGTGGTCGTCAATCGCAGCGAACGGGTTGACGAGGAGTTGGTTCCGCTTAACGGAAAAGACCTGCGGCGCCTCGCGGAACGGAGCCGGGAAAAACCGTGGGTGCCTCTGGCCTGGGTCGACGCGCATACGGACGGCCTGGCGCTGCCGGCTCGGGATGCCGGGGTAGGTCTGGCACGCAAGCTCGGTTTTGACCTGGTGTTGCAGGGCTTTCGCGCCAACTATCGCCAGCTGATTCTGGCGTCCCTCGATGCGGATACCTACGTAACCTCCAGCTACCTGGATGCTCTGGTCGAGCATTTCGCCGACGGCCAGCCTGGCGGCTGCGTGGTGCCGTTTTGCCATCGGCGGCCAGATGATCTGCAGGCGCAGGACGCCATCGAACGCTATGAGCTCTATCAGCGCGCCTTCGTGGCTGGATTGCAGGAGGCGGGATCGCCGTACGCCTACCATGCCATCGGCAGCGCGCTGGCCTGCAATGGCGAGGCCTATGTCAAGGCGGGGGGCATGGGGCGGCGTAAGGCGGGAGAAGACTTTTACTTCCTGCAGCAGCTCGCCAAGACCTCTCGGGTTGAGGCCTTGCGCGGCGCGACGGTGTTCCCGTCGGCAAGGGTTTCGCGGAGGACACCGTTCGGTACCGGGCGCGTGATGGAGCGGCAACTTGGGGGAGAGGTGGCGGTCCGTTTTCATGCGCCTGAGGTGTTCCAGGTGTTGCGTGACTGGCTGGTACTGGCGAGAGGGTCGCGTGCGCTTAGCGGGGAGGCGCTGCTACAATGCGCCGCAGAGCGCGATCTACTGTTAGCCGACTATCTCGAGCGGCTCGGCCTGGTCACGGCCTGGGAGCGCTTGCGTCACAATTATCGTAGCGAGGAGACGTTTTTTAGAGGCTTTCATGCCTGGTTTGATGCGTTGCGCACTGTTCAGCTGCTACATGCCCTTGAGGCGCGCTGGCCGCGATCACATGAGCCGCAGATGGTTGCGCGCCAGATCGGCCTGCCTCTGCAAGTGTCGATTGCAGAGATGCTGAGGCGTTTGCGGGTTCTGCAAAGGGTGGCGGCTAGAAAATGCTTGTCGTGATCGCATTAATGATGTAATTTGTTGATTTGGCAAGGTATTTCATGGACGAGCCCCTGATGGCAGAGTGTGGTTAGGTATGACTGAAGGTGAAAACGAAAACAATCCGCCGAAACCGGCCGATCTGCGCAAAAATCTGCGCTCGCCGCTGCTGATCCTCAAGGTCAGGATCGATGATGGCGACAAGGTCTTTTTTGGCTATGCCAAGAATGTTAGTAAAAGCGGCCTGTTTATTGCGACGGTGAACCCGCACGACCCCGGGAGTCGTTTTCAGATCGAGGTGCCGCTTCCCGAGCCGCTCGGTCTTTCGGTGCAGTGTGAGGCCGAGGTTATCTGGAAGCGTCATTACACCCGCGGGGGGTCGTATGAGCCCGGTATGGGGTTGAAGTTTCTTGATGTCGCGCCTGAAGTCGCCGAGTCGATAGATGGCTGGATCAAGAGTAGTATGGATTAGCGTGGTATCTTCCCGCGAACCAGACGGCCCCAAAGCGGGGTCGTTTTTTTTTGAGAAAAGCGCCCTGGTTGCGGCGTGCGGTTGCTGTTGATCCCCTTCGTTCTCGGGCCGGCAATATCTGAGTATCTCCGGGACACACTTTGAGTACATTCTCCCTGTGTGTACACGCGCCGGTTTTTAATGGTGATTTTTTTTTTGTGTTGCAGGATATGTAACATCTCGAAATATAGTAGCTAATATTGTCTTAATGTATACATTATCGAGCTTGGCACATTTCGTGCTTGATAAGCCGTGTTTGATTTTTTACGTTACTCACTGCGGAGGAGGATGCTTATGTGCCGCATCGGGGCGATTAAAAGCCTGAATTATGTTCACCCCAGCAAGGCGTTGCTGTTGATGCAATCACAGCAGAAAGGCCACGATAACTCTGGTTTCGCCATGGTTATGCACGACCTGGGGGGGATTTTCGAATCGTACAAACATCTGCCGACCCTGTCGCTCGCCTGTACCGACGAAGGGGTCAAGGTGGCCGAGGACATCATGCATGCCGCCGGTTTCAACCGCGTCATGCAATGGGTGCCCGAGACCAATCCCCAGCCCGGTCTCGACATCAACGCCATGCCGAACTACCTGTTCCAGACCTACGACTATCCCAAGCACGTACGGCACCTGGAGCAGAAGGAGAAGGAAGAGCTGTTGCTCGACATGCGCCTTAAGCTGCGCAAGGCGCTCGAGGTCGATGAGATGGGCTTCGCCTACTCCTTCTGGCCTGACGTGGTCACCCTTAAGGAGATCGGCGACCCGAAGGATATCGGTACCTATTTCAACCTCTGGAAAGAGGATGACAAGTTTACCGCCAAGGTGATCACCGCCCAGTGTCGTCAGAATACCAACTACGACATCGTGCGCTACGCGGCACACCCTTTCCATCTGCAGGGATACACCGCGCTGGCCAACGGCGAGAACACCTTCTACCTGAAGAACGTCGAGCTGCAGCGCAAGCTGCACCGTGGCTACATAGGCTTCGAGTCCGACTCGCAGTGCTTCCTCTACACCCTGCACTACGTGCATCGTGAGCTCGGCTGGCCGCTCAACTATTTCAAGCACGTGGTGACGCCGCTCCCCTTCAAGGATCTCGAACGTCGTGACGACAAGGAGCAGCTGCTCGCCATCCGCCAGTCGTTGGCGCACCTGGAGATCAACGGGCCCAACACCATCATCGGCGTGCTGCCGGATAACACCATGTTCACCTGCTGCGACGCCAAGAAGCTGCGTCCGGTCGTCATCGGTCGTGACGAGGAGATGGTGGTGTTCAGCTCCGAGGTCTGCGGCATCAACGAGGTGCTCCCGAAGCGTGACTGGGAGACCGATATTTACCCTCACGAACGCGAAGTCGTCGCCGTGACCAATGATCTGGAGGTTCAGCGATGGAAACAATAAAGGTCCAGAACGTTACCCCGAACGATCTCTACTGGAAGATCAAGTACGACGCCAGCCGCTGCACCCTGTGTGGCTCGTGTGTCGCCGCCTGCTCCTTCCGCGCCATTGAGCCGAAGGTCGAGCGTCGCCGCATGGTCTTCTCCGAGAGCGAATTTCCCGAGCCGCAGCAGCGCTTTTCCGCGGTGCCGGTGATCAAGCAGGCCAATTCGATCAAGAACTACTGCCGCGGCTGCGGCATCTGCGAGAAGGTCTGCCCCAACGACGCCATCGGCCCGGTGCGCAATCCCGATACCCGTCACCCGGTGATCACCCGCTGCCTCGGCGGCGACTCGATCAAGCGCGGTGGGCGTAAGAACCTCGAATCGTCGGTGCGCACCCTCGACAAGATTCGTGTCGGACGCATCTCGCAGATGACCGACCCGAGCCTCGACGCCCAGCGCCACACCTTTGACCTGCTCGCCCCCTTCGGGCGCATTCTGCCGCCGAAGAAACTCCCTCTTGGGGTCACTCCCGAGGGCTTGCTCGAGCAGCAGAAGGATGCGCCGCCGGTCAACTGGATCTACCCGGTGATCATCGGCGATATGTCGATCGGTGCCCTCTCTTGGCGGATGTGGGAAGCAGTCGCCATGGCCACCGCCTATCTCAACGAGGAGTGCGGCCTGCCGGTGCGGATGTGTTCCGGCGAGGGGGGCGTTCCGGTGCGCCTGCTCAAGAGCCGCTACCTCAAGTACATGATCCTGCAGATTGCCTCGGGGCATTTCGGCTGGAACCGCATCATCAAGGCGATGCCGCACATGGTCGAGGACCCGGCCGGGGTGCTGATCAAGATTGGCCAGGGGGCCAAGCCTGGTGACGGCGGCCTGCTCATGGCGCAGAAGGTTGCCGAGCATATCCAGGCGATCCGCGGTGTGCCGAAAGCCGACCTGCTCTCGCCGCCGAACCACCAGGGGCTCTACTCCATCGAGGAGAGCGTGCAGAAGATGTTCCTCTCCTTCAACGCCGCTTTCCAGTTCCGCGTGCCGGTGGCGATCAAGGTCGCAGCTAGCGCGACCTCGGTCAGCGTCTTCAATAACCTGGTACGTGACCCGTACAACATCGTCGGCGGTTTCTTCCTCGATGGTATCGATGGCGGTACCGGCGCGGCCCACGAGGTTTCGCTCGACCACACCGGACATCCGATCGTCTCCAAGCTGCGCGACTGTTACCTCGCCGCCACCGCCCAGGGGCGCCAGGGGCAGATTCCGCTCTGGGCCGCAGGGGGACTCGGCAAGACCGGAGACCTCGCCGCGGATGCCTTCAAGATGATCGCGCTCGGTGCCAACGGCGTGTTTACCGGCAAGCTGATCCTGCAGATGGCCGGTTGCGTCGGCAACGATCAGGGTCGCTGTAACGCCTGCAATACCGGCTTGTGCCCGGTAGGGATCACCACCCAGGAGCCGGCGTTGGTACATCGCCTCGATCCTGAACGTGTCGCCCAGAATATCGTCAACTACTTCCTGGCCATGGATCAGGAGTTCAAGAAGCTGATGGCCCCGATCGGTAACTCGTCGTTGCCGGTTGGTCGTTCCGACGCCCTGGTGGCAACGGACAGCGCTGTCGCCGATAAACTCCAAATCCAGTACGTCTGTTAAGGAGAACCGATATGGCTGCAAAAATCGTCGGTTTTGATAAGGATAAGCAACGGATCTCGACCCAGCAGCTGCTGCGTCAGATCTATAACGCCCTTGATGCCGGGGAGACCGAGTTCGAAGTCCTCTCTTCTGGCCATCACAACATCGGTGGTCCGCTCTGGACCGAGGATGGCACCCCGCTCAAGTTCAAGGTCAAGAACCCCGGCCAGCGGGTCGGCTCCTTCGGCCTCGACGGCACCGAGATCGTTGTCGAAGGTTCGGCCCCGGCCGACGCCGGCTGGCTCAACGCCGGCGCCACCCTGACCATCCTCGGTGATGGCGGCGACACCACCGCCCACTGTGCGGCGAGCGGTAACATCTACGTCGGCGGACGGGTCGGCACCCGCTCCGGCTCGTTGATGAAACACGACCCGGCCTACGACGCTCCCGAATTCTGGGTGCTCAAGAATACCGGCTCCTTCTCCTTCGAATTCATGGGGGGGGGGGTCGCGGTGATCTGCGGCCACGGTTGCGAGAATCTCGATTCGGTGCTCGGCGACCGCGCCTGCATGGGCATGGTCGGTGGCACCGTCTACGTGCGCGGCCCGGTTCAGGGGCTGACCGACGAGGTCTGGATGCTCGATCTCGACGATGCCGATCAGGCGTTTTTGAAAGAGAATATGCCGGTGTTCCTCGGCAAGGTCGGCAAGAAGAAGCTGCTCAAGGAACTGACCGACTTCTCCCAGTGTCAGAAGATCGTGGCCAAGAGCTACGAGGAGCGCAACGTCCACTCGCGCATTACCATGCACGAGTTCCGTACCCAGAAGTGGGTAGAGGGTGGCATCTTCGGTGATGTGGTCAAGAACGACGATCTGCATGTCGCCGGGCTGGTGAATGCCGGTGACGACCGCCTCAAGGTTCCGCACTGGCAGGACAAGCGCTTCGGTTCGCCGTGCCAGGTCGCCTGTCCGTCGAACATCCCGACCCAGGACCGCATGAACCTGCTGCGCCAGGGCAAGTATGACGAGGCGCTGCAGCTGGTGCTGCAGTATTCGCCGTTCCCGGCCAGCGTCTGCGGCGAGGTCTGCCCGAACCTGTGCATGGATGCCTGCAGTCGGCGCTACATCGACAAGCCGGTGGCGATGAAGGAACTCGGTCGTCTCTCTTTGGGTGCCCCGGCCCCGGAGCTGAAAGCCAACAGCGGTAAAAACGTCGCCGTGATCGGCGGCGGTCCCGGTGGCCTTTCGGCCGCCTGGCAGCTCAAGCTGCAGGGTCACGATGTCACCGTCTACGAGGCCGACAAGGAGATCGGCGGCAAGCTGCGCCAGGCGATCCCGACTGACCGCTTACCTGCCGAAGCTCTCCAGTCAGAGATCGAGCGCATCAGGAACGTCGGCATCGAGGTCAAGGCCAACAGTCCGGTCGACGAGAAGCTGTTTGCCAAGATCCAGAAACAGCATGATGCGATCGTGATTGCCTCGGGTGCGCATAACCCGGTGGTGATCCCCTTCCCGGGTCACGAGCGGATGGTCAAAGGGCTCGACTTCCTTAAGGAGATCAATAACGGCGGCAAGCCGAAGATCGGCAAGAAAGTCATCGTTATCGGCGCCGGCAACGCCGGCATGGACGTCTGCCTCGGTGCTTACGCCATGGGCGCGGAGAAGGTGCTGGCGATCGATATCCAGCGTCCTGCGGCCTTCAAACACGAGATCGACGGTGTCAAGGCCTTGGGCGGTGAAATCCGCTGGCCGGTCTTCACCGAGAAGGTTGACGAGCAGGGACTCTGGACCAAGGATGGCGAACTGATCGAGGCGGATGACGTGGTTATCGCCATCGGTGAGCGACCCGACCTCTCCTATGTGCCGCGCGAGTGGCTCACCGATCGCGGCATGATGGATATCGACGCCTGCGGCCAGGTCAAGAAGGCTCCCTGGGTGTTTGCCATCGGTGATACCGTGCAGCCGGGTCTTCTCACCCATGCCATCGGCAACGGTCAGGAAGCGGCACAGATGATCGAGGATTATTTCGCCGGCAAGGAGCTGACTCCCATTGCCAAGCCGGAGATGATCAACCAGAGCTGCCTCTCCAAGGAGCTGTTCAAGCCGCGTAACCGCGGGCGCTTCTGCCTCACCGATGCCAAGGATGAAACCTTGCGCTGCATCTCCTGCGGTACCTGCCGCGACTGCACCATGTGTCTCGAGTCGTGCCCCGAAGGGGCGATCCGACGGGTCGAGAAGGAGGATGGAACCTTCGAGTACGTTTCGGATGATGAGGTTTGTATCGGCTGCGGAGTCTGCGCGGGTATGTGTCCGTGTGGCGTATGGGCCATGGAACAGGTCGTATAAGGCGACTGAAAACACCCGTCTGCGCGTCCCCTTGGGCGCGTCGCTGCGGGCGCCTTGCATCTAACAACATTTGAGCCGCCTAGGACTTTGAGTAGTTCGGGCGGCTCTTTATTTGGGGGTGCAGGGGGCTTCGGGATAACAACCCAGGGGTTGCGCCCCCTGATGGCGCCTTACTCTTTTGTGACGCCCCAAAAGAGTAAGCAGAAAAGGGCGCCCGGGCTCCTTGCCCGCCAGAAAACGGCGGGTTCCCTGCGCAACAACGCTTCCCGCCGGGTCTTCGCCATTCGCTGCGCTCAACTCTTCGGCCTGTTTCGGCGTGAAGCGTCACTGCTCCGGCGGCGTCACACGGGAAGGATAAACGGGGATGACTTTGCTTGTTCCATGGCCTTTACGGGGCCCCGTGCGCAGTCACCGAGTGCCGGAATTTTAATCTTGCCGTCTGGCGAGCACGCGAACCGGCTGGATTAAAATTCCGGACAGCGAGGGCACCCGATCGTCGGGTGACGGAGTTCGGGGTGCCTTCTTTTGCTTACTTTTCTTGGGCAAGCAAGAAAAGTAAGGCGCTGCCG
>PKUI01000089.1 GCA_002869605.1 Desulfuromonas sp. | reverse complement strand
TTTACTCATTAGATAAAGAGAGATTCTCAAGGAGAGAACCATGACGGTATCACGACGTAAATTTCTGAAAGTCTCGGCCGGTAGCGCTGCGGCGCTCGGTCTGAACCTGTTCGACAATCCGCTGCTGAAGAAGGCCTTCGCCAGCGCCATCCAGGAGACTCCGATCATCTGGCTGGCCGCCGGGGCCTGTAGCGGTTGTTCTGTATCGCTGCTTAACACCCTGTCGCCGCGTATCCAGGACGTGCTGCTCGACCAGGTGATCCCCGGGCATCACACCGAGATGGCCTTCCATCCGACAGTGATGGCCGCTGCCGGGGACCTCGCCATGGAGGCGATGTACGAAACCGAGAAGAAGCCGTTTCTGCTGGTGGTCGAAGGCTCGGTCGGTACCGCCGATGACGGTCGCGTGATGGAAATCGGCGAGAAGGATGGTCACGGCATCACCGCGAAGGAGCATGTCGAACGGCTCGGCAAGAAGGCCACCGCGGTGATCGCGGTCGGCAGCTGCGCAGCCTTTGGCGGCATCCCCAAGGCCAACATGAACCCCTCCGGCTCGGTCGGCGTCAAGCAGGTGCTCGACGCCAAGGGGATCAGCACCCCGGTGATCAATCTCCCGGGTTGCGCGATTCATCCCGACTGGTTCATCGGCACCGTCGCCGCGCTGCTGCTAGGCGGCCCCGCTTCGATCAAGCTCGATGCCGACAGCCGTCCGACGATGCACTACAGCAAGCTGATCCATGATAACTGCCCGCTGCGCGGCCAGTTCGACGCCGGCAAGTTCGCGCAGAAGTTCGGCGACGAAGGCTGCCTCTACAAGCTCGGTTGCAAGGGGCCGGTGGCCAAGGCCAACTGCCCGGAGAAGAAGTTCAACTCCGGCACCAACTGGTGCATCGAGAACCGCCACCCCTGTATCGGCTGCGCCGAGAAGGAGTTTCCCTTCGAGGGTTCGATGCACAACATCGTACCGATCCAGGATGCGACCCCGCCGGCGGCCTACCCGCCGATCTACACCAGCCACGAGCAGAAGGTCGACTTCTCGCCGACCTACGGCGCGGTCGCCGGTATCGCCGCCGGTGCCGTCGGTATGAACATGCTCAAGAAGCGTGACAACGATTCGGACCGCGACCGGGACGGGAAGGAGTAACGGATGTCGATCGACCGCAGAAAATTTCTCAAGGTGGCAGCCGTCACCGGTGCGGGAGTGGTGTGCGGCACGGGCAGAGCCCAGGCCAACAGTGCGCCGACATCCAACCCCGACGAGGGCTACGGCATGCTTAACGACTCGACGCGCTGCATTGGCTGCAAGGCGTGCCAGTCCGCGTGTAAGAAAGAAAACAAGCTCAAGCCCGAAACCAGCCTCAGCGAGGAAATCTACGATTCGCCGCGCGCGCTCTCGGAACACACCTATACCCTGATCAAGATGCACCGTGATGAGCAGAGCGGCGAGGCGACCTTCGTCAAGCAGCAGTGCATGCACTGCGTCGACCCGGCCTGCCAGTCGGCCTGCCTGGTCGGGGCGCTCAAGAAACAGGAGAACGGCGCAGTGACCTGGGACAGCGACAAGTGCATGGGCTGCCGCTACTGCATGATGGCGTGCCCCTACAACGTGCCGCAGTTCGAGTGGCACGCCGCGATCCCCGATATCAAGAAGTGCACCCTGTGCAGCGAGACGCGCCTCAAAAAAGGGGAGCCGACCGCCTGTTCCATGACCTGCCCGGCCGGTGCCATCGTCTTCGGCAAGCGCGGTGATCTCAAGCGGATCGCCCGCGAGCGGATCGCCGCCGAACCTGCGCGTTACCGCAACTATGTCTACGGCGAAAAAGAGGTTGGGGGCACCAACGTGCTCTACCTGAGCAAAAAAGAGGTCGCCTTTGCCGACCTTGGCCTGCCCGACTTCGGCTACAAGGCGCCGCCGCGTCTCACCGAGGCGATCCAGCACGGGGTGTTCAAGTACTTCATCCCACCGGTAGCGATCTATGCCACCCTCGGTGGGATCATGGCCTTCAACAACCGTAAGCACAAGCAACAGGAAGGAGACGGCCATGAGTAAAGCAGCCCCTCTGCGTCAGAAATTCTTCACCCCCAACGTGATGTTCCTGCTTTTCATCATGTTCTTGGGCGCTCTGTTTGCCCTGCCGCGCTTCTTCTTCGGCTTCGGCTCGGTGACCAACCTCAACCCCTCGTACCCGATGGGGATTTGGATTGCCTTTGACGTCGCCTGCGGGGTGGCTCTGGCTGCCGGCGGCTTCACCACCGCGCTGGTGGTGGAGGTGTTCGGCAAGCACAAGTATCATCCGCTGCTGCGCCCGGCGATCCTCACCGCGTTCATCGGCTATATGCTGGTGGCGATGGCGGTCGCCTTCGATCTCGGTCGCTGGTACTACATCTGGCACGCCCTGGTCTACTGGAACGGCAACTCGGTGCTGTTCGAGGTCGCCTGGTGCGTCACCCTGTATCTGACGGTGCTGGGGGTGGAGAACATCCCCAACGTCATTGAGGAGTACAAGGGGAACGTGCACCTGCCGGGCAAACTTGCCAGTTTCAACGGTCCGCTCGATGCGCTGCTCGGCAAGGCCGACACGGTGCTGCGTCGTATCATGGTGTTCTTCGTCATCGGCGGCATCGTGCTCTCCTTCGGCCACAAGTCGTCGCTCGGCACCATGATGCTGATCGCCTCGTACAAGCTTCACGAACTCTGGCTGACGCCGCTCTCGCCGCTGCTGTTTTTGCTCTCGGCGATGTCCGGCGGCATCCCGATGGTGATCTTCGAGGGAACCCTCGCTTCCAAGCTGTTCGGACGCAAATCGGAAATCGATCTGCTCGGCGGCATCTCCAGGTACATCCCGATCTTCCTGATCCCCTTCCTGGTGCTGCGCATCGGCGACGTCATCTACCGAGGAGCGCTGCCAAGCGCCTTCGACGGCAGCCTGCAGGGGATGGCCTTCCTGCTCGAAATAGCCCTGTTCGCCGGGCCGCTGGTGATGTTCCTGCAGAAGCAGACCCGCGAGAATGACTGGCGTCTGTTTTTCAGCGCCCTGTCGGTGATCCTCGGCGTGGTGACGTATCGCTTCAACGTCTTTCTTGTCGGTATGGACATGGGCCCGGGCTGGGATTATTTCCCCTCGGTCGGGGAGTTCGCGATTACCTTCGCGTTCATCGCCTTCGGTGTGCTGCTCTACAAGTTCGCCGTCAACTACCTGCCGATCCTCGAAGAACAGCACTAGGTTTCTCCCCCCCCTGTAATGGGGACTGGGGGCGCTCTGCGGAGCGCCCCTTTTTTTGTTTCCGTTTCCAGATCTGACAAGACGGCATCAGCTTGTCGAACCCTTGAAAAATTCGTTCAAGGACAAGTCGCTGGTCTTATGGGCGTGATATATGGCTATTTGATTTCGCGCGCAGACGGAATATGCTTAAATCTTTCGTAGGCCCCAACCTTTCCATAAGCAATAATGGGATGCTACAAAGTTATCATCGGGATGCATTTAAGGAGCTGAGCATGTCCTCTTTGGACTTTGAAAAGGAAAAACGGGAGTTTCGAAGATTCTACGACAGCCATTGGACGCTGTTTGAGAATGCCCTGCAGGACTATATCCACATCATCGAATCCTTGCTCAAGAAGTCCGATGTCGGCGAGGTGACGAAAATTGAAGGTAGGATCAAGGATAAAGAGGAATGCATCAAAAAGTTTCATCGTAAATACCAGAGTAAACTCGAAGCGAATGACCAGCCCTATGAAATCAAAGACTACCTTTCCGACCTGATAGGTATCCGGATTATCTGCCTCTACGAGGACCAAATAGAAGAGGTGTCCAAGATTTTGAAGCGACACTTCAAAATCATCGACGTGACCGACAAAATAGCGGCCGTCGAAAGTACCGAGGACCTGTTCGGCTACAAAGGCTTGCATATGGACCTGGCCCTGAGCGAACAGATGAAGTCCCAGCCTAAATACCAGCAATATGCCGACTGCCCCTACGAAGTGCAGATAAGATCCCTGATTCAGGATGCCTGGAGTGTCCTGGACCACAAGATCAAATATAAAAAATCGATCCCCAATGATCTCAAGCGCAGGATCAATGTGCTCTCCGCGCTGTTTGAGTTGGCCGACCGCGAATTCAAAGAGATTCGCAACGCCACCACGGAGCTGATTCAGCAAGCGACGGTGGACCCGCTCGGTGAATCAACGGATGGCAGCCGGGATATTTCAGACCAGCCCAAGGCAGCGGTCAGTGAAAAGGCCGTCAATGCGTTTAATTTTCTACGTGTTGCCGGGCATTTTTTCAGAGATTTTGAATTCGAGGATTACAAGGTTGACGACTTTGTCCAGGGCATTCTGAAACTGGACAGCGGTTTTCAAAAGTCGGATTTGCATAAAAGCTTGAACGAAAACTTGAAAGTCGTCAGAGAGTATCGTGATGCGTTTATGGCAGAAAATCCCGATAACACCTTCAGCCCCTATACCGCGATACGTCACTGTCTCTATCTTTACAATCAGGCAACCTTCAGTCGGATTTTATCCCGGGGGCCTAAAGAGCGTTTCGAGAGTTGGCTGAAGGCGACGCAGGTTGACGAGGCCTAGGTTGTCACCGAGGGGGCACAGACAAGCCCTTGTGACCCTGTTGCGCTTCCGGGTAGAAACACGGGTGTGAACCCTCGCCCGCTGTTGCGATTCTCCCTGGTTGGTCCGAATATCTTTATGGTCGGGCATTTTTCGAGCTAGATGCCGGTCGCGAGGCGTGTACTTGCTTTAATTTTGGCCTTCCCTATAATGGACAAATGTCGTCAATGGTATGCGGCATGCTTCCAGGGAGGGAAGATGGGCGCAGGGGAGGCCGGATCTGTCCGGACGATACGCCTCGCTGAACAGCTTCTCGGGGTTCGCACCCCGGCCACCTTCCTGTTGTTTTTTTTCTCCACCGTTCTGAGCATTTCCCTGATCTTCCAGACCCATCCCGAACATCCAGCGATTCTTTCGGCGCACGGCTGGGGCTACTCGCCGCTCTACTGGGAGGGGGAGCTGTGGCGCCTGCCGATCAATCAGTTTCTGCATACCCGCCTCTGGCATTACCTGTGTAACATCTACTGGTTCCTGTTGCTGGCTCCGGTGCTCGAAGAGATTATCGGTTCGCGCCGCTTCTTGATCCAGATGCTGCTGGCGGCCTGTGCCATCGGCGTCGCCGGAACCCTCGGCGGCGAAGACGGCGGCATCGGCCTCTCCGGGCTGATCTTTTTCCTGTTCGGTTACCTGCTGCGCCTGGCTCCGGTCGAGCGGCGTGCCGCGCGGATCTGTGATCGCCCCACCTGCATCCTGCTCTGGCTGAGCCTGTTGCTGATCGGGCCGCTGTTTACCTGGCTGGGCTGGGTCGAGGTCGGCAACCTGGTGCACTTGAGTGGTTGCATGCTCGGTCTGCTGGCGGGGGAGGTGCAGCGCCGCAAGTGGCGTTTGCCCGGCTGGCAGCTGGCACTGGCGCTGACCCTGTTGGCGTGCCTGCCGGTCTGGCAACCGGTCTGGCGAGCCGACTGGCATTTCTGGAAGGGCTACCATAGTGTCGACCTGCAGCAGCGCATTCTCCATTACCAGAGGTCCCTGGAGATTGAACCGCAAGATTCGAGGGCCCTGTACAATCTGGGCCTGGCCTATTTCGAGGCGGGAGATTTTACCGCTGCCGAGCAGACCTGGCTGAAGAACGTGGCGCTCGCTCCGCAGGACCCGGCGGTATGCAAGGCGCTGGTTTCTCTGTATGCCAGCCGCGGCAACGCCGAGGGTGTCGAACGCTGGAACCGACGTCTTACCCGGCTGAAAAATCCTGCCTGAAAATGTATACGCTATCCGCCCTCTACATCCCTTGACTCCTGCATTTTTCCTCGCCTAAACTGAGCACTTACCGTTGCAGTTCCACGCTGCATCGGCGAGGATTTTCCCCGCATGATTGACGCAGAATCACATACTCCCCAGGTCCCTTCCGGGTGGCGGCCGATCAGCCGCGTCGAGACGGAACAGTTCGTTCGCTCCCTGTCACGTGCCTTCGAAGTGATCGGCGTGCGCGAAGAGCGTGGGCGCCTGACGCTTGGCCCGATTGACGACCCCGCCGAACTGCAGCTCGAATTTCCGCCGCATGTGCATTCACCGAAGAAATACCTGTTTCCCAACTGGGAGAAGCTGTTTCACTTCCGCCTCGATGGCAAGGTGCTGCTCGAGGAGGAGCGCGCCGCGCTGCCGCGGGTAATTTTCGGCATGCACCCCTGCGACCTGCACGCGGTACGCATCCTCGACGACTGCCTGTTCGACGGTGAGGCCGACAGCGCCTACCAGGCCAAGCCGGAAGCGACGATCCTGATCGGGGTCGATTGCGATCCCGACGAACACTGCTTCTGTTCGAGTATGGGGACCGACCGGGTGGCCGACGGTTTCGACCTGTTCTTTCACCGTCTCGATAGCCGCTACCTGGTGCAGGTCGGCAGCGAGCAGGGGGAGCAGCTGTTGTGTCGCCACGCGGCGAAAGTCGCCGAGCGCGACCCCGAGCCGCCGCTGCCGCTGCAGGCCAAGCATCGTGACAAGCGGCTGAATTTTCCGGTCGAGTCGCTCGCGCCGGTGCTGAAGCAGTCCTACGACGAACCGGTCTGGCAGGAACTCGGTGGGCGCTGCCTCGGCTGCGGAGCATGCACGCTGCTTTGCCCGAGCTGCTACTGCTTCAACCTCCAGGATCGCATGGACCTGAGCCTGAACAGCGGCGAACGGGTACGGACCTGGGACTCCTGCCAGTTCGACCAATTTACGCGGGTAGCGGGTCGCGACGATTTCCGCAGCAACCAGGCCGACCGCCAGCGACATCGCTTCTTCCGCAAGTACAAGTATCTCTGGGACCAGTATCAGCGCACCGCCTGTGTCGGTTGTGGGCGCTGTAGCCGCGAATGCCTGGCCAATATCCGCCCGGTAGAGGTCCTCAACCGCCTGCACGACGAGCAGACCCGGCAGGAAGCGGTGACGCCGCGTGCGGGCTCCGAATACCGCCCACTGCTGGCCGAGATCCTCTCTGTCAGCGAGTTGACCCCGAACGACAAGCTGATGCGCCTGCGTCTGCCTGAGAGCTTTATTTTCAGGCCCGGGGCGTTTCTGCAGCTGTCGGTGTTCGGGCTCGGCGAGGCGCCGTTTACCATCGCCTCGCTCCCCGAGCATGGCGAGGAGGTCGAGGTGATGGTGCGCAGCACCGGGGTGTTGACCCGCGCACTGCACCGCCTGCAGGTCGGAGATCTGGTCGGGGTGCGCGGCCCCTATGGCAACGGTTTCCCGCTCGATGACTTCAACGGAAAGGATCTGTTGCTGATCGCCGGTGGCCTCGGTCTGGTCACTCTGCGCTCCCTGCTCAAGACGGTGGCCGGACAGCGGCAGCGCTTCGGGAGGGTGGTGCTGCTCTATGGCGCGCGAACGCCGCAGGAGCTGCTGTTTTTCGACGAACTGCGCAACTGGCAGCAGCAGG
This sequence comes from Desulfuromonas sp., assembly GCA_002869605.1. Next base: position 2,822 of record PKUI01000089.1, on the reverse strand, counting down.
GTTGGCTCGATGTCCGGCTCGCCGTGATGGAGCCGGATGCCGACTGGAGCGGGGTGGTCGGGGATATCACCTACCTGTGTCGCGACCTCGACCTGCAACCGGCGCGCGGCATCGCCGCGCTCTCCGGACCGGCCGAGATGTACCGCACCGTGCATCCGCTGCTGTTTCGCCTCGGCTTCGCCGAGGAGCGGGTGTATCTGAACCTGGAACGGCATATCAAGTGTGGCCTCGGCAAGTGCGGCAAGTGCCGCATCAATGACCTGACGGTCTGCGAGTGTGGCCCGATCTTTCCTTACAGCAAGGTACGGCACCTCAAGGAGGCGATAGAGCGATGATGGCGTCGCGAAAATTTCGCCCTGCTGCGTTACGCTATTTTTTCAGAACCTCGGCATGTCTGGTGTATGCCTTCGCCCCTGAAAAAACAGCAAGCCTTGCAGGCCTCATTTTGGATTAGCCATGCCTACTTGCTTCAGGAGGAGAATTGCATGAACAAGCGGCGTATCGGCTTTTTCGATTTCACCGGCTGCGAGGGGTGCCAGCTGACGGTGCTGAACCTCGAGGAGCAGCTGCTCGAGCTGCTTGAGCTGGTGGATGTCGTCGAGTTCCGCGAGGTGATGAGCGGCACCAGCGACAACCTCGATATCGCCTTTGTCGAGGGGAGCGTGCGCGGCGAGGAGGAGATCGAACGGTTGCAGCGGATCCGCCAGCATGCCAGAATTCTCGTGGCGCTCGGGGCGTGTGCCGACACCGCAGGGATTAACGGACTGACGCGTTACTGTGACGGTGAAAAGGAGGCCCCGCAGCCGCTTCAGGCGCACGTGAAGGTCGACTACCGGATTCCCGGCTGTCCTATCGACGGGCGTGAGTTCCTCGAGATGCTCCAGGGCCTGCTGCTCGATCGCCACCCGGAGCTGCCGGTCTATTCGCTCTGCGTCGAGTGCAAGCTGGCTGAACTCCCCTGCACATTTGAGGATGAACGACTCTGTCTCGGCCCGGTAGTGCGGGCCGGGTGTGGTGCCGTCTGTATCGCCGCCGGTGACCGCTGCCGCGGCTGTCGGGGGCTGGTCGATAACCCGCGCGCCACCCCTTACAATCGGGTGCTCGAAGAACACGGGGTAAGTGCCGAGCAGATCCTGGCGGAGTTTCGGGTGTTTAATATCCCGCGGGAGGAGTCGTCGTGAAACTGGAACTGCGCCATCTGGCTCGTATCGAGGGGCATGCCCACCTGGTCATCGATGCGCAATCGGGCCGCCTGAACAGCTGCCGGCTTGATGTGGTTGAGACGCCGCGTCTGTTCGAAAAGATCCTGGTCGGTCGGCACCATGACGATGTCGCCGCGATTGTCTCCCGGGTCTGCGGGGTCTGTTCCAACGCCCACACCCTGGCGTCGCTGGCGGCCAGTGAACGGGCGCTCGGGATCGCAGTCAGCGAGCAGACCACGCGCTTGCGCCATCTGCTGGCCATCGGTGAAATCCTGCAGAGCCACCTGTTGCAACTCTATTTCATGGCCGCACCCGATTATCTGGGGGTCGCGAGTATTTTTCCCCTGGTTCAGGAGCGTCGCGAACTGGTCAGCCGTGCGCTGCGCCTGAAGAAGCTGGCCAACGACCTGTGCCGCGTCGTCGGCGGGCGCCCGGTGCATCCGGTGACGCCGCGTCTCGGCGGCTTTGCGACTCTGCCGGCTCCGGCCGAGCTGCAGGATGTGCGCAAGCGCCTGGTCGCCGCGCTGGCCGACCTCGAGTCGACCGTCGAGCTGTTTGCCAGCTTCGATTATCCTGCTTTCGAACGGCCAAGCGAATATCTATCGTTGGTCGATGAGCAGAGCTACCCGCTGGCGGGGGGGATGGTCGCTTCGAGTGCCGGGTGGCAGCGGCCGGTTGCCGAATATCGCGAGGTGATCCGCGAATACCAGGTCCCCCATTCGACGGCCTCCTTTGCTGCGACGCAAAGCGGCTCGTTTACCGTCGGCCCCCTGGCGCGTGTACGCAACGGATTTTCCCGGCTCTCGCCGATGGCGCGGCAGGTGGCTGTGCCGCTCGGTATCGATGCAGAGTGCGTTAACCCGTTTCGCACCCTTGCCGCCCGTCTGGTCGAGACGGTGCACTGGAGCGAGGAAGCGATGCACCTGATCGATGACGTACTGATCGACGGGTTGCGCGAGGAGGCGGCGGTGCGTCCCGAGGGGGGTGGCTACGGGGTCGGGGCGGTCGAGGCTCCGCGGGGCACCCTTTACCATGCCTACACCTACGACGCATCCGGCTGTATCGTGCAGGCCGACTGCCTGATCCCCACGGCTCAGAATCTGGCCAGTATCGAGGCCGATCTTCAACAGCTGGTGCCGCGACTGCTCGACGGCGAGCGCGAGGTTTTGCGCGAGCAGGCCGAGAAACTGGTCCGTGCCTACGATCCGTGCATCAGCTGTGCGACGCACATGCTTAAAATCGATGTCTGTTAAAACACGGATCATCGGCGTCGGTAACCCGCTGTGTGGCGATGACGGTGTCGGCGTCGCCCTGGTCGAACGCCTCCGCGCTGCGGACTTGCCACACGGTGTCGAGCTGCTCGATGGTGGGCTCGGTGGCCTGAGCCTGATCGATTATTTTGCAGATGTTGAACAGGTGATCCTGGTCGATGCCGTCGATTTTGGTGCTGCGGCTGGTGAAATAGCGCACCTTGATTTCACCGAACTCTCTCTTGATGATTCCACTTCCCTGCAGCAGCTGCATGCCGGCCTGGCGCCGCTGATGCTTTTGGCCTGTGAGCTACATCCCAGCGTGCGGGTCGATCTTGTGGCGGTACAGCCTGCCGCTATGCAACCCGGG
>PKUI01000161.1 GCA_002869605.1 Desulfuromonas sp. | reverse complement strand
TGCTCCTGCACCTGAGCCGGCAGCTGCACCTGCTCCTGCACCTGAGCCGGCAGCTGCACCTGCTCCTGCACCTGAGCCGGCAGCAGCGCCCGCTCCTACACCTGAGCCGGCAGCTGCACCCGCTCCTGCTGCAGTTGATCCCGCACAGGTTGAGCAGGCCGTAGCGGCTATTAGCGAGGAACAGCTTAATGCCATCGTGGAGAAGGTTGCCGCCCGCATGCTTGAAAGGATAGCCTGGGAGGTGGTTCCCGATTTGGCTGAGAACCTGATCAAGGAAGAGCTGCGAAAGATACGTGAACAAGCCGGCTAACTAACGGCTCGACAGACACTATTGACCGGAGAAACGGGGATTGCTAGAATCCCCGTTTCTTTTTATGTTCTGCAGGTTTTACCCTCGCGATTAGTTTAAGGAAGGACACTGTCACACTATGGAAGTGAAGCTCGATAAAGGCTACGAACCGCAGCAGGTCGAAAGTAAATGGTACCGGACCTGGGAGGAACAGGGAGCCTTCAGTGCCGATGAGAACTCTCCTAAACCTCACTATTCCATCGTTATCCCACCGCCTAACGTCACCGGCGTGCTGCATATGGGGCATGCGCTGAACAATACCCTGCAGGACATCTTGGTGCGTTGGAAGCGCATGACCGGTCATGAGGTGCTGTGGATGCCCGGAACCGACCATGCCGGCATTGCTACCCAGAACGTGGTTGAGAAGCAGCTTGCCGCAGAGCAGAGGGATCGCCATGAACTCGGCCGTGAGGCGTTTGTCGAGCGGGTCTGGCAATGGCGCGAAGAGTCGGGCGGACAGATTATCAATCAGCTCAAACGGCTCGGCGCCTCCTGTGACTGGGCACGTGAGCGTTTCACTATGGACGAGGGGCTCTCCACGGCGGTGCGCGAGGTTTTCGTGCGCCTCTACGAGGATGGCCTGATCTACCGTGACAATCGCCTGATTAACTGGTGTCCGCGCTGTCACACTGCACTTTCAGACCTCGAGGTTGAACACGAGGACAAGAAGGGTCATCTCTGGCACCTGCGTTACCCGGTCGTCGGCAGTGACCGTTACTTGGTCGTCGCGACCACCCGTCCCGAGACCATGCTCGGCGACACTGCGGTGGCGGTCAATCCTGAAGACGAGCGCTACAGCGACCTGATTGGCGGCAAGGTCATGCTGCCGCTGATTAATCGCGAGATCCCGATCATTGCCGACGAGTATGTCGACATGGAGTTCGGTACCGGCGTGGTTAAGATCACCCCGGCTCACGACTTCAACGACTTTGAAATCGGCAAGCGTCACGACCTTGAGTTTATCAACATCCTCGACGAGTCGGGCAACATCAACGAAAACGGTGGCCCGTACCTCGGCCAGGAACGCTACGAGGCTCGCGCCAACGTGGTCGCCGACCTGGAGAACCTGGAGCTGCTAGAGAAGATCGACGATTACGCCAATGCGGTCGGTGAGTGTTACCGTTGCAAGACCGTCATTGAACCGTATATGAGCAAGCAGTGGTACGTGAAGGTCGGTCCGCTGGCCGAAGAGGCGATCAAGGCGGTGCAGCAGGGGGATACCCGCATCGTCCCGGCACAGTGGGAGAAGACTTACTACGAGTGGATGTTCAACATCCAGGACTGGTGCATCAGTCGCCATATCTGGTGGGGACACCGTATCCCGGCCTGGTTCTGCGGTGACTGCGAGCATATTACCGTCAGCCGCGAGGACGCCGCGGTATGCGCCAAGTGCGGTAGTACCAACCTCCACCAGGAGACCGATGTTCTCGATACTTGGTTCTCTTCGGCGTTGTGGCCGTTCTCGACCATGGGTTGGCCGGAGGACACCGCCACCGTGCAGAAGTTCTATCCGACCTCCTGTTTGGTGACTGGTTTCGATATCCTGTTCTTTTGGGTGGCACGCATGATGATGATGGGCCTCAAGTTCATGGACGAGGTGCCGTTCAAGGATGTCTACATCCACGCCCTGGTGCGTGATGCACAGGGACAGAAGATGTCCAAGAGCAAGGGGAACGTCATCGACCCGCTGCACGTCATCGACGAGTACGGCGCCGATGCCTTCCGCTACACCCTTGCGGCGTTCGCCGCCATGGGACGCGACATCAAGCTCTCCACCGACCGGATCGGTGGCTACAAGGCATTCGCCAACAAGCTCTGGAACGCGGCGCGTTTCACCCTCATGAATCTCGAAGGATTTGATCCCAAGATGATCGACCTGGAGCGTGAGGAACTCTCCCTGGCCGATCGCTGGATTCTGGTACGGCTTGCCGAGACGGCCCGCGAGACCAACGCGGCCCTGAACGACTACAAGTTTAACGATGCGGCGAGTATCCTTTACGCCTTTACCTGGAACGTCTTCTGTGACTGGTACATCGAGCTCGCCAAGGGGGATCTCTACGGTGACGACGCGGTGGCCAAGAAGCGTGTCCAGTCGGTACTGTTCACTGTTCTCTAGCAGTTGCTGCGCCTGTTGCATCCGCTGATGCCGTTCATCACCGAGGAAATCTGGCAGACCCTGCCGGGCGAACGTCCCAGTGCGTTCATCATGCAGAGCGCCTACCCCGTAGGCGAGGGGCTGCCGCTCGATGAACAGGGTGCCGCGCAGATGGAGATCGTCATGGATGTAGTGCGCGCCATCCGCAATATTCGCGGCGAAATGGACGTGCCACCTTCCAAACAGGTCGCGGTGGTGCTTGACTGTAAGGATGCTGAGACGGCAACCATCCTCAACGACTATGCCGTCTATGTGGAGGCTCTCGGCAGGGTGGGTGACTTTAGCTGTGGTGTCGGTGTCGAACATCCCGAGCAGGCGGCGACCCAGGTGGCCGGTGATGTCGAAGTGCTACTGCCGCTTGCCGGGCTGGTCAATCTTGGCGAGGAGGAGAAGCGTCTTACCAAGGAGATCGCCAAGGCCCAGAAGGATGTCGACATGTTTACCAAGAAACTCTCCAACGATAAGTTCGTTGCCAATGCCCCGGCGGCGGTTCTCGAAAAGGACCGTGGCAAGCTTGCGGCGGCCGAGGAGAAACTCGGTATCTTGCAAGAGAGTCTGAAGAAGATTCAGGCGCTGATGTAAGTTGCCATTTTAATAGATCAAAAGCCGGGCCTTGGCCCGGCTTTTTTTGTGTTTAGATTGTCTGACTGTGTAACGTTGTCTGCCGTGTTTTCGTGGATTATTCACCCTTGCGCCGCAGTTTTCCGGGGGATGTTGAAGGTAAAGGCACTCCCCTGGTCCAACTGGCTTTGAACAGAGATTTGCCCTCCCATAAGCTCGACAAGCCCTCGTGCAATTGCCAATCCGAGGCCAGCGCCACCGTATTTGCGTGTAATACTATTGTCGGCCTGTTTGAAGTCCTCAAAGATAGTTTCGTATTTTTCTTCCGGTATGCCGATGCCTGTATCGCGGACCTCAAATACCAGGTTGTTATCATTTTGCGAGACAGTGAGTTGCACGCTGCCGATTTCCGTAAACTTGATGGCGTTGCTGATCAGGTTCAAAAGAATCTGGCTCAATCTATAATCATCGCAGGTAATCTCTTCGGGTACGTTCGCATCTATTTTCAGGTCTATACGGAGACCTTTTTGACGGGCTTTCTCCTGCATCAATTTTAACGTTTCTTCCAGGCTGTTTCTCAAAACAACCGTTCTTTCATCCAGCTCAAGATTCCGATCTTCAAGTTTTGAAAAGTCGAGAATTCCCTCCACCAGCGTATGGAGTCGTCGGGATGACAGGTCGGCCAGTTCAAGAATTCTTTGATGCTCTGGGTCCTTATCAAGGTCTATCAGGTGCTCAATCGCCGACAGGAAGACGGTCATAGGTGTGCGGATCTCATGGCTGATCTTTGCCAGAAATTCGCTTTTTAATTGGCTGGTTTCTTCTGCAAACTTTTTCGCTTCAATTAAAGCCTCCTCGACCCTTTTTCGTTCTGAAATATCGTGGAACGCAACAACTGCCCCGACCAGTTCGTTCCCCTTACGTATCGGGAAAGAAGTGTACTCCGCATCAAAAGTGCTTCCATCTGTACGCCAGAACACCTCGCTGTCTACACGAACGCCTTTTCCATCGACACAGACCTGACAAATCAAGCATTCATTCTCCGGATACTCAGTCCCGTCCTTACGGTGATGGTGCATCAGAGTGTGCATGTTTTCCCCGAGAATGACGGCTTCACTTTTGTATCCAAGCAGGGACAGGCAGGCGGGGTTGCAAAATATGCAGTCTCCTTCGGTGTCGACGCCATAAATTGCCTCAGCTGTAGAGTCAAGTAAGAGCCTGAACTTTTCTTCGCTGGCCCTTAAGGCCTCTTGAGCAGTTTTGCGATGCCGGATATTGATTAGCAGGATACAGACCAGAATGGAGTAGCCGGAAAATATCCCGAGACAACTCCAGATCAGCTTTTTGTGCTCCTGATAATAGGAGTAGGGCTGATTTAAGATGATGCTTCCCTGTGGAAGCGTTGAGGGAGCGAGGTTAAAGCGTTGCATTTCGTTGTAATCAAAAATATAGACGTTCGGGCTCTCGCTTGTGACGGGAATATCTTCTGGCTGTCGTCCATCGAGAATATCTAACGCTATATTTGCTGCGGCTTTGCCCTGTTGGTCGTGACTGACGACCTTGCCTCCGAGAACACCGTCACCCATGCCATGGAACCAGAGATGATAAAGCGGGCGTGAAAGGTTTGCCCTGATGAGTTGCAAGCTTTCATGAAACAGTAGGGATTTGTTGTTTTTGTCCTTGTAGGCCGAAAGAAGTAATACGACATCTCCGTCACCGAGACGTTTGAGTTGCGTGGCAAGTTCATCAAAAGTGAGGTTGGTCAGGGATAGCTCCGATAACACAACAGGTGCGAACGATATTTCGTAGCTATGAAATGTTATCAGGTCTCCTTGGCCGCTTGGTGTGTCATCGACCAGCGCAAGGATCCGTTTCGTCTCCGGGTGGAGCCTGGTGATCAACTCCAGAGTTTCCTGCATCGAAACGGTCTCAATGACACCGGTTATGAAGCGATTGTTGTTCTGCTCCATGGCCTTGGCCACGTTGTTCACGCCCATAAATACGATCGGCAGTTGTGGAAAAAACTCCTGTTGCCTCTCAATGGCAAAGGATAAGGCGTTGTCATCGCCCGTGATGAGGATGTCGTAAGGATCGAGCTTCGATAGCTTGCTCGACAGTGTACGGTAAAACAGGTCGATACTTTCGGGGTCGGGGAACCTTTTACTGTCCATGAACTCGATATCGAGAAGGATAGATTTGTCCTTAAAGGCAGACTTTATTCCTTCGACCTGCTGGAAAAAGGTTGGGAACCCTGGGTGATATGAGCTGAGAAAGAGGACTTTTGAGGGAGCTTCACCTGAAGCCCAAAGATGACAGGGGGGAAAACATGTAATACTTATAAGAAATGCCGGAACAAAGATAAATCCTATAGGATGTAATCTCATAGGCAATTACATTTCCTGATTTCAGCCCAAAGAGACTGTTTGGAATTATGTTTAACGGCATTAGATAAAATATTTTACCATTTTTTTGCGTTTAATCAGGACATCTCTTGCAGGGGAAAGTCCTCGATTTACCACTTCTCACCAAGGCTCTTAACCTATAGTTTCTTCGACCACCATTTCTTTGGTGGCTACGTTTATTCCCTTTGAGGAGAGACCAGGAAAGAAGCTTACCGACCTCTTTCTTTGTGCGGATACCTTGACGTTACACCCTGTGATCGAAGGTGTGCTAATGTGCATCTCCAGACTAGGTCTTGCCGTTACACAAGGCGATCGATGGTTTCAGCGTATCCAGAATGCCGTTTATTGGTGGGGCTGGTTGTGAGCGTCCTGGTAGGTGTTTTGATAGTCTATGAGTACCATTTCCCGGATCTTTCGGGTTTTTTGCGCGCTCTCGCCGAAGGTTTTCATGTAGGAAAAGTACATTGAGGGGAAGTTTAGGTAGCGCCAGGTGCCGCGGTCGACCCTTTGCATGGCGATCAGGCTGTTTTCGACAATGTTCTCATTGAACGCACTTGCCCCGGTGTAATTTTCTTCGTTGAGCATTTTTAGGGTGATGACGGAGCTTTGTGCCTGGTTTGTCCAGAGCATGTAAACGCTTTCGTTAACGCCATGGCAAAAACCGAGGACATAGACGGCGCCGAACGCGACAAGCAGCAACAGGATGTAAATCGTATTTTTCATTCGCTTGGTTTCTCCCGGAGGTTAAGCCTTGCTGCCCGCATTGGGTTTACATGACCTTCACCTGTTGTCCCTCGAACGTCACTGTCTGTCCAGACAGGATCTTGCAACGCTTGCGGGTCTCCACGTGGCCATCAACCAGCACCAGCCCCTCGGCAATTGCCAGCTTGGCACTGCCACCGCTGTGGGACATGCCGGTCAACTTGAGCAGGTCACAGAGGGCGACAAACGGACGTCCCTCGAGTTCAAACGTTTCCATCTTCCCCCTCTTCAGGGTTCAGCCACTTCTCGAGTAAAGCGAACAATTGCTTCTGCCGAAACGGCTTGGGTAAAGAGTCGTTCATGCCGGCATCGAGACAGGCGTTAATCGTTTCGGTGTCCGAGTGAGCGGTGAGGGCAACAATCGGTGCGTTGCAACTACGTTCGCGCAGCCGCCGTGTCGTCTCCAGTCCGTCCATTTTGGGCATACTGCAGTCCATGAGGATCAGGCCGTAGCTGTTCGTCTCGCAAAGGGTCAGGGCGACAGCCCCGCTATCCGCTTCATCGACCATGAGATCCTGGCTGATAAGGGATTGTTTGACCAGTTCACGGGTCGCCGGATAATCATCGACCACCAGTAGACGTCTCGCTGCGGGGTTGAGAGTCCCGGAGGGGGGTGGATTCCTGGTTTCGTTGATCTTTACCTCGCCAGTTCCTGTCGGTGGGGGCGGTGGCTTCACGTCGGAAGCTACTTTGGCGGGTTCAGGGGCCAGTCTGTCGAGCAGTTGTACATTGAACGTTGCCCGGAAAAGGCTGCCCTGGCCCGGTTGTGAGTCGACGGTAACGGTTCCCGACATCATCTCGATGAGTTGTTCGACAATCGCCAGCCCAAGGCCGGTTCCCCTTGCGATGACAGAGTGGGCGTTATCCGCCTGCACGAAGGGGGAGAAGATGGTCTCGCGTTCTTCGCTGTGCATGCCGATGCCGCTGTCTTCCACCTCGAGGGCGAAGATGCCGAGCTGCTGCTGTCGTTCGACCAACTTCAGACGTACGGAGACTCTCCCCGTCGGTGTGAACTTGATGGCGTTGCTGAGCAGGTTCAAAAGGATCTGTTGTAGCCGCAGAGCGTCGGCCTCGACGTTCCAGGATGCTTCCGGGGCAATGGAACAATGCAACTCAAGTCCCTTATCCTCGGCCTGCCCCCGCAGCAGGGTGGTTGTTTTTGTTACCAGCTCAGGCAGGTTAAGGTGCTCCAGGCGCAGGCTCAGTTTCCCGGTCTCAATTTTGGAAAAATCGAGAAGGTCGTTGACCAGTGACAACAGCGTTTCGCCGGAGTCCTGTATGATGTTAAGCAAGGAACGCTGGTGGTCGGTGATGGGAGTCTGTTGCATCTGTTCGTTCATGCCGAGTACTCCGATCAATGGGGTGCGCAGTTCGTGGGTCATGGTGGCCAGGAAACGCGACTTCTCATCGGCAGCAGCCTCTGCCATGGCCTTGGCCCATTTCAGCTCAACCTCAAGCGTCTTGCGTCGTTCGATGTCGATTTCAAGCTCTTGCTTCTGCTGGGCAATTTCGTCGGTTTGCGCCTTGACCTGCTGCTCGAGCCGCTTGTTCATCAGCCAGAAGAAGATCATCAGCGATAAGATGCACAGGATCGTCGCCGCCGCGCCGATCAGGGTCCACGGCAGGCGGAAGCCGAGGGCGCTCGGGTGCCATCTTGAGGTGAAGGAACTACTTTGTGCAGGGGGATGTCGCTCGAGTAAATTGGTGAAATCTCTCAGCAGATGTTGGTTGTGCGGGAGCGCTGCCGCCCGCACCGGGTGGATGTAGAACGGTTCGTCAGCGTAATGGAGCTTCAATAGATCTGTCGTGGTAATCGCCATGTTCAGAGCGATGTCGTTCGCCGCGATGATGCCGATCTTGCCCTGTTGCAGGGCGCTCAACATCTCGTGGTAATTGCGGAAGGAGACCAATGGTCCACGCTCGACCAGGATGTCGGTGAGAAAGGGTGCGTCGCTGGCGAGGATGCCAATTGCGAGCGGGAGTTCATTCAGCCTTGTTAGGTAGTTGCCGGTCCGGGTAATGAAGTAATAGGCATGTTTGTCATACACCTGTGAGTAGCCCGTCTGCATCTTCGGCGGCGCGTTGGCGAGGATGTCGAGCACTCTGTCGTTCAGAAGTTGTTCCGCTTTTGCGTCCCCGATGGCGATGAATTCGAGCGTGTAGCCACGGACGTTTCCCCACTGTTTCCAGTGTTCGACAAGCTCACCAGATGGCGTGCCGTCAGCGGTTACATATTCGAGAAGCTGTGCGTCTGAACGGATGCCGATTTTAAGCGAGTCTGCATGGCCGGGGTGGAGCGTCAGAAGCCAGAGGCAGAGGGTGGTTAAGAGTAATTTCAGCGGCTGGTGCATTGGGTCACCGCCGGGAAAGGATCGGGAAGCGCGTCTCCGCAGCCTGTTTCCAGCCGTGGACGATACCATACACCAGGAAGGCCGAACCGATTTTGTCGACCAGGCTGTAGGGGATGCGTCCCCAGAACGCACTGGAGAGGATCGATTGGCCACTGTTGAACAGGGCCACTACGTACTTGTCAATGCCGTGCGCGGTAATGCCGCCGAACAGGTAGGCCGCGATGGGGGCGGCCAGTACCGGTGTGGCGAGCCCGACGATACCTCCTATGGCAAGGGGGATCAGCGGGCGGCGGAAATCTTTGGCGTAGATGGTGAGGTAACCGGTAAGAATACCTATGGCAAAATTGACCGGGGCGAACGGGATCGAGTGGGGGGTGTAGGCGATGCCCTTGATGATGTTGGTCATCAACCCGAGCACGCCGCCTATCCATGGGCCGAGAAACACCGCGCTGAGCATGGTCCCGATAGCGTCCAGAAACAGTGGTACGTTCATGAGCGTGGTTAACGTCGCTCCCAGCAGGTTGAGCGCCAGGGAGAGCAGGATGATTTGCAGAGATAGTTTATACGGCATCGCTTGGCTCATTGTTTTAGGCTAGGCACGGGAAAATAGCACATTAAGTACGAATCGTTAAGTGCTTGTGGCCGATTGTACGGTTTGCTGCCGCTGATAGAGATGGGTACAGAACTCCTCCATCATTCGTTTCTTGTACTGGGTGCAGCCGAGTTTCTCGTAGCACTTGCGCACCTCGAAGTCGTACTCCCAGAGCATCCCCGAGAGTAGCAGGTGTCCCCCCGGCTTGAGGCGCTTAACGATCGCCGGAGCGAGGTCAAGGAGCAGATCGCCGTAGATGTTGGCGAGGATCAGGTCGAAGCTCTCGTCACCGATGGTTTCAACGGTTCCGGCGATGTTGCGAACCTTGTCACCGAAGCCGTTCAGTGCGCAGTTCGATTCGCAGGTGCGCACGGCATCGGGGCTGATGTCAATACAGACCGCGCTTTGGGCTCCTAAGTGCAGCGCCGCGAGGGCGAGAATACCGGTGCCGCTGCCGAGGTCGAGCAGGTGGCTCCCGCTGGCGATTCCGGTCTGCTCGAGAAGTTCGAGGCAGCTGGCGGTGGTTTCGTGCTCACCGGAACCGAAGGCGCCGCGGCCGATGACCAAATCGGCGCGTCCATCGGTCGATGGCGCCTCGTCGGGCGGGGTGATGCGGAAGCGCTCACCGATGGTGAACGGTTTGAACAGGCGTGGGTCACTCATGGTTTAAACTCTCCGGGGTCAGGTCACACAGATAAAATCATGCCCTTCGCGCAGGCCGCGCGCCGCAGCGAACTCGCGTACCTGGGGGCGAGCCGCGCGTGCGCCGATAGTGATCAGCATCGGTCCCTGCCCGGGGGCGAGGGCGTCGAACGACACCACCGGGGCGGAGTGGATGCGCTGGCCGATCTTGCGGCGATCGATTTCCACCCAGCGCGACACCCTGATGCCGATGTTCTCCAGGGTCTTGCGCCAGGCTTTCCCTTCTTTCCCCGCGCCCCACAGGGTCACAGAGTCGTGTCCCGCGAGGTAGGCCTGGCGCAGGTAGTGGGCGCGGCAGGTGCGGAAGGCCTGCAGCGTGAAGGCCGGCGAGGTGCGGGTGAGGCGATCGGGGTGGTCGCGCCAGAAGAGCAGCGTCTCCGGGAGGCGCGCAAAGCGGGCCCCGGACGCGGCGTAGCGCAACCACAGGTCGTAGTCCTCGGGCCAGCCGTAGTCGATATACCCCCCGAGATCCCTGAGCTTCGCGGTGCGCAGCATCACCGATGGGTTGGCGAAGGGGGACTCGACGAAGACATCGCGTGCAATCTCATCATGCTCGAGGTGGCTGTTGAGCCATTCCTCGTAAGCGCGCATGCCGTCGCTTAATGAGGGGCGGGGGAAGTGACGGATGCGGGTGGCGAGGAGATCGAGGTCCGGGGCGTGTGTCATCGTTTCCAGCTGGCGCTTGAACCGTTGCGGGTGGCAGATGTCGTCGCCGTCCATGCGCGCCAGCAGCGGCGCGTGGCACCGCTCTAGGCCAAGATTGAGGGCGGCTACCAGGCCGATCTTTCCGGGAGAGACGACCTGTACGCGAGGGTCACGGCGGGCGACCTCGGCGAGGATCTCGGGCGTAGCGTCGTCGGAGCCATCATCGACGACCACCAACTCCCAGTCGTGGAGCGTTTGGTGTTGCAGCGAGGCAAGGGTGGCGGCAAGGTACTCTCCCTCGTTATGTACCGCCATCAGCACCGAGACGCGCGCACCGCTCATAGCTCAAAGCTCCTGAGTAGCAGCAGGATGATCGTGTAGGTGACGCAGGAGGAGAGAGTCGACATCATCACGATTGATCCGGAGAGTTCGGCGTCACCACCGAGTTGTTGCGCAAAAATGTAGTTGGCCGTTGCCGCGGGAGTCGCCGCGAGCAGCACGCCGATGGCGAAATCGAGGCCGGTAACCCCCGTGAGGTGCAGTAGCCCGGCGGTTAGCAGCGGTAGCCAGATGAGTTTGATTCCGGTGGCAAAAAAAGCCGTCATCAGGTCGCCGCGCAGCTTTTCGAGGGAGAAGGAGGCGCCGATGGCGAGCAGCGCCAGCGGCAACGCCATGCCGGAGGCGATATGCAGCGATCTTTCGAGCATGAGTGGCATCGGCAGGGAGTAAAAGCTCCAGAGGACGCCGAGGGCCGAGGCGATAATGAGCGGGTTGAGCGCCAGCTGTTTCAGCCACGAGACATTGTCGGCTGCGCGGCTGCGGTCTTGCTGGGGAAGTAGCAGGGCACAGATCGCCAGCAGGTTGAGAACCGGTACTAAAAAACCCATCAGCAGACCGGCGCGGGTCAACCCCTCTTCCCCGTAGGCATTGAACACCATGGCCAGACCTACGTAGGCGAGATTGCCGCGAAAAGCGCCCTGGGTGAAGGCGCCGAGGGTTGACGCAGGATAACTGCGCATTTTACCCCAGACGTAGGCCCCGGCGAAGGCTATAAGCAGGCCGACAACGGAGATCCCCGCCAGAGTGGCGTTGAAGCTGTGGAAAAAATCGGCCGTGCCGATCTTGTAGAACAGCAGCAATGGCAGGGCGACATAGAAGACCAGACGATTGGTCTGATGGATGAAAGGCTGATCAATCATCTGCCAGCGGCGCAGCAGAAAGCCGAGCCCGATGACCGCGAAAACCGGCAGGACGATATTGAGAATTTCCAGAAACATCATTTGGCGCTCCAGCGTGTAAGAGTAGCGAATGCCATCCCTGCTTGTCCAATAAATTCGCAGTGATAGCCAAGGAGCGCCTTGCGCCAAAAACGCCCATGGTTTACAAAGAAAGTATGCGTAAGCAAAACATCATACGAATCATAATCCTGATCAGCCTGACGGTGGGCGTTACCTCCTTGCACTACCTGACCGCCACCGACCGGGGCGCGCTCCATGACATCTACCGGAGACTCTACTACATTCCGATTGTCCTCGGGGGGCTGTGGTTCTGTCTGCGCGGAGGTGTTGCCCTGGCGATTTTTGCCTCGTTGCTCTACCTGCCGCACATTTACGTTCACTGGGGGCATCACCCGGAAATCCGCCTTGAACAGTACCTTGAGATCCTGCTGTACAACCTGATCGGTTTCATGACCGGTTTTCTCGCCGAGCGGGAACGGCGCCAGAAGGACCTGGCCCACGCCGCCGTGCGGCAACTCGAGGAGAGTTACGACAAGCTGCGCCGGCAGGCGGACCAGATCCTCGAAATCGAGGAACAGCTGCGCCGCGCAGACCGGCTCACGGCGCTCGGCGAGCTTTCGGCAGGCATGGCCCACGAGATCCGCAACCCCCTCGGCTCGATACGCGGTACCGCTGAAATCCTCCAGGAGGGGTTCCCGCCGGAGGACAAGCACTACGAATTTGCCCGCATCCTGATTCAGGAGGTTGACCGGCTCAACGGCGTGGTTCAGGATTTTCTGACCTTCTCACGTCCCGAGCCGCCGGAAGAGAAGTTTTTTCAACCGCAGGAAGTTCTCGAAGAGGTCGTACATCTGGTCCAGCAGCCGGCGCGCAAGCAGAACGTCACCATCGCCCTGGATGTTGAAGAGACTCCACCCTTGTGCGGTCATCGCGAGCAGCTCAAGCAGGTTTTTCTGAACCTGGTGTTGAACGCCCTGCAGGTGATGCCGGACGGTGGCGAGGTGAAGGTCTCGGTGGTGGCCGAGGACGCGGCCACCGTGATCCGTTTCGCCGATAGCGGCCCGGGTATCTCCGCGGAGGCTCGCGAGCGGATCTTCAATCCTTTTTTTACCACGCGCAGCGAAGGAACGGGATTGGGACTGGCGATCACCCAGCGTATTGTCAGCGCCCACAAGGGGACGATTGAAATCGAGACCACTTCCGCGCAGGGGACGGTGTTCAAGCTGACCTTGCCGCGCAGTAAGGAGTGCCTGGAGCGTTATGGCCGAAAAACCCGTACTGATCATTGAAGACGATATCTCGCTGCGGCGGGTCCTCGAATTCACCCTCGAAGAGGCTGGCTACCAGGTGCATACTGCCGTCGACGGCGAGCAGGGGCTGGACCGCTTCGCTCAGATCGAGCCGGCACTGGTGGTTACCGATATCCAGATGCCCGGCATCTCGGGGATCGAGGTGCTTAAAAAGATCAAGCAGCAGGCGCCACAAACTCTGGTGATGGTGATCACCGCCTTTGCCAGTGTCGAGCAGGCGGTCGAAGCGATGAAAGAGGGGGCCTTCGACTATCTGACCAAACCGTTTAGTCGGGACCAGTTGCGCATCACCGTGAAAAAGGCCTTTGATTACCTCGGCCTGCAGCAGGAGAACGCGCGCCTGCGCGAGGAACTTGGCGGGCGCAGGTCCCTCGAGGAGATCGTCGGCCTCAGCGACGGGATGCAGCAGGTGACCGACATGATCAAGCGGGTCGCTCCGAGCGAGGCGACGGTGCTGATCGAGGGGGAGAGCGGCACCGGCAAGGAGCTGGTGGCGCGTGCCATCCACGACCTGAGCGAGCGGCATAAGGCCCCCTTTGTAGCGGTCAACTGCGCCGCGATCCCGCGTGACCTGATCGAGAGTGAGCTGTTCGGGCATCTGCGCGGTGCCTTCACCGGAGCGGTGCGCGACCGTACCGGTAAGTTTGAGCAGGCCCAGGGCGGAACGCTGTTCCTCGACGAGGTCGGCGAGCTGCCGCTGGAGCTGCAACCGAAGCTGTTGCGTGCGCTACAGGAGAAGGAGGTCGAACCGGTAGGGGGCGTGCCGCGCAGTGTCGATGTGCGCCTGGTCGCGGCGACCAATCGGCACCTTGAGACCGCTCTCGAAGAGGGGCTGTTTCGCGAAGACCTCTACTACCGCCTGGCGGTCGTCCCGTTGCAGCTGCCCCCGTTAAGGCAGCGTCGTGAAGACATCGTGGTGCTGCTGCGGCATTTCCTCGGGCGCCATGGCGTTCCAGAGGTTGAGCTGTCGCAGGGACTGATTCAGCGGCTGACCGCCTACCGGTGGCCCGGCAACGTACGTGAACTGCAGAACGTCGTCGAGCGGATGCTGGTGATGCGGCGTGGCGATACCCTCGATGTCGAGGATCTGCCGGTTTCGATCCTGAACGGGCAGCGAGCCAGGGTGAACAAGGTCATCAACCTCCCGGACGATGGCTACCCGCTCGAAAAACTCGAGGAGGAGGTGGTGCGCGAAGCGCTGGAGCGCTGTGACTGGAACCAGACCCGTGCGGCGTCCTTTCTCGACATCCCGCGGCATGTCCTGGTTTACCGCATGGAAAAGTACCATATCAGCAGGAGTTAGCATGTTTCTTCGTCGTTTTGTCGTACTGCTGGTGAGCCTGGCTCTGTTCTGCCCACAACTCGCCGCCGCCGATCTCGCCACACGTCGTTCGCCGGTGGTCAAGGCCCTGGAAAAGGTCGGTCCGGCGGTGGTCAATATCCGTACGGAGCAGATTCTCCAGCGGCGCGGTTCGCCGTTTTTCGGTTTTGGTGGCAGCCTGTTCGAGGATTTTTTCGGGGAGTTCGGTTCCTCGCGTGTTTATGCATCACAGTCTCTCGGTTCGGGGGTGTTGGTGGATGAGCGTGGCTATGTGTTGACCAACGCGCATGTCATCGACAAGGCCTCGAAGATCTTTGTCGCACTGCCGGATCAGCTCAAGGAACAGCAGGTGGAGCTGGTTGGAGTCGATAAACGGCTCGACCTGGCGGTGCTGAAGCTCAAGGAAGAGCGTCGCTATCCGATCGTTCAGATCGGGCGTTCCGACGATCTGATGCTCGGCGAAACGGTGATCGCCGTCGGCAACCCACTCGGTCTCGAGCATTCCATCACCACCGGTGTGGTCAGCACCGATCGCCGGCGCCTGCCCGCTGAGGATGGCAGTCTAGCCGTGTTTGTGCAGAGCGACGCGTTGATTAACCCGGGGAATTCCGGCGGGCCTCTGCTCAACCTCGATGGCGAACTGGTCGGTATCAACACGGCTATTGCCCGCCAGGCCCAGGGGATCGGTTTTGCTATCCCTGCGGCGGTGGTCGGACGGGTGCTCGATGACCTGATCCGCTACGGTGAGGTTCGACCCGGTTTTATCGGGGTTATCCCCGGCGAAGTGGGGCGTGCCTTTACTCGGGCCCGCGGTGGCGGAGGGGTGCTGGTTACCGATCTCTCTCAGGGACATGCCGCAGCCAAGGGCGGCTTGAAGGTTGCAGATGTGATTGTCGCGCTTGACGGTATAGCGGTCGACACGGTGCATGAATACCTCTCCTTGCTGGCGACCTATCCTCCGGGAAGGGGTGTGATGCTTGAGTACCTGCACGGGACCACAGAACGGAGGGTGCAGATTACCACCGAACCGGTCCCGCAGGGGTATGTTGAGGAGTATGTCCGCAAGGTGTTCGGTTTCTGGCCCATGGATACCAACCGGGGACTACAGATCGATGCCCTTGAACCCGGAGGCGCTGCCCAACAGGCCGGGCTGCAGGTTGGCGATCGGGTCGTTGAAGTGGGCGGGGCGGGGGTTGCTGACCTCGTGAAATTCCGGCAGTTACTGGAGAAAAACCTCGGTGTCTACCCTTTGAGTTTTCTGATTGCGCGGCGTAATAACGGCTATTATGTCGATCTTCCATAGGAGGGATCATGGCTGTTCTAAAAGATGCTGCCGACGCCGATCGCGACCCGCAACATGAGCAGTTTACGCTCAGCGGCTGGGTAGATACGGCCCCGTTTGAAGACCTGCTGCAGATGCAGATCGTCAGCGCTGTGGATGGTCAAGCCGTGTTGCGCATGCCGTTTACCGTCAAGCATGCCATGGGGGCCGGTCTGATGCATGGTGGCGCCTTGACCAGTCTGGCCGATACCGCTGTGGCGATGGCGATCAAGTCGCTGCTCCCTCCGGGGACGCACTTCGCAACAGTCGATTTGCAGGCACGCTTCCTGGCTCCGGTCAAAAGCGGCGAGGTGCGCGCCGAGGCACAGGTCCGTGGGCCACAGGGGCGTGATTTCAACGGCGAGGCAACACTCTTCGATGAGGATGGTGTCGAGGTCTATCGCTTCAGCTAGCGCTTCCGTGTTGCCCGGGGGCAGGGCTTCGATGACCAGGGGTGACTTTTCTCAGCTGGTCGAGCGGGTTGTCGCCTCGATCCCTGAAAGTTTCAGGCAACATTTCGAAAACCTGGTGTTTGTCGTCGAGGATGTTGCTGACGCGCAACTGCTTGCCGAAGTCGGATACGGCCCCGACGAGGAGCTGCTCGGATTCTACCGTGGCTTTCCGTTTAGCGAGCGCTTTCACGATCTGGTCCCTGCGGAGCCGGACATGATCTACCTGTTCCAGCGATCCATTGAAGCCGAAGCCGCAGATACCGGCCTGCCGGTGGTGCAGGTAGTGCGTGAGACGGTTGCGCACGAGGTCGCGCATTACTTCGGATTCAGCGAACAGGATCTCGATCGCTTCGAAGCTTTATGGGCCTCTGGAGGCGCTTGACTTTACTGCACAGCAGCGGTAACGTCCCTCGCAGCATACGGCAAACCTGCTTAGATCGAAACAAGGGGAAATCATGAAAATAATACGTCTGTTGGTTGTGTTGAGCGGCTTGATTTTTCTCGGGTCGACCACCGTTTCGGCTTTCGGTGGCAGCGATGCGGTCGGGGTAGGCAGTCTGGCTCCGGACTTTTCCCTGCAGGATGTGCATGGCAAGACGGTGCGTCTGGCTGATATGCAGGGGAAGGTGGTGTTTCTGAACTTCTGGGCGACCTGGTGCCCCCCTTGTCGCGTTGAGATGCCTTCGATGGAGATGCTCAACGAGGTGTTTGCGTCTCAGGGCTTCGTGATGCTGGCCGTGAACGTCGAACCGGAAGGGCGCGAGACGGTACCGCCGTTTCTGAAGAGTAACCCGCATGAGTTCAGCGTGCTGCTCGATTATGAAACCAAGGTGCAGAATGCCTACGGTGTCTACCGTTTCCCGGAAACCTTCCTGATTGACAAGCAGGGACGTATCGCCCGCCACTACATCGGGGCCTATGACTGGTCGTCAGTGGAGATTCTTAAGCAGATCAAAGAATTGGTTGATGCGGAGTAATCATGAGTCAAGCTGATCCGTCTTTCTGGCTGGCTTTCGTCTCCGGCCTTCTTTCGTTTGTCTCTCCGTGTGTCCTGCCGTTGATTCCGAGCTACATGGCGTTTATTACCGGTCTCTCCTTCGCGCAACTCAACGAGGAACACCCGGGCCTTAAGGTGCGCACTTCGGTGCTGCTGCACTCTGGAGCCTTCGTGCTCGGGTTTTCCCTGGTATTTGTCGCCCTTGGCGGCCTGGCCGGGATGGCCTCCGAGACGCTGCGGACTTTCCTGCAGGAGGGAATCTACTGGTTTCAGAAGCTCGGCGGCATTTTGATTTTTCTGTTTGGTTTGCATCTCAGCGGGATCTTTCCGCTGCATATCCTGTTGGGTGAAAAACGGCTGCAGCTGCACAACAAGCCTCACGGTTTCCTCGGCACGGCTCTGGTCGGGGTCGCTTTTGCCGCTGGCTGGACGCCGTGTATCGGGCCGATCCTCGGTGGCATCCTCATGATGGTGGCTGGAACCGAAAGTGACTACCTCAAGGGCATGGAGCTGTTGGCGGTCTACTCCCTCGGGCTCGGCATTCCGTTCATTCTGGCGGGCCTGCTGTTCCACGAGTTTCTGGCGTTTTTCAATCGCTTCCGTCGCTACATCCGTTTGACGGAGATGTTTGCCGGCGTTCTGATGATGGTGGTCGGCGTGATGTTGTTCTTCAACCTCTTCGCGCGCCTCACCGGTTTTATGTACCGCCTGTTCCCCGCGGGCTGATTTGCACATCCTTTACGCTTGACAGGGACCCCGCCTTTCCTTATATTGAAATCCATTTTCAACAACAGGGGGGCGGCATGAAGCGCAAGCAGATGTTCAGGGATTTTCTTGCCCGGGAGGGGCTCAAGTCGACCAATCAGCGAGAACTCATCCTGGATGAATTCCTCAAGGCCGGCTCACACCTATCGACCGAAGACCTCTATCTGCGCCTGAAAAAAAACTACCCGCATATCGGTTATGCAACGGTTCACCGGACCCTCAAGCTTTTTTCGGAGTGTGGCATCGCTGCTGAACGTCATTTTGGCGATGGGCAGACCCGCTACGAACTCGCCAGTGACGAAGAACATCATGATCACCTGATCTGTACGCGTTGCAACGCCATCGTTGAATTCGAAAACCCCGAGATTGAACGCCTGCAGGAAACGGTTGCCGAGGCTTACGGCTATACCATTGAGCGACACCGGCTTGAGATCTTCGGTTTATGTCCCAAGTGTGCATGAGTGACCGGTTTCTGCGGAGGTATCCACTCCGTGATGAAAGAGTGACGTTTTAGATGAACGAACCCCACGATTCAATGCCACGGGTTGTCCTCGTTGGCAATCCGAATGTTGGCAAAAGCGTTTTGTTTAATGCCTTAACGGGTGCTTACACTACGGTTTCCAACTATCCCGGGACCTCGGTCGAGATCTCCCGGGGAACCACGGAGATTCAGCAACAGCGCTACGAGGTCCTCGACACTCCGGGTATGTATGCCCTGCTGCCGATCAGCGAAGAGGAGCGGGTGGCGCAGCGGATTCTGCTCAACGAGCGGGCCGACGTGGTGGTACATGTCGTCGATGCGCGTAACCTCGAGCGGATGTTGCCGATGACCCTGCAGCTGGCTGAAGCTGGCTTGCCGCTGGTACTGGTGGTCAATATCCTCGACGAGGCAAAGCGTCTCGGCATGGAGATCGACCTCGAGCTGCTCGAACAACGCCTGGGGATTCCGGTGGTCGGCGCGGTGATGGCCAAGCGTCAGGGGCTCACCGAGTTGAAAGAGGCGCTTTCCAGGTTTCACAGAGGATCTTCCTTTTACCCCTACGCGACCGACCTGGAACGGGATATCTGTAAGGTTGCAGCACTGCTCAACGGCGAGTACCGACTATCAAGCCGCAGTCTCTCGATCCTGTTGATGAAGAAAGACGAGGAGGTCGTCAGACTGGTGCGGGAGGTCGAAGGGGAGGGGTACCAGGCGGTTGACGAGATGGTGCGTGACATCACCTTTGAACGGCGCAGTGACCTGCACCTGAGGATTAACCTTGAGCGCCGTCGTATCGTCAACGGGATCCTCGACGGGGTAATCAGGGAGTCGGGACGAGCAAGGCTGTCGATTGCCGACTGGTTGTCACATTTTGCCATTGATCCCTGGACCGGCGTGCCGTTGCTGCTGCTGGTGCTCTACTTCGGCCTCTATCAGTTCGTCGGCGGTTTCGGTGCCGGGACGGTGGTCGATTTTTTCGAGGGAACCATCTTTGAGGGGCACCTCAACCCCTGGCTGATCGGACTCGCCGACCGTTGGGTTCCGTGGCCGTGGCTCTACGAACTATTGGTGGGTGAGTACGGCATCTTCACTCTGGCGGTCCGCTATGCGGTGGCGCTGGTCATGCCGATCGTCGGCACCTTTTTTATCGCTTTTTCGGTCCTGGAGGATTCCGGGTATTTCCCGCGCCTCGCCATGCTGGTCGATCGGGTCATGAAGAAGATCGGCCTCAACGGGCGGGCGGTGATCCCGATGGTGCTTGGTTTCGGCTGTGATACCATGGCGACCATGGTGACCCGGACCCTCGAGACGAAGCGCGAGAGGGTGATAGCCACAGTGCTGCTTGCCCTTGCCATCCCCTGCAGCGCCCAGCTTGGAGTGATCCTCGGGCTGCTCTCTACCGTGACCGGGGCTCTGGCGGTATGGGTGGTGGTGATGGTGGCCGTCTTCCTGCTCGTGGGGCTGCTTACGGCGCGCCTGCTCCCGGGAGAGGCGCCTATTTTCTACATGGAACTCCCCCCCATGCGTCTGCCGCAGCTGCGCAACGTGCTGGTCAAGACACTGACGCGCATGCATTGGTACTTCCTGGAGATTTTTCCACTGTTTATCCTCGCTTCGCTGCTGTTGTGGGCTGGCAAGATGAGCGGCCTGCTTGATATGCTGGTGCGTGGCATGTACCCTGCTATGCATGCACTGGGGCTCCCCGCCGAGGCTTCGGCGGCCTTTATCTTCGGCTTCTTCCGGCGAGATTTCGGCGCGGCCGGGCTCTATGATCTGCAGACCTCCGGTCTGCTCGATGCCCGTCAGCTGACGGTGGCCGCAGTCACCCTGACCCTGTTTGTGCCGTGTGTCGCTCAATTCCTGGTGATGAAAAAGGAGCGGGGTTGGCGGGTGGCTCTGGGGATTTTCGTGTTTGTCAGCGTGCTGGCATTTGCCGTGGGGGCAGGGCTTAACGTGCTGCTGCTCGCCACCGGGCTGTTGTCATGAAGTGTGCGTTCTGCGGGAAGGACATCCCGGAGCAGCCCGATCCAGCGAGGGAGAGCTGCGGGGCATGTTCCGGGGGGTGTCGCAAGGTTCATTGTCCATGGTGCGGTTACGCCAACCCGGTGGTGCCGAAGTTCCTGCAGGGGCTGCAGAAAAAAGAAGTCAAGGAGTAGCGGATGACGTTGTCGGAAAAGGCCGAGGAAATACTGGAATCTCTGTGGATTGCCACGGAGGAAGAAGGGGATACGGCGGCGTCTTTCTAGCGCCTCGGCATCGACGAAGAGGACGAGGGTCTCGCCGAGTTGCTGCGCGGCGCCCTGATCGAAGTGCACAACGGGCGGGTCAGGCTACGTGCCGAGGGACGCCCGGAGGCGCAGTTGACGATACGCAGGCACCGTCTGGCCGAGCGCCTGATCATGGACATCCTCGATCTCAAAGGGACTCCCGGGGACGAACTGGCATGCAAGTTCGAACATCTGCTTTTCCAACATGGGGTCGACACCAAGATCTGCACCCTGTTGAATCACCCTACGACCTGCCCGCATGGCAAGCCGATCCCGCCCGGTCGTTGTTGTGAAGAGGCGCGACGTGCCGGGAATGTGGGCGTAGTGCCGCTGACCGAGGTCATGCCCGGCGAGTTCGCCGAGATTGCCTACCTTGCGACGACGGACAACAAGAAGATGCAGAAGTTGATGAGCATGGGGGTCTTGCCGGGCAATCGTATTTCTCTCGAGAGGGCTTTCCCGACCTTCGTGTTTCGTCTTGGGCATTCCGAGTTCGCTGTGGACGCACAGCTCGCCCGTGAGATCTTCGTGCGCAAAGATATCTAGTCGTACAAAAATAGAAAGGCTGCCTTTTGCAAGGCAGCCTGGGAGTGTCGTGGTTGGAACGAAGAAATGATCAGCAGGTCGGGTGCCCGAAGATCGCTCCGACGATGTTCCGTGCAACCGGGGAGATGACCTGATAGAAGACCTCGACCCCTTCACGGCGGCCTTCGATGATCCCCTTGTTCTTGAGCAGGGAGAGGTGCTGTGAAACGGTGGCCTGGGGCAAGCCGAGACACTCCCAGATTTTCTTGACATTGCAGGATTCAGACATGAGCCCCGCAACAATCTTCAGGCGTACAGGGTGTCCTAAAACTTTCAGGATTTCCGCCTCCCGATCATACTCTTGCATCTTGTCAAATTCCATGTTTCACCCACCCTCAATACTATATGTATAGGAATATTTTTATTTTCTAGGATATTAAGTAGTTGCAGTGCTCTTGTCAAGCTTTGAATACCCTCAGGGGCTCTTTCGGGGGCGGCTTTTTTGTTCGCGTGCTGTTTGAGGACATGTTAGGTTAGGTCCCTGAATTTTAACTCCCGAGGTGTGCATGCTACTGTCCCTGTTCTTCTTCTTTGTCGGCCTGTTTTTGCTTTATTACGGCGCCGAGTACCTGGTTGAAGGAAGCTCACGTCTGGCGCTTTCCTTTGGGGTGCGGCCATTGATCATCGGTATGACTATTGTCGCCTTTGCGACAAGTATGCCGGAGCTGTTGGTTACGGTGTTTGCCGCACTGCGTGGTTCGGTTGATCTGGCGGTTGGTAATGTGGTCGGTTCGAATGTCGCGAATATCGGCTTGATCCTGGGGAGCTCGGCGCTGGTTGCTCCGCTGCATGTCGATCGATCACTGCTGCGTCGTGAATTGCCGATCATGCTCATGGCGTCGCTACTTTTGTGGTTGTTTGCCCTCGACCAACACCTCGGCGCCCTCGAGGGGGCCGTGCTACTGTCGGGTCTCGCGGCATTTATCTTTTATTGCCTGCAGTGTGGCAGGCAGGGGCAGATCGAGCCTCAGCAACAGCTGGATGAGGTTCGCAATGAACAGCAGTATCGGCGACGCGACATCCTGTTTATCCTTGGCGGTGTGATTGCCCTGGCTCTCGGCGCCGAGCTGCTGATCAAGGGCGCCAGCACTATCGCGCGTGCCTTCGGGGTGTCCGATCTGCTCATCGGCCTGTCGGTCGTCGCCTTTGGTACCAGTCTTCCTGAATTGGCCGCTTCGGTTGTCAGCGCCATGAAGGGTGAACTCGAGTTAAGTGTAGGCAACGTAATCGGCAGCAACATTTTCAATGTCCTGTTCGTCATCGGTATCAGCAGCATTATTCATCCGTTGCCGGTCAACCCGCAGTTGCACACCTTCCAGTTTCCGGTAATGATATTAATTGGCGCCTTGCTCTACCCGATGCTCATGCGCAGCAAGTTTGTGACACGCACTCACGGAGTTCTTTTTCTGGCTTCTTACCTGACTTTTTTAGTGGTTTCATTTCTATGAGAATTCTTTCCGTACAGATCTTTTTGATCTTTCTCCTGATCACCTCGGGCTGTACGGGGGTGCACAGAGCTGCACCGGAACAGGCCACCGCCGAACAGGCCACCGCCGAACAGGCCACCACCGAACAGGCCACCACCGAACAGGCCACCACCGAACAGGCCACCACCGAACAGGCCGCTGTCGAACAGGCCGCTGTCGAACAGACCACCGCGATACAGACCACTGCCGAACAGACCTCCGATGTGCAGGCCATGTTTTCGCGCTTGCCGGTTGCGGAGGTGAACTTTCTCCCCTTGGATCGCGAGCGCCTTGAGTACGAGGTCGGTTTCCTGTGGTTTGATCGTTTGGCGGCGGGTAGATTTGAGTTGGAAAGATTCGACAAGCCGGGACACTATCGAGCGACACTGGAGGTCAGGACGCTCGGCATGGCAGCCCTGTTTACGCGTAATCGAAGGGAACGTTACGAGTCGCATTTCGTCCGTGGCCGCGATGGGTATTTTCACTCGCGCTCCTTTATCACACGGCGTTACAAGGGGAAAGGAGAGTCGCTTACTGACCGAGGCAAGGCGCTATTTTTTGACACCGAGAAGAATGAAGTGCTGTACCAGCGTTCAGAAAACGGTCGTCTGACCTCCGAAAAACGACTGCCCCTACCGCCGCAGCACGAAGTGTTCGACTTCTTGTGTGCCTACTGGAACCTGCGACTTGGAATGTACGGGCCACTAGTACCCGGGACGCACATGGAGATCCCCTCTTATGCGTTCAAGGGGGGATCCGAGATCAAGGTCGAGGTGTTGACCGCGGATGAACAAAAAGAGCTTGATTCTTTCCCGGAAGGGGGCGTGCTGTGTCGTCTCTATCTGGACGAGGAGATCTTCCAGACCGGAGGAGGGAAACTGTTCGTCTGGCTCAACGACGAGCGTCAAATAGGCAGTGCCATTGCCGTGGACGTACTGGGGCTCGGTGACGTACGTGGCTCTATGACCTCCGCGCAGCATGTCGAGGCCCCCCCGCTGAAGTTCGATGACAGTGAACACCCCATCCATGTTGAGGCCGCACCGTTTGACGAGTGATGGCTTGTGCCATTTTTTCGTCATAATTCCACGCTAAACTGACACCTTTTCCCTTTTCCCCCTTTCGCAGTTATTGTGTAGAACATTGTT
Source organism: Desulfuromonas sp. (assembly GCA_002869605.1). The sequence continues at coordinate 24,687 of PKUI01000161.1, read as the reverse complement.
ATAAGTGATTAATCTATATATTACAGTAACTTACCTAGTCCGCATATAGTGAGTTTTGAATTTGGGCACGCTACTGGCAATAAACAGAAGTAGGGCGACCTTAGTCCTGTTTGCCGAGAGGGTGCCATGGTCGAGAATAAACGACATCAGCCAGTTGCAGAGGAGAAAGTCTGGATCCTCATTGACCAGCAGCGGCGGTGTCGTGCGGCCAGTCCTCTCGCCTGCGATTGGCTGGCGATTCCCGCCGAGAAGTTGATCGGCGACGTGCTCCCCTCCGTTCTGACTGATCTTATTGGCTCTTCCGGAACGATGTCGGCGGGTCCCCTCGTGGTCAATCTCAACCCCTCTCTGTGTGTTGAGTTGACGACTGAACGTCTCCCCGAAGGGTATATGCTCTGGTTGACCCATGTCTCCGCTCGACACGAGTCGACCCGTCCGGGCGCCCCTTATGAAATCATCTTCGAACATGCCGCGGCCGGTCTGGCACGCCTTGCCCTCGACGGGAGTTTTCTCGATGCCAACGCCGAATTCTGCCGTCTGGTCGGTTACCGTCGTGAGCAGGTTTTGCAGCTTAGCTACAATGACCTGATCATGGGGGCTGATGAGCAGGGGCTCTGGTCGGACTTGGACCGACTGCTGTCCAGCGGTGAAAACGCTTTTTCGTGCGAGCGGACCTGTCTCTGTTCCGATTATTCGGAGACCTGGGTGAAACTGAGTATTTCTCTCGTGCAAGACAGTGAGGATGGTGCCTTTTTCGTCCTGGTGATCAAGGATATCGAAAGACTCAAGGATGCCGAAAACGAGGCTCGCTACTTGGCGCTTTACGACAGTCTGACCGGCCTGCCGAACCGGCGCATGCTTAATGACCGCATCGAGCAGGCCATCGTTCACGCCCAACGTGAGCACGAAGGGGTGGCGCTGTTTTTCCTCGACCTTGACCGTTTCAAGGAGATCAACGATATCTTCGGGCACCACAACGGTGATCTGCTGCTGACCGAGGTGAGCAAGCGGCTTTCCGGTTGTGTACGAAAGATCGATACGGTTGCTCGATTGGGGGGCGATGAATTCGTGGTTGTCCTGCAGGGTCAGGTTGACGGTACCAGTGTCGGGGCCGTTGCCGAGAAAATTCTCAGTGCCTTTGTGGAGCCGTTCGAGCTTGACGGTCAGTTCGTCTACAGCGGTACCAGTGTCGGTGTAGCACGTTATCCCGAGGACGGGGAGGATAGAGAGACTCTGCTCAAGCATGCCGATGCGGCCATGTACCAGGCCAAAGAAGAAGGACGTGGGACCTTCAGGTTTTTCTCACGTAAACTCAACAAGGCCATCGAAGAACGTATGCAGTTCGATCAGAGTATGCGGGTCGCCTTGTCCGAGCAACAGTTTTTCCTCGAATATCAACCACAGGTTGAATTGCAGAGCGGTCGCCTGCTGGGAGTTGAGGCGCTGGTTCGTTGGCAGCACCCCGAGCTTGGTTTGCTGATGCCAGAGCACTTTATCCCACGTGCTGAGGAGAACGGGACGATTGCCGCTCTGGGGCGCTGGGTGCTGGAAGAGGCGTGCAAACAGGTCGCCGCGTGGCGCGAACGAGGGTGCCCCGACCTGACCCTGACCATCAATATCTCCGGTCGTCAATTCAGACTGTCGAATGTTGCCGACGACGTGGATCGTGCACTCGAACTGAGCGGTTTGCCCGCGGACTGTCTGGAAATCGATCTGGCCGAGAGTGTCTTGATGGATCGCTCCGCCTCGAACGTCGATGGGTTAGTTGATCTTCGGGCGCGCGGTACGCGGCTGGCGATCGATGATTTCGGCACCGGATACTCGTCGCTGAACTATCTCAGGGAGTTTCCGGTCGATTGTGTCAAGATCGATCGCTCCTTTGTCTCCAGGTTCGAACGCCCGGGGGATCGGGCGCCGATCGCAGAGTCGATTATCAGCATGGCGCATAACCTTGGCATCAAGGTGTTCGGCGAAGGTGTGCAGACCGAGACCCAGAGGTTCTTCCTGCTTGCCCGTGGGTGCGACGAAGGGCAGGGGTTTTACTTTTCATATCCGCTCTCTGTCGAAGCTTTCGAATACTACTGTTTCGGCCAGTCGCGTTGTTCTTCCGTGGGGGTTTACTTCCCGGTGGCTACGCCTCCTCGAGAGGATTCCCCTTTCCCTCTGCATGCCTGATATTTTGCCTTCTCCCCGTTCGATACACATCTAATTCGCTGGAGTTGCTTGCGGAATCCGTTTATGATGGAGCAATAACGTTTCTGGAGTCTGCATGTCCCGCTGTCTGACCATTTTTCTGGTTGTCCTTATTTGTCTGTCCTCAGTACTTCCTGCGGCGGCCGAGCTGCTGTGGGGGAAAATCGTCGATCAGGATGGTCGTGGGCTTTCCGGTGCCCTGGTGGTGTCTGGCGAACAAAGGGTTGAGTCGACCGCGGACGGCGAGTTTCTTCTTGAGGATCCCGCGCCGACCTTGATCGTCAAGCGCCCCGGCTACCTCGCGGGCCGGGTGGAGGCTGCGGCAGCCGAACGGATCGTACTGCAGGTTTTTCGTCCGCAGGCGCTCTACCTGTCGTTTTACGGTGCGGCCCATAGCGGACTTCGCGGTAGAGCCCTTGATCTCATCGAAAGGACCGAACTCAACGCCGTGGTCATCGACGTCAAGGGTGACCGTGGCGATATCTCCTACCCGAGTCGGATCCTGCATGCACAGGATATCGGCGCCCAGGAGTTGGTTACTCTGCCCAACCTTGCCGGGCTGGTTGACGAGTTGAAATCGAAGGGGATTTACACCATCGCCCGGATTGTCGTGTTCAAGGACAATCTGTTCGCCGAGGCGTGTCCCGCAGACGCGGTGACCGACCGCGCCGGACGCCCGTGGAAGGACCGCGAACATCTCGGTTGGGTCGATCCGCATATCCCTGAAGTGGTGGCATACAACCTGCAGGTTGCCGAGGAGGCGGCACAGCTCGGATTCGATGAGATCCAGTTCGATTACATCCGTTTCCCCGATACCTCGCGGCTGGTTTTTTCCCGCCCAAATTCTTTTGCCAACCGGGTTGCGGCGATCAACGGTTTCCTGCGCCAGGCCAAGCAGCGCCTCGATCGATACGGTGTTTATGTGTCAGCCGATGTGTTCGGCTATATCTGCTGGAATGAAAACGACACGTACATCGGTCAGCATCTTGAGACGTTGTTGCCGCATGTCGATTACCTCGCACCGATGCTCTACCCCTCGGGCTTCAGTCATGGGCTCCCCGGCTACCCTTCGCCGATGGATGCTCCCTACGAAATGATCTACCTTTCCCTCATGCAGGCTTATCAGCGTACCGGAGTTGACCCCTTGCGTTTCCGTCCCTGGCTGCAGGCGTTCAGAGATTACGCTTTTGATCGACGTTTATTCAAGGAGGAAGAGATCTCGGCGCAGGTTCGCGCTGCGAAGGATTTCGGCAGCAACGGCTATATGCTCTGGAATGCGTCTAATCGTTACAGCGATGCCGGATTGCAGGTGACGGAGGCTTCGGAATTGGTTGGGCGGACTGAAGAGGACGCGCCACCGAGCAACCAGGTGTTGTTGCCTTCGGAGTCCTGAGAAGGGTGTGTCGTGTCGCGAAGGCGACGTTCAACATTGAAAAAGGGAGGCCCGTATAGGCCTCCCTTTTTTATGGTCAAGCTGGTGTAACGTCGATTACTTCTTGTGGCAGTCGTTACACTTGGTCGGGCCGCTCATTTTCTTGTGGCAGTCTTTGCACAGTTCCTTGTGAGCAGTTTTCTTGCTGATTTCGATCTTCGCCGGGGTACCTTCGTGGCACTTGGCGCAATCGCCGAGTTTTTCCTGGTGGGCCTTGTGGTTGAAGGTGACGGTGCCTTTGGAGGCCTCGTAGGTGACGACATCGGCAGCGAGGGCGGCGGTTGCCGTGGTGACGAAGGCGAGAGCCATCAGGGTTACGATCAGACGTTTCATGGTAGTTCCTCCTAAATCGTGTGGTGTGGTCTACGGTGTATTCCGTAGCCTTTGACACAATCTAGCCGAATCTGGGGAGATGCACATTAGACATCTGTCCATTTTTAGCCCGATGTCTATAGGTATTGTCGTGATTTCAGCGCATTAAAAGTGTATACGGTGTCAACTAGACATGTTGCTAATAAAAAAAGGAGGGCCGTAGCCCTCCTTTCAAGACACCTTTGTGGGGTGCTTGTTACTTCTTGTGGCAGTCGTTACACTTGGTCGGGCCGCCCATGTCCTTGTGGCAGCTTTTGCACAGCTCTTTGTGGGCACCCTTTTTGTCGACGGCAATCTTGGCCGGGGTCCCTTCGTGGCATTTGGCGCAATCGCCGAGCTTCTCGCCATGGGCCTTGTGGTTAAAGGTGACAGCGCCTTTGGAGTTGTCGTAGGTGACAACGTCGGCAGCGATGGCAGCAGTTGCCGTGGTCAGGAATGCGAGAGCCAGCAGGGTTACGATCAGACGTTTCATTTGGTACTCCTCCTAGAGTGTTTTTATCAGGTTGTTCCTGATGTAGTAAGAGCTTAATAAAACTTAATTGAATATTAATCATTATACATCGGTCGTCATGTCGATAGATGTCGGATATATTTCATGTGATTTCAGTCAATTAAATACATTCATGTCTACATATATAGGGCTCTTGCAACGACCCGACATAAATGATTGCAACACTGTTTCGCCTCTGTTAGACTTGCTCCTTCGGAGAGGGAGCCATGTCTGATATCTTGCCGATTACGGTTTTTTTGAACGGGGTCGCCGTCAAGCGGATCCGCGAAGAAAAAAAATTGACCCAGCTGTACGTGAGCAAGGTTGTCGGTGTAACAACCGATACGATTTCACGTTGGGAAAATAATCGTTACCCGACCATCAAACGCGAAAATGCGCTTGGCCTCGCCGAAGCTCTCGAGGTTGATGTCCATGAGTTGTTGATCGAGAATCCCGATGAGGTTGATGCCGCTGAGCCGCGTCTCGGTTTAAGTTCCCACCCTGCGACCATTGCCGCGCTCGTGTCTCTGCTGTTGGTGGCGGTTCTGTTCTATTTTCTCTACCCGGCTCAGGATGACACCCGGGTTGTTGCGTTAAAGGTGCTGCGCAAGCTTCCTCATTATGCCGCCCCCGGCAGTCATGTGCCGGTCCGGGTCAATCTTTCCTCTCCTCTGCCCGAGGGGGGCTTCATCCTTCGCGAATATTTTCCCAAGGGCTGGAAGCTGGTTCAGGCCTCGCCTCCCGCATCGAGTCTTGATAACGTGAACGGTGTGGTGCGCTGGATTATCAAGGCCGGCGATAAGCGTGAGCGGGTTGTTTACATGCTGCAGGTTGATCCCGCGGCGACACCTGAGCACCCTGGTGCGTTTCGTGGCGAGATCATTGTCTCCGGAGGCGACGGCCAGTTGACGGTGCCGGTCGAAGGGGAGACGAGCGTCATGCTTGAACCGGTTTTGTGGGCCGATAGTAATGGGGATTTTGTTATTGATGACGCCGAGATGCTGCAGGCATCCTACACCGTCGACGAGATGAGCGGCGTCTACATCGATTGGGGCAAGCTCGAAAAGCTCTGGGACGCCGGCAGGTACCGCTGGGATGAAAAAAACGCTGACTTCGTCCCGGTCCGCTGATTAGAAGGAATATCGTTTAAGCCCCGCATGATGCGTCGTGCGGGGCTTTTTTTATTACAGCGAGTGAAGGCGTGAGTAGCGCCTGTCGGGAGTCAGGGCTTCCTCAGTCCATCAGCTGCAGGTGCTGGATCAGATTGAGAATCCCCATGATGGCAACCATCAGGCCGGCGATGCGCAGCATCCAGACCCTGGCATGTTCTCCCATCCATGCCGTGGTGCCACCGAAAAGTATCAGCGCCGGGAGTGTTCCGAGGCCGAAACCGAACATCACTAGCGTCGCCTCGAGCATCGATGCCGTTTGAGCGGCGGTGATGGCAACGGCGTACAAAAATCCGCACGGCAGCAGTCCCATGACCAGCCCGAGTGGTAGCGCGGCGAGCGAAACGGGCAGCCGGTGGAGTTTTCGGCTGACGCTTGTAACAAGCCGCGTCGGTCCCGGGAAGTCGAGGCGCATGATATTGAGCGCCTTGAACGTGCCCGCAGTGCCGAGCCCGACGACGATGATGAACAGGTCTGAGCCAACCAGAACGACACGACTGATTTCCCTGAAGCTGTCGGTGTAGGCGATAGCCGAGCCCATTGCACCGGCTGCAAGCCCGATCAGGCTGTAGGTGGTGATCCGCCCGAGGTGATAGAGGGTCTGAAACAGGAGTCCTCCCTGACGTCCCGGTGTGGAAAGGGAGAAGGCGGCGATCAGGCCACCGCACATGCCGATGCAGTGCCCTGAGCCCATCAGCCCTGTGCTCAGGGCGAGAAGAAAATGCGTCTCACTCATCTTATTTGAGTAAAACCTTGGGAATGTCGAAGATCAGGGTGATTTTTTGTCCGCCGCTGTCGCACCCGCTGAAGGTCGCCTGCCAGGCTCCTGCCATGGTGAAGACCGCGTGACCGGTATAGTGCTCGCTGTTCGCTTCAACCTTGGGACGATTGATCGGCATCGGCATGGCCGGCATGGTCATGTCACACTGCAGAGACAAGCCTCGTATCGTCTCGCCATGGGCATCGCGTATGCTCAGGGTGAAGGGGGTCTGTTTCATGGTTCTAAGCGGCGCGGCGTCATACACGAGCTCGGCTTGAAGGCCGTTGGGGTCGGAAGTGGTAAAGCGGCTGATATCACCTGCGAAGGAGGCCGCGGCGAACAGCCACATCGCGACTGTAACCAGCAGTGGATAAAGCATATGGGTCATGGGTCTTTTGAACATGGTGGGTCTCCCTGGGGGGCGTCGTCATCGAGCATGCGATATTTAGGGGCTTCGATATCGTCGAATTCACCCTTTTTGACGGCCCAGATGAAAAATAGCCAGACTCCGGTGCCGATTAGCAGGGAAAGAACGATCAGTATCACGAGCGATTTAAACATTTATGACTCCAAGGAAGTGCCGAATCATACCACACACGGGCTGGCACAGAAAGGTCTAGCTCCGCACGGAAGAGAAACGCTTGAGCCGTAGTGAGTTGCTGACCACGCAGATTGAGCTGAGGGCCATGGCTGCCGCGGCGTGGATCGGGTAGAGCAGACCGGCCGCTGCGAGGGGTAGCGCAATCAGGTTGTAAAAGAACGCCCAGAACAGGTTCTGATGAATGATTGTCAGCGTGCGGCGGGCGAGTCGAACGGCTGTGACCAGTCGCTGCAGGTCGGCCCGGGTCAGCACCAAATCTGAGCTGTCGAGGGCAATGTCGGTTCCACCACTCATGGCGCAGCCGACATCGGCAGCGCTTAGCGCCGGAGCATCGTTAATGCCATCGCCAGCCATCAACACGACCTCGCCGTTCTCTTGCAGCGCTGTGACGCGGTCGATCTTGTCCGCAGGCGATAGCTCTGCCGCAACGTTCTGAATATCGACCTGGTCGGCAATCGCATGTGCGCGCACTGCGATGTCTCCGGTCAGCAGCGTGCTGGCAATGCCGAGTTCACTGAGCGCCTTGATGGTGGCCGGTGCCTCACCGCGTAGCGGGTCATCCAGGAAGGCCGTACCGAGCCAGCTCTGTCCCTTGGCTAAATGCACCGGCGTACCGGGTGGCGACGGATGATCGGGAACAACAACCCCGTAGCGGGCAAGCAGTTGTCCATTGCCGACGAGCATCCGCTGCTCTCCCGAACCGACGACCAGGCCGAAACCGGGGAGGGTGGTGACCGGTGGCCGCGGGCCGAGGTTGAGGGCGCGTTCATGTGCCGCAGTGACGATTCCTTTGGCCAGGGGGTGGGAGCTCTGCTGCTCCAGGGTGGCCAGAAACTGCAGCAGCTGGTCGTCGCTTAGTTCTGTCGAGGTGCAGGCTGTGACCCGGGGGGTTCCGCTGGTCAGGGTGCCGGTCTTGTCGAAGGCAACGAAGGTGCAACGACCGGTTCGTTCAAGGGTGTCGCCACCGCGAAACAGGATGCCAAGTGACGCCGCTTTGCCGCTGGCAACGAGGATCGCGGTCGGCGTCGCCAGCCCGAGGGCGCATGGGCACGCGACCACCAGCACCGCCACGGCGCTCAGCAGGGGCGAGGTCGTCGGATCGTTCAACCACCACCAGAAGAGGGCGGTGCCCAGGTATAACAGCAGCACCAGCGGTACGAACAGCGCGGCTACCCGATCGGCCAGGCGCTGGATCGGCGCCTTGCGTGCCTGGGCTTCTTCGACCAGGCGTGCGACGCGGCTGATGAAGGAGTCCTGAGCCGCGTTTTCCACCCGAACTTCGAGGGTAGCGGTCAGGTTCAGGGTGCCCGAAAGAACATTGTCGCCGCTGACACAGCTGACCGGCAGCGGTTCACCGGTGGCGGCGCTCAGGTCGAGGTCACTTGCCCCGGTGAGTATCTGGCCGTCGACCGGGAAACGTTCTCCGGCGCGGATCAGGATGTGGTCGCCGGGAACCAGCTGCGAGGCCTGTACCGTTTCAGAGCCGGAGACACCGAGGAGCTGGGCGCTCTGAGGCGCCAGTTGCAGCAGCTGGTCGATGCCGGTGGCGGCGCGATGCTTGGCGCTGTTCTCGAACAGTCTGCCGGCAAGCAGGAAGGTGATGATCATCGCCGCGGTGTCGAAGTAAACCTCGCCGCCACGCACTAGGGCTTGCAGGCTTGCTCCGTAGGCAGCGAGTACGCCGAGGGCGACCAGCAGGTCCATGTCCGCGACGCGATTGCGCAGGCTGCGGAAGGCGCCGCGCAAGAATGGCCAGCCGGAATAAAACACCACCGGCGTGGTAACCCCCGCGGCGAAATACTGGATGATCTGGCGTGTTTGCGGGTCGATACCCTGGAAAAACCCGGCGTACAGGGCCAGCGAATAGCCCATCAGCTGCATGGAGAGAAAAAACGCGGTGCCGAAGCGGATCAACAGGTCGTGCCATTCACGTTTGCGGCTTTCGGCCAGGCTGCTGCGTGTGTAGGGGCGGGGTGTGTAGCCGAGACGGCTGATGGTCTCAAACAGCTGCAGCGGCGAGGTCTGCTCCGGATCGAAGTCGACGCGTGCCCGGTGGGTCCCGTAATTAAGGCGCGCTTCGATAACCCCGGGGAGTTCGCCGAGCATCCGCTCGTTGAGCCAGACGCAGGTGGCGCAGCGGATCCCCTCGACCAGGAAGGTGAAGCGACAGCTGCCCTCGTGCGGTTCCACGTAGGGGGCGAGGTCCTCTTCGCGGTAACGCGTGGCGAAGGCGTCCGCGGGGAGGCCCGCTTCATCCCACTCGCGGCGGCGATAGAATTCACCGAGCCCGGCACCGGAAATTATGCGGTAGGCTCCGGCGCAGCCGTGGCAGCAGAAGCTGAGGTTCTCACCTGCGGTCACGATTTCGATCTTTACCCCGGGCGGGATCGGCAGGTTGCAGTGATGGCAGGAAGGGGAAACCACGGGCTTGCTCCTAGTCCTGGAGGTGGATCAGCAGGTTGCGCTCGAGGTGTGCACCGTCGTAAACAATCACGTAGCGCGCAGGGATTTCACCCCGCAGCGTTTCGGGTAACCGTCCCTGGTAGCGCCCGGCATCCTGTTCCTTCAACAGCAGGGTCTGTCGATGGTCTGTAAGCAGCAGTTGCAGTTCGATGTGCGCCTGGCTGATTGGCTGCGCTAAGCGGTCTTGTAGATGCAGATTGAGGGTATGGTCGATCAGTTTGACATTGACCTGCCAGCCGAGGGTCGCGGCCGCACGCATCTCGAGCTCGCTGCTGTTGTAGCGCAGTCCCTTGCTGTAGTAGTCATGGTCGGTGATGCGCGCCCCGTCGGACGCCGCCTGCCGGTATGACCAGCCGAGGAAGCCGAGAAACAGGGCCAGCAGTATGGTCAGGTAGAGGGGGAACGGTTTGCGGGGCCGGGTCAAGGTTGTTCTCCTGTGCCGGGGGGGAGCACGCTTGCCGCAGCAAGTGCGCGGGGGGTCCCCTGCCGGTCGTGCAGGGCAAACTCGATTTCGAGACGCTGCCGGGCCACGTGGGTCAGCAGGGCGAATTCGATGCGTCGGGTCTTACCCCCCTCCAGGGTCAGTTCGCGGGTCTGCCCCTTGAGTTCCAGGGCTGCGCCGGAGGCTTTGTCGCGCGCCGTGAGCTCGAAGGTGAGTGGATGGCTTGAGCGGTTGCCGACCCAGGCCGTGTAAAAGGTGACCTGTTGCCCCGATGCCAACAGTCGACTCGCCGCGGTGTACGACATGGCGACCTTGAGCGAGGCGTCGCTACGCTGCCAGACCGCCACCAGCAAGATCACGCACATGCCAATAAGGGCCACGCCCAGCAGCAGGGTGCGGGGGTGAAGCAGCGCCTTCGGCCCGCGGCCGGTGTCGCCGAAGCGATAGGAGATCAGTCCCGTTTCTCCGCAGCGGGCCATGACCTGGCGGCAGGCATCGAGGCAGCGACCGCAGTTGATGCACTCGACCTGGTCGCCGCGCCGGATATCGATGCCCATCGGGCAGTTGCGAATGCAGTCGCCGCACTCGATGCAGCGCGGTTTTTCATCTTCCGGCAGGCGCAGGGTCAGGGTTCCGGGGTCGACCAGCGTGGTCTGGAGACGACCGTAGGGGCAGAAGTCCCGACACATCAGGCGGCGTAGCAGAGCCAGGTCGAGGTAGACGGTTGCTCCGCTTAGCAGCCAGCCTGCCCACGCCGCTGTCTGCAGGGTAAGGCTTGTGAGTTCGCTGAAGAAGCGCTGCGGTTCGATGAAGTACCAAACCAGATTGGCCCCGACCAGTAGCCCCAGTAGCGCATAGAGCAGCTGTAGCAGCGTCTTGCGCCAGAGCGGGCCTTCGAGTCGGTGGTTGCGTGAAGGGGCACCACAGCGTTTGGCCAGCCACTCGGCCAGGTCGGTGAGAGTGGTCTGCGGGCAGGCCCACCCGCACCAGACCCTGCCGAGCACCAGCGTCATGAGCAAAAACAACAGTACCAGGCAGAGGCTGAAGAACAGCAGCAGGTAGAGCTCCTCGATCCGCAACACCTGGCCGAACAGGTACAGGCTGCGCGCTTCAAGATCGACACGCAGCAGGCTGTGTCCTGCATAGTTTCCCCAGGGAAGGCCAATCACGATCAGGGTCGTCAGCCACTGGAAGAGGCGTCGCCGCGGCCCAAGCAGGTGAGGGCGAAAGTATGAAGGCTGTTGATCCATCCAAAAGTAGAGGGGAGGTGAAACTCCCCCCTTCCGGTCTCTCTAGAGGTTGAGCAGGTAGGTTGCCAGGGCCTCGATCTCGGCGGGCGAGAGCTGGTTGCCGAAAGCCGGCATGCCGCCACTACGTCCGTCGACGATGGTGGTACGGATGTCCGCTTCGCTCTTGCCGTACTTGTAGTCGCCGGTCAGGTCCGGGCCGATACCGCCGCTGGCGTCTGCCGCATGACACATTGCGCAGAGTTCGCCGTAGAGCGCTGCGCCGTCGACAGGCGCCGTGGTCGCCGTGTCTGTCGGTTCGGCTGCAGCCTCCGGGGTGGCGTGTTGCTCCTGGTGGCGGGCCATGTTCTGGGCGAATTCTCCCTCTGAACTCCAGGTCGAGAGCAGATAGAACGCACTGAAGGCGACGCCCCACAGGATCAACCCGTAGAAGAGGATGGTAAAGTAGGGCGGGGGCGCCTGCTTGCGATCTTCAATAATCCCGTCGGCGTGTTTTTCGTTGTCCAGCCGATCTTGTTCTTCAAGCGTTGTCATAGAGAAATTCCCTCCGTGATTCAGTCGTCATCGAGCATGCGGAACTTGGGGGCCTCATGTTTATCCTTGTGAGACCGCCGGTAGGTGCGGGCCACGATCACCACGAAGATGGCGAACAGGCCGAAGGTCGTGCCGAGGTAGAGGAGTGCACCCCAGTCCATCGATCAGGGACCCTGCCTCAGGAAGTTGACCAGCTGCCACACCTTCTCGGAGCCGAGACTCGCGAAGCTTGGCATGCCGCCGTCAGGGATGCCGTTGAAGAGCGTTTCGAACAGATCGCCCTCGTCCCAGCCGTCCATTCCGGTCAGTTCGGGGCCGATGCCACCGCTGCGGTCGGCGGCGTGGCAGGCCGCGCAGTTGTTTGCGTAGAGTTCTTTGCCGGCGGCGACCGCGGCCTTGTCATCCGGGAACGGGTTCTTTATCTCACCGACGATGGTGGTCTGTGCTGCCTGGCGCCAGTTAATGTCGCTGCCGAGTTTCTGCAAGTAGGCGACGATGGCGTCCATCTCGCTCTGCCCGGAGAGCGCCTCGATCTGTGCTGCCGTGTAGGGGAAGTCGAGCACCTCCATCTTGTGGCGAATCATTTCCACATCGAGCGGGTTGTTGTTCAGCCAGTCGTAGTCGGGCATGTTGCTCTTCGGGACCATCGAGCGGGCCGAGTCCATGTGCTTGTAGTGCCAGGCGTCGGGGTATTTGCCGCCGACCCGTGCCAGATCGGGACCTGTGCGCTTTGAGCCCCACAGGAACGGGCGATCGTAGACGAACTCACCCGACTTCGAGTAGTCGCCGTAGCGCAACACCTCGGAGACCAGCGGGCGCACCGTCTGGGAGTGGCAGTTGTTACAGCCCTCGCGGATGTAGACATCACGACCTTCCTGTTGCAGCGGAGTGTACGGGGTGACGCTGTCGATGCGGTCTCCCTCGGTGTTGACCCAGACGAAGGGGAGGACCATGGTGACGATGGTGCCGACGGAGATCGCCAGGGTGGCCAGGATGATCAGCAGTAGCGGATTCTTCTCCCACATGATCAGGCCCTCCCTTCGGCGACGGCCGGGGCCGCGGCCTGATCGCCGCGCGCGGTCTTGACCAGGTTGTAAACGAATACCAGCACACCGAGCAGGTAGAGCAGACCGCCTGCGGCGCGTGCCCACCAGTAGGGATACATCTCGGCCATGGTCTCCATGAAGGTATAGGTGAGGCTGCCGTCGGGGTTGAGTGCGTGCCACATGCCGGCCTGCAGCACCCCGGCGACCCACAAGCTGATTGAATAGATCAGCTGGCCGATCAGCACCAGCCAGAAGTGCAGGTTGGCGAGCGGGATACTGTAGAGCTCACGGCCGTAGATGCGCGGCGCCAGGTAATAGATGCCGGCGAAGCTGATCAGCGATACCCAGCCGAGGGTTCCCATGTGGATATGCCCGGGGACCCAGTCGGTGTAATGGATGAAGGCGGAGAAGGTGCGGATCGCCTGCATCGGCCCCTGCAGAGTCTGCAGGCCGTAGAAGGTGATGCCGAGGATCAGGAACTTGACCAGGTAGTTCTCGCGCATCTGGTGCCACTGGCCGTTCATGGAGAGGTAGCCGTTGAACACCGAGCCCCAGGAGGGGGCGATAAGCATCACCGAAAAGGCCATCGCCAGGGTCTGAACCCAGTCGGGGATCGGGGTCCAGAGCAGGTGGTGGGCTCCGGTCCAGAGGTACATGAAGATCAGCGACCAGAAGGCGATGATCGACAACCGATGACTGTAGATCGGTACCCCTGTGGTCTTGGGGAGGAAATAGTAGAACATCGCCAGCGGCGGTGCGGTCAGCGCCATGGCGACCGCGTTGTGTCCGAACCACCACTGGACGTTGGCGTCGTTGGTGCCGGCGTAGGCCGAGTACGATTTGAACAGCGACGCCGGCTCGGCGGCCCCGTTGACCACGAACAGCACCGCGATGCCGACCAGCGAGGCCATCATGTACCACAGCGAAATGTACATCTGCTCCTCGCGGCGCTTGATGATGGTCATGACGATGTTAATGGCAAAGACGACCCACAGGATCACGATCATCACGTCGATCGGCCACTCCATCTCGTGGTATTCCTTGCTGGTGGTGTAGCCGAGCAGCAGGGTCACCGCCGAGGCGATGATGGTGGCGTTGAAGAACCAGAGCTGAAACCTGGCCAGCTTGTCGCTCCAGAGCGGCACCTTGCACAGACGCTGTACCATGTAGAGGAACATGGCGAAGATCGTTCCTACCGCCCAGCCGTAGATGCCGGCGTTGGTGTGCAGGGGGCGCAGACGACCGAAGGTCAGGTAGGGGGGGAGGCTCAGGTCGGGGGCCACCATCTGGAACGAGACAACGACCCCGACCAGTATCGCAACCAGTCCCCAGATGATACTCCAGGTCACGAAGCTGCGAACGATGGCGTGATTGTACGTGGGCTGCTGCATGGAACCTCCTAGATTGCTCAAGATAGCGAAAGTATAACTTTGCCAGTCTAGTGAGGAAAAGCAGAAAGTCAAGGCAAATGCGACGGTTTCGGTCATAGATAGGTCTAACTTGACGCAGTTACAGGCTGTTACTATGATGCGGAGCCGATGTGTCGGCATGACTGGAGGACGAGGGTGCCATTGAGTCTGGCGAAAAAACTGTTCATTTCCCTCGGCGGAACGATGATCGTGCTGTTGGTGGTGGTTTTTACGATCCTGCAGCAGGCTCAGGCGCAGCAGTGGGAGGCACACCTGCGTGAGCAGAGCCTCTCGTTTGCACGCTTCGCCACGCCGGAACTGCTCAAGCTGTTCCGGGGTGATTTTGCCGCGCGCGAGGCCGGCGAGCTGAGCGCCGTGGAAGATTTTCTCGGATTCAATCCCGACCTGGTCGAATTCTCCTTCTATTCTCCCAGCGGCCGGCGGCTGTTTGCTTCACCCCGTTTTCCCGCCTATCTCGACCTCGAAGATATCAAGGACGACCCGCAAGAGATCCGACGGCGCGTGCAGGCGCTGCATCCGACCCAGATGACCCTACAGCTTGTGCAGGGAGGGCGCTTGCTCGATGTACTGGTGCCGGCCTACGGCCCGACCGGCCAGCACCTGGTGTCGGTGCGATACCTGCTCTCCTACGCCGGTGTCGATCGTCGACTGGCGGCGATGCGGCACAGCTTTCTGCAGTTGCTGGCGGTGGTGGCGGTGGTTTCGCTGCTGGCGGTAGCGCTGGTGACACGAGGGATTACCCGCCCGGTGCGCAGGCTTACCGACGGGGCGCTGCAGATTGCCCGCGGTGACCTCGAGACCCGCATCCCTGTAAGCGGTGGCGCCGAAATCGGCGAGCTGGCACGTACCTTCAACGACATGGCCGGTAGCCTCGCGACGAACCGTGCCGAGCTGCTCAACGCTCAGCAGCAGGTGCTTCAGAACGAGCGTTTGGCGGCGATCGGTCAGATGGCGGCCGGGATATCGCACGAGATCGACAACCCGGTCGGGGTGATTCTTGGTTACGCGGAGCTGCTGCTTGAGGATCTCGACGCCGCTGACCCGCAACGCGACGACGTGCAGGCGATCATCGACGAGTGCCGGCGATGCAAACGGATTACCGGCGGACTGCTCAACCTGGCCCGCCACCGTGAGGGGGATCGGTACGAAGTCGACCTTTTGCAGCTGGTGGACGCGGTCCTCGGCTCGCTGCGCCCGCAGGCGCTGTTTCGGCATGTGGCACTTAAGGTGGAGGCCCATGCCGAGGTCAGCGTGGTTGGCGACGTCGAGCAACTGCGGCAGATTCTCGTTAACCTGCTGTTGAACGCCGCCCAGGCCCTGCGTGGTGAGGGCAAGATTTTCTTGCGGATTTACCGCGATGCGGCGATGGGGGGTGTCGAGATCGTCGATAGCGGCCCCGGCATCCCCGCAAAGCTGCGGGAGAAGATCTTCGAGCCGTTCTTTACCACCAAGCCGGGAGGGGAGGGGACTGGACTCGGGTTGGCGATCTGTCGACGGCTGGCCGATGATCATGGCGGACGACTGACACCGCTCGATCTCGATGAGGGGGCCGGGTTTCGTCTCGAAATACCGCTACCTGCAGCGGAAAAATGCTTTGACAACAACGGCTCGAATTCACTAGGATAGCGCGGTATTTGAAAGGGATTTATTCAGGGCATGCAAAAGGCCGTTACACTCCTACAATCTGACCTCGAACAGGTTGAGCACGAATTTGTTGCCAACCTTTCGTCTGATGTTCCCCTGATTGGCAAAATCGGTGAATATCTCCTCTCCAGCGGGGGCAAACGGGTGCGCCCGATGCTGTTGTTGCTCACTGCGCGCATGGCCGAGTATCGCGGGGACGCTGCAGCGGCTCTGGCCGGGGTCGTGGAGTTTATCCATACTTCGACTTTGCTGCATGACGACGTGGTTGACAACGCCGATTTGCGGCGCGGCAACGCTTCGGCCAACACCATTTATGGGAACGAGGCCTCGGTGCTGGTCGGGGACTTTCTGTTTGCTCAATCTTTCTCAATGATGGTCAACCACGGAGATCTAGCGATACTGAAGATCCTCGCGGACGCGACCAAGCGGCTTGCCGAGGGGGAGGTTCAGCAGCTTATTAGTACCTGCGACCTCGATATCGAAGAGTCGCATTACATGACCGTGATTCGCAACAAGACCGCGGTGCTGATCGCCGCGGCCTGCCGGATCGGCGGCATCCTCGGTGGCATTGCGGAGGAGAAGGAGCGGGCGCTCCACGACTTCGGCATGGACCTCGGCATCGCCTTTCAGTTCATGGATGACGCCCTCGACTATGTTGCCGATCAGAACGAGTTCGGCAAGCAGCGCGGGCACGACCTCTACGAGGGGAAGGTTACCCTGCCGCTGATCCATGCCCTGCGTCAATGCAGCGGTGCGGAGCGGAACGAGGTCGCGCGCATCGTCGAATTGGAAGAGCTCTCGGCAGAGGATCTCGAGTTGGTCTGCGGGATCATCGAGCGACATCAGGGGATTGAACACACCCGGCAACGCGCCCTGGAGATGGTCGCCTCGGCTAAGCAACGGCTCGCCCTGTTCCCTGATTCCGAGGCTAAGGAAGCCCTCTTCGAGTTGGCTGATTATGTCGTGACCCGGCGAAAATAACCGAACCGTTTTAGTCTTTTAGCGTATTCATTTTGCGCATTCCGGGCGATGTCGACAACGACAGCGCCTTTTTCTTTTTTGCAACCCCTTATAGTTATTAGCTATTCATTGTTTAATCCTGTCTTCTCTGTGGATTGGCCTGCTCTTTGCTCTTGTGTAATTTATGTACAACCCTTCATAGGCGAGGTGGAGATCATTAAAATGATGAATGAAAATCTGATCCACAAGGGGACAGTCCAGGTCGGCAGCGACATTTACGAAGTGCTGGTTTTTCTGCGTCACGACGGGCGCCATGTCGCCAAGACCTTTTTTGCCCACGAAGATGTTCTGATTAACGATGCCTCGTCGCTCGAAGAGGCGCTCGAAAAGCACCAACGTTTGCTGCCGCTGGCGATCGATTCGCGGCGCATCGTCGAGGACTTTCGTCACCGGGCCGTGTAAGAACCTGCCTGTCATTTATTGCATCCCATACGCCCCCATGGTGTCTCCATGGCACCCCCATGGCGTACGCAAAGCACCATAGCCCCGGCAATTTGCCCACCTCTGTTTGTCCGTTCCTGCTATAATCCCGCGCATGTTCCGATTTAAGCTCCATTTCAAGCTCCTGCTGGCGTTTCTCGTTCTGGCCCTGGTGCCACTGGCGTTTCTTGCTTACGACTCCGTCAGCAACCTGCGCAGTGCTGAACAGTTTCTGACCAGCAGCACCAATGCCGCGCTTGATACCCAGGCCGCCGAGGCGCTGCGTCTGCGCGCCGAGACCGTGGCGTTATCGGTTGGCGATTTTTTGCGTGAGGTCGAAGGGGACTTCTGGGACCTGAGCCGTCTTCCGCGCAACACTACGTCGTGGCAGCAATTTCTGGACGGGCACACGCGTGAAGTCTGGTCGCGTGAGGGAACTAATCGAGAGTGGCGCGAGGTGCGTCGCCAACGACCGCTGTATTGCGAGGCCGCCTTTGTCGGACTCGATGGTCGCGAACGGTTGCGTCTGGTCGATGGAGAGCCGGTCGCGATGCTGCGTGATGTCAGCGATCCGCGCAACACGACCTATAAAAGCGAGACCTACTTCCGCCGGGCACTCGAGTTGGCACCGGGAGAACTCGACATCGGGCCGGTGACCGGCTGGTACGTCACGCGTGATGAGCAGCTGCGGGGGGCTAAAAATGCCCGCGCGGCCGTCGAAGGAGCCCGCTTCGAGGGGGTAATTCGTTTCGCCGCGCCGCTCTACGACGCCGAAGGTGCCCGCAGCGGATTTCTGGTGCTGAGCCTCGACCACCGCCACCTGATGGAGTTTACCCTGCACCTGACCCCGGAGAAGGAGCATTTCACCGTGTTCCCCTCCTACGCCAGCGGTAACTACGCCTTCATGTTCGATGACGCCGGTTGGATGATCGCCCACCCCAAGTTCTGGGATATCCGGGGACTAGACCGGGACGGGCAACAGGTGCCGGCCTATTCCCGTGAGACTCCCAAGGAGCGCATCGAGGCGGGTGAGGTGCCGTTTAACCTGCGGCATGCCGACTTTATCCATCCCAATTACCCGGTGGTCGCTCGCGATGTCCTGGCTGGGCGTAGCGGCGAGGTCGACGTGACCAATGTCTGTGGCTCGCAGAAGATCATGGCCTATGCACCGATTTTCTACCGTGGTGGCCGCTACCAGGAGGGCGGGGTGTTCGGCGGCATCACCATCGGTGCCGAGCTGAGTCAATTCCATCAGCCGGCGCTGACCACCTCGCAGATTATCCGCGAGGAGATCACTCGCTTCGTGCAGCGTTCGACGGCACTCATCACCCTCACGGTTGTGATGGTGTTCGTGGCGGCGTACCTGCTCTCCCACGGTATTACCCGCCCGTTGGCACGACTGACCCTCGGCACCCGCGAGATGGCACGGGGCAAGCTCGCCACCCGGGTTACGGTCAGCGGCCATGATGAGGTCGGCGACCTCACCGACTCGTTCAACGCCATGGCCGATGAACTCAACGCCCGCCGCCTGCGCCTGCTCAAGACCCTCCAGGCGCTGCGCCGCTCGCGGCGCGAAATCCTGCGTGAGCGTAACTTCAAGCAGACGGTGGTTGAAAACATCGAGGCCGGCCTGCTGACCCTTGACGCCCTGCGCCAGGTCACCTACATCAACGGTCCTGCACGGCAGCTGCTAGGGCTCGAGGAATCGCATGACCCTCAGCCGCTGGCCGAGCTGCTCTGCTCCTGGCCGGAGATCGTGGCGGCTCTCGAAGACGCCCCGTTACTGGCGGAGCAGCGCTGGAGCGACTACGTGGCCGTTGAGCGGCAAGGGCATATCCGCACCTTTCGTCTCGCGCTGCTGCCGCTCTCTGCCCGTGATAACCAGCAGATCCTGTCGGTCGAAGATGTCACCGAGCGCGTGCAGATGCGCCAGCAGGTGGCGCGCATGGACCGGCTCGCCTCGCTCGGCAGGATGGCGGCCGGCATTGCCCACGAGGTACGCAACCCGCTCACCGGGGTCAACCTGCTGCTCGACGAACTGCACGACCGCCTGCTCGGCCAGGGCGACGACCAGGCCCTGATCCGCCAGGCGCTCGGGGAAATCGAACGCCTTGAGGGACTGGTTAACGGTCTGCTCGATTTCTCGCTGCCGACACCGACCGAGCTGCGTCCCCTAAACGTCGCCGAGCTGTTGCATGAACTGCTGGCGCTGTTTCGGCGCCAATGCGAGCGGGAAAAGGTGCAGCTACAGGTCGATATTTCCGATAATTTGCCACGCGTTACCGGTGACAGCGGCAAGCTCAAGCAGGCGTTTCTCAACCTGCTGACCAATGCCCTGGAGTCGATGCACGATGGTGGCAGGCTGCAGATGCGGGCGTTTGCGCGGGAGTGGAGCGTGCATGTCTGCATTCAGGACAGCGGCGCCGGGATCTCCGCGGAGCGTCTGCCGCTGATCTTCGAGCCGTTCTTTACCAGCAAGGACGCCGGCAGCGGACTGGGGCTGGCGATCACCCACAACATCATCTCCGAATACCACGGCCGCATCGAAGTCGACTCCCGTCCCGACGAGGGGAGCCGCTTCGAGGTCATCCTGCCGGTGTCCGGCGAAAATTGACCGTTTTTTTCTTGCCTGATCAAAGCATTGCTTGCCATGACTGCAAGATCTGGATACCATGTGGCGAAAATTAGCCAACTGGCAGGATGGGTACATGGAACGGATACTGATCGTCGATGACGAAGCCTTCATCCGCGAGAACCTCGAGCGGATCCTCGGTGAGGACGGCTACCGGCCGATCTCGACCGAGACGGCGGAGAGCGCCCTGAAGATATTCTCCGAGGAGGAGGTCGACCTGGTGCTGCTCGATTTGAACCTCGGTGCACAGAGTGGGCTCGAGGTGTTGCGTCAGCTGCGCGAGATTGACCCCGAGGTGCTGGTGATCATTATCACCGGCTATGGCACCGTTGAGAGTGCCGTTGAGGCCCTCAAACTCGGCGCCTATGATTACATCAAGAAGCCTTTTAAGGCCGACGCGATCCGTCTGATCGTCAAGCTGGCACTAGAGACCCAGTCACTGCGTCGCGAGGTGCGTCACCTCAAGCGGGGCGGGTCAGGGCTCGATGCGGCCGACATGGTCGGCAACAGCCCCGCGATGCTCGAGGTTTACCACCAGGTCCAAGAGGTCGCCAAGCACGACAACGCTACGGTGCTGGTCACCGGCGAGAGTGGCACCGGCAAGGAGCTGGTCGCGCGGGCCATTCATAAACTCAGTTCGCGGCAAGGGCAGCCTTTCGTTGAGATCAATTGCGGTACCCTGCCGTTCAATCTGCTCGAGACCGAGTTGTTCGGGCACGAGCGGGGGGCCTTTACCGACGCGCGTACACGTAAGATCGGCCTCTTCGAGGAGGCGCACACTGGTTCGATTTTTCTCGACGAGATCGGCGAGATGGACATGAACCTGCAGGTCAAGTTGCTACGCGTGCTCGAGGACCGACGTATCCGCAGGCTCGGCGGCACGCGCAATATCGACATCGACGTGCGCGTGGTCGCGGCGACTAACCGCGATTTGCGCGCGGCGATTGAGGCGCGCGAGTTCCGCGAGGATCTTTTCTACCGGCTCAATGTTTTCCCGATCCACCTGCCGCCGCTGCGTAAGCGCCAGGAAGATATCCCGGTGCTGCTCGACCAGTTCATTCGTCAATTTTCCACCGCCTTTCGCCGCAACGTGCGTGAACTGTCGCGCGAGGCGCTCGATTTGCTGATGCGTTACCACTGGCCGGGCAACGTGCGCGAACTGCGCAACGTAGTCGAGCGCATCTGTATCATGCATAACCGGGAGGTGATCGAACCGGAGCACCTGCCGCGCGAAATCCTCGGCGATTCGAGCGGGGCAGGGCTCAAACCATCGCTCGAGATCCCGCCGGGCGGCATTCAGCTCGACGACGTGGTCAGTGACTTTGAACGTGATCTGGTCAGTCGCGCGGTGCAGATCACCGGCGGCAACGTCGCCAAGACCGCGCGCCTGCTCGGCGTGCCGCGCGGCACCCTACGCTACAAACTTGGCAAGCTCGGTATCAATCTCGATGCCGGTGACGCCTGACCCGTCAGGCGGTAGTTTTTTAAAAAAAGCGGCCAAATTTGGCCGCTTTTTTTGTTTGATTGCTGGCTGTATTTAGCCAAACGGTGGTTGACTGGTGAGCTGCTAAAAATTAAAACGTCGATCTAACATGCTGTAAACACGTCCCTCGGGCGGTTCTAAAAAACGCTTGTTTACGCGGATATTCGATGTTCGGCACTGCTGTTGCTATTCCTCAAAACGTTTTTGTTGCATTCATATGCAGCCCATTCGAATGGAGGAATATAGGTAATGATTTCTGTTGCATGGAACCGCCTCTGGGAGATGCATGACGACACCAAGGCACTGGTGCTGTTTCGTCCCCTTGCACTACTACGTCGCACCCTGAAGGAGAACGCCCAGCTGCGCGAGGAGAACCTCGAGCACGATATCGATCTTGCCGACAAGATCGACGAGGCCCCCGCCGAGCACAACCGGCGTCTCAAATCCTCCCCCGACGGCATCGAGGAGGGTGAGCCACGTGAGTACACCCGTCGCCAGAAGATCGGCCTGTTTCTCGGTCCGCTGCTGTTTGTCGCCATGCTGCTGGCACCGACCCCGGCCGGCATGGAGCCAGGCGCGCAGAAGATGGCGGCCATAGCCCTGCTGATGGCGACCTGGTGGATGTGCGAATCGATTCCGATCCCTGCCACCAGCCTGTTGCCGATCGCACTGTTTCCGATGCTCGGCATCATGAAGACCCAGGCGGCGACGGCTCCGTATG
Source organism: Desulfuromonas sp. (assembly GCA_002869605.1). Next base: position 2,588 of record PKUI01000161.1, on the reverse strand, counting down.
CCAACCACCTGATCTTCCTGTTTATGGGCGGTTTTATCATCGCCCTCTCGATGCAGCGCTGGAACCTGCACCGCCGTATCGCCATGAACATCGTCAAGGTCGTCGGTTTCTCCCCCTCGCGCCTGATCTTCGGTTTCATGGCCTCTACCGCGGTACTCTCGGCGTTTGTCTCCAATACCGCCACGACCGTGATGATGATGCCGATCGGACTGGCGATCATCAGCCATGTGGTCGAAGAGGGGAAAAAAGAGGGACTCGACAAGGAGATCGATTTCTCACAGGGGAACTTCAACTTCGGCCTTAACCTGATGCTTGGTATCGCCTACGCTGCTTCCATCGGTGGTATCGCTACGCTGATAGGTACCCCGCCGAACACCGTCCTCGCCGGTTACCTGAACAAGACTTACGGCTTTGAAATCTCCTTCGTTGACTGGATGAAGGTTGGCGTCCCCTTGGTGGTGGTGATGCTGCCTTTGACCTGGCTCTGGTTGACCCGTGTCGCCTACCCGCTCAAGCTTAAAAAAGTACCTGGCGGTCGCGAGCTGATCAACCAGGAACTCAAGGAGATGGGTGTCATGAGCGCCGGTGAGCGCTGGACCGCGGCGGTGTTTACCTTGACCGCCCTGGGGTGGATTTTCCGTAAGCAGCTGGTTTTCCTGTTCCCCGAGCCGAAACTGGTCACCGACGCGGCCATCGCCATGAGCGGTGCGCTGCTGCTGTTTTTGATCCCGTTGAACATGAAGCGTAACCAGTTCGTCATGAACTGGCAATGGGCGAGTAAGATGCCGTGGGGTGTGTTAATCCTGTTCGGCGGCGGCCTCGCCATGGCGGCCGGTTTCAAGGAGACCAAGCTCGCCGACTGGATCGGCGGTCAGGTCGGACTGCTTGAGCACGCCCCGGTGCTGGTGCTGGTGATCGCTACCGCGACCCTGATCATCTTCCTTACCGAACTGACCTCCAACACCGCCACCAGCGCCATGGTCATGCCGATCCTCTCCGCTGTCGCCATCGGTCTGGGACAGAGCCCTCTGCTACTGGTTGTGCCGGCGGCGATTGCTGCCTCGTGCGCCTTCATGCTGCCGGTCGCCACGCCACCGAACGCCATCGTCTTCGGTTCCGGCTACGTGACTATCCCGCAGATGTCGAAGGCCGGCTTCGGTCTCAATATCCTCGGTGTGGTGCTGACCGTCGTGGTGACCTACCTGCTGGTTTTCCCGGTGTTCAACGTGGTTCTCGATACCCTGCCGGCCTGGAGCGTGGCCATTCCGTAGTCGCCTGTTCTAACCGCTCAACCATGACCCTGCCTTCCTGCGAAGGCAGGGTTTTTTTGTAATTATGGAGCTCACCTGAAAACATTAACATTAACACACAAAACATATCGTAAAGGATTGAGTAGGGCGGTGACCGGTATACACTTATATTGAGAACAGTAGGCGAAAAGGAGGACGAAATGAACAAGACGAGCAGGTGGTTGGTATTGGCAGCGGCACTACTGTTGCTGCCCGGTTTCGGACTCGCCCGCGGCGGAGCCGCTGGAGGTAGCGCAGCAGGATCTGGAGGTGGCATGTCCGGCGGCATGATGGGTGGTGAGCAGTTACATGAGCAGACCCAGACCATGGATCAGGAGCGCGAGCGTGTGAGTCTTTATGACGCCGATTGCGAGAAGCTGGAGCTGCGTTACCGCGAGCGTGAGCAGAAACTCGAGCAGCAGTACCTCGAGGGTCTGGAGAAAAACCGCGAGCAGGCCGAGCAGCAGTACCAGAAGCAACTCGAGAATCTGGAGCAGGAGCGTAATCGTGAGCGTGAACGGCTGCGGAGGTTCTATGGCCTCGATGAATCGTAACCGGGCCTTAATGGTTTACGTATTCGTAGCCTCAGACGGCACACGATTGACAGCGGTAGGTTAAAGCTGCTAAATTGCATAAAGTACGTATCACCGCAAAGCAGATGACAACATCACCGCAAAGCCCTGGTATTGACCGGGGCTTTTTTTATGAGCTAGGCGTCAAGTTACTCGTCGCAAGGTCGGGCCGGAACATTCAATGGCCTGTTGTGCTTCGAACGGACGCACGAAAGGAAACCATGCAGTTCAACGATTTCAAGTTTCACCCCCAGGTAGCCGCCGGCGTTACCGCCGCAGGTTACACCACCCCCACCCCGATTCAGGCCCAGGCTATTCCGAAGGTCATGCAGGGGCGCGACGTCATGGGCCTTGCCCAGACCGGCACCGGCAAGACCGCGGCTTTCGGCCTGCCGATCCTGCAGCGCCTGGTCAAGGGACCGCGCAAACAGGTCCGTGCGCTGATTGTCGCCCCGACCCGCGAGCTGGCCGAGCAGATCAACGATGCACTCAATACTCTCGGCAAACAGACCGGCCTGCGCAGCATCACCGTCTATGGCGGCGTGAATATCAACCCGCAGATTCAGAAGCTCAAGCAGGGCGTCGAGATCGTAGTCGCCTGTCCCGGGCGGCTGCTCGATCATCTCCAGCAGGGGACCATCCGGCTCGACAAGCTCGAGGTGCTGGTGCTCGACGAAGCCGACCAGATGTTCGACATGGGTTTTTTCCCCGACATCCGACGTATCCT